>CANNLO010000015.1 GCA_947505055.1 Methylococcaceae bacterium | reverse complement strand
GAAAAGGATTTTGAGGAATTTTTTACAGAAAATGAAACGCTTGATATGGCCAAATTTAATAACATGGGAGTAATAAAGAATAAGCCTCTGTTTGATAATGAGTTGCTAGACGAATTCGTTCAATGCATTGATGGTAGGAAGCTTGCTAAAAGTTGGACCAAAGAACAAATTGTTACGCTCTTCTACAAAATGATTCCTGATTTTGGACATAAAGAGACTGGCAAGTATCTTGATGGAAAGATGTAGATATGAGTGATAACTACCAAGAAGTGATTAATTTTATTCGCAAGCTTTATCAGACGCCTGATTTTATTGCATTACATGAGCCCAAATTTTCCGGCAATGAGAAGGCGTATTTGATTGACTGTATCGATTCCACTTTTGTATCTAGCGTCGGAAAGTATGTTGATCGATTTGAGCAATTGGTAGCAGAATATACGGGTGTTAAGTATGCTATTGCTACTGTCAATGGAACAGCGGCTTTGCATATTGCGCTTAAGTTGGTAGGTGTCAGCCAGGGCGATGAAGTTATCACGCAGCCACTTTCATTTATCGCGACCTGCAATGCGATTAGTTATTGCGGAGCAAAACCAGTTTTTGTTGACGTTGATTTAGATACGTTAGGGATGAGCCCAGTAAGTTTAAGAACATTTCTTGAAGCTAATGCGACAAAAACTACTTTAGCGTGTATCAATAATAAAACAGGTAAAAAGATTTCTGCAGTTGTACCTATGCATACCTTTGGCCATCCTTGCCGCATCGATGAAATTGCCAAGATATGCGATGAATTTAATATTCCGCTTATTGAAGATGCTGCTGAGAGTTTGGGAAGTTTTTATCAAGGTAAACACACTGGCGCATTCGGTAAGCTTGCAGCATTAAGCTTTAATGGTAATAAGACCATCACTACTGGCGGTGGCGGTATGATTATTACAGACGATGAAGCGCTGGCTAAGCGTGCCAAGCATATTACCACCACTGCTAAGCAGCCTCATCCGTATGAATTTGTGCATGATGAAATTGGTTATAACTATCGTCTACCGAACATCAACGCAGCACTTGGATGCGCGCAAATGGAGAGCTTGCCAAAACTATTAGAAAGCAAGCGAGATATTGCAAATGCATATGCCGAATTTTTCTCTAATAGTAATCTTATGTTTGTAAAAGAACCGGCTCAAGCAAGTTCAAATTATTGGCTCAATACTTTGGTGCTCGTAGACAAGCAAGCGCGCGAAATTTTTTTGAAGGATTTGAATGACACTGGCGTTATGTCACGGCCAGTATGGCGATTAATGAATGAATTAATGATGTTCAGCGACTGCCAATCAGCAGATTTAACAAACGCAAAATGGCTTGAAGAGCGTGTTGTGAATATACCTAGCAGTGCGAGACTCTGATGAAGCCAAAATTAATTTTAATCGGCGGTGGCGGGCATTGTAAATCTTGTATTGATGTTATTGAGCAAGAAAATAAATTCTTTATTGCTGGCATTGTTGATACTAATAGATCTATATGCGATTTGTTGGGATATCCATGGCTCGGTCACGATGACGATTTAACAAAGCTAAAAGCAAGTTATGACTATGCGCTTATTACTATCGGGCAAATAAAAAGCCCAGCAATTCGTGTTCGGCTATTTGACTATGCTAAATTTCTAGGATTTAAGTTACCCGTAATTATTTCACCTAGGGCGTATGTTTCAAAGCACGCCAAGATAGGCAACGGTACAATCGTCATGCATGATGCATTAATTAATGCAGAGACCATAGTGGGTGAAAATTGCATCATCAATACTAAGTCACTCATTGAGCATGATGTAGTCATAGAAAATAATTGCCATATATCAACAGGCGCCGTTATTAATGGTGGGGTTATTGTCAAGCAAGGTAGTTTTGTGGGCAGTAACGCTGTTACCAAAGAATCAGTTCATACTAAAGAAAATGATTTCATTAAAGCGGGATCGCTATTTAGGGGTTACGCCAATGAGTAAAGTTTTTATTATTGCAGAAGCAGGCGTTAATCATAATGGTTCTATTGAGTTAGCCAAAAAACTGATTGACGTTGCAGTCGAAGCGGGTGCTGATGCCGTTAAGTTTCAAACATTTAAAGCAGACAAGTTGGTAAGTAAGCTTGCACAAAAAGCTGATTATCAGAAGCAGACTACTTCAACTGATGAGACGCAATATGAAATGATTAAGAAGCTAGAGCTCGACGATAATGCACATAGAGTTTTGATTAGATACTGTAAAGACAAGGAAATTATGTTCTTATCGACGCCGTTTGATCATGACAGCATAGACTTGCTAAATTCATTTCAAATGGCAATATTTAAAATACCCAGTGGTGAAATTACCAATCTGCCTTATTTGCGACACATAGGCCGTCTCGGTAAAGAGGTGATTCTTTCGACAGGCATGGCTAATCTTGATGAGGTTAAGGACGCTTTGGAAGTGTTAATTAATGCGGGGACATCAAAAGAAAAAATTTCCGTGTTACATGCTACAACTGAATACCCTTGCCCTATAGACGATGTTAACTTACGCGCTATGCATACAATTAGCACTGCCTTTGGAGTAAAAGTTGGATATTCTGACCATACACAAGGGATAGAAGTACCCATAGCCGCAGTTGCAATGGGTGCATGTGTCATAGAAAAGCACTTCACGCTTGATCGCACTATGGAGGGGCCGGATCATAAAGCAAGCTTAGAGCCTGATGAGCTCAAAGCTATGGTGCAGGCAATTCGACATATACAGCAGTCGCTGGGTGATGGTGTTAAAAAGCCTAGTAACAGCGAAGCTAAGAATATGACAGTTGCCAGAAAAAGCATTGTAGCTTCAAGAGATATTAAAATAGGGGAGATTTACTCTACTAATAATCTTACTGTTAAGCGTCCAGGCAATGGGATTAGCCCGATGCGATGGGATGAGGTTATTGGTTATAGTGCACCCCGTAATTTTTTAGCAGATGAGTTAATTGAGCTGTGAGAAAAGGTTGCATCATCACGGCATCCTTGTTGAATATGGCTTGCTAGGTTAGGTCATGCAAGATATTAAAGGCAATTATGAGCGCATGCTACAAACTATTAGGAGGGAAAAATGTCAAAAGTTACTCTAATTACAGGTGCGTCATCAGGTATAGGTTTAGCACTATGTGAGCAACTGTTCACCGACAATTCTGATCACCATGTCTATGGGCTAGATCGAAAGCCTCAAGAGTTTTTTCTAAATAATCCAAATTATACACATTTATGTTGTGATCTTCTAGACTTCGAATCTGTAAAAACAATAATTGAAGGTAGTGGGATTAATAAAGTGAAAATAAATACAATAGTGAATTGTGCTGGAATTATGCCAACATCACCAGTATTTAAATTAGACCCTAAACTAGCTTCTGAGGCTTTTTCTTTAAACTGTATTGCACCATTATATTTAGTTAAATTATTGTTGAAATCATTGACTAGAACTGAAAAGCCTTTAATTATTAATGTCACAAGTATTGCTGCAGAATTGAATATACCTGGTGAGATTGTTTATGGAGCAACTAAAGCTGCTCTTAAGCATGCTAGTGAATCAATGTCTATTGAGTTGGCTAGGTTTGGCATTAGGGTGAATTGTGTTGCCCCTGCTCTTGTAATGACAGCAATGACTGAGCATTTAACGGAATCTCAAATAGATTACATGCATACTAAACAGGCGTATAAGAACGAGGTGACTAGTAAAGATGTTGCAATTGCAATTAACTATTTGATGGATGGGCCTGATGTTATAACAGGATCAACATTGTATGTAGGAGGAATTGCGCGATGAATCAAATCGTCAAATTGATATTAATTCCGGTGTGTAGCTATTTTAATAAGAGTAGGAATGAAATAGAAATATTTCGTTTAATTTCTTGATGGAAATAATATCTATATGTGATAAGCAAGAACTTTTGAAGCATAAAGTTAAGATTAATGGGCTTTTTAGAGAGTGTTTTGCTGAGAGAGAGATTGGAGACTTGTGGGATTGGGCATACATTAAAAATCCAAACAATGAGCCTATTGTTACACTTTGCTACGAAGAGAATCGTTTGGTTGGGCATTATGCAATCATGTCTATGCCACTTTGGTCTGGTGCTGGGGTGATTAATTCATACCTGTCTATGACGACCATGGTTGCTGAGAGTCACCGAAAATATGGATTATTCCAAAAATTGGCGGGGGATACTTATGAAGTTGCAGCTAAACTCGGTGTCGATTTTATAATGGGATTCCCTAATGCATTGTCAACTCCTGGATTTAAGAAAAGATTAAATTGGGTGCTTCCGCCCACTGACTATGTCGCCAGAATCACCAAAGAACAATTATTTGAGGGAAGCACAATTTCAATGTTATTGTCAGAAAAGGCATATACATTGAATTTTCAAGATCAGAAAACTCTCATGTGGAGAATGTCGAGACCTGGGGCTAAATATTTTTGGAATGATGGGCTACTTTACAAAGAATTCGATGATGCCATAGATGTAATGTATTTCGAGAAAGAGGATGATTTAAAAAAAATACCTGATGGTAAATATATTAATATCTTAATTAGAAATGAAAACACGCAATTACGAGATTCCATGATATTCGAATATCAATTTGGTGGAGTTCGGATAAACAAAGAATTCGTACCATCTATTATTAATAGGCAAATGTGCCTATCTGATGTGTTTTAGATATGCTTAAAATTTTAGCAATAAGTTCCATTCGATCTGAATATGATTTAATGAGCAACCTTTATAGGTTGCTACAATCTGATCCAGATGTGGATCTACAGTTACTAGTTTCAGGCGCCCATCTTTCACCTGCCTATGGATATTCCGTATCAAGCATACATGATGATGGATTAAAAATATTAGTAGAGCTAGAAACATTAATAAGCGCTGATAGCCTTTCATCAAGACTTAAGACGGCATCCGTATTGCTTTCAGGTAGTATAGATATAGTTAAGAACTTTGCACCGGATGTCATTATATATGCGGGGGACCGTGAAGATGTTCTGATTGGTGGAATGCTTGGTTTATTTCTAGGTATACCGACGGTACATTTCTTTGGAGGTGATCATGCCACTGATGGACATATAGATAACCCTCTAAGACACGCTACGAGCAAGCTTTCATCTGCCCATTTTGTTAGTACAATAGAACATAAAAACAGGTTAATCAGTTTAGGGGAGCCAGAAGCAAGAATTTTTTTGATTGGAAGTGTTGCCCTTGACAAGTTTATTCAAGAGCCTGTAATAGATATGTTGAGCGTTCTGGAAAAAATGGGAGCAAATGAGCACGCCCATATAAACCCGTTGGCTACTTTCATTTTTCACCCTATTGCTGAAGAAGTAGAGGTGGGCGGTGAGTTTATTAGAAATTCAGTGCTAGCACTTATAGATAAGGGTTTCCATGTGTGCATGGGTGGAGCAAACACTGACCCAGGAAATTTTAAGATACATAAGGTTATAGAGCAGCTATCACTAAAAAACGAAGTAACATTTTATCAGAACCTCCCGCGCTGTGAGTTCGTTAATCTTTTGCGATCTTCTAAAATGATTGTTGGTAATTCATCTGCTGGATTGCTAGAGGCCGCATCATTGAAGTTGCCCGCTATAAATGTTGGCGCGCGTCAACGTGGAAGGCTTAGCGGATCGAATGTAATTTTTACAGATGGAACTTATGAGAACATTATTAATGCAATACAAGCTGCTTTAAGTGATGACTTCCAAGCTAACCTTCAAAGAATTGTAAATCCATACGGTGACGGTAATAGTTCCGTTATGGCAGCGCAACTGCTGAAGAACACGGATTTCTCTAAGCTAGCTAAAAAACCAGAAGATCCGTTAAATGAAAATAGAGAAGTCTATAATGTGTAAAACTATATTGTGTGTTGCTCCCCACCCTGACGACGAAGTGCTAGGTGTTGGGGGCACTCTGCTCCGTCTAAAGGCCGAAGGTCATAAAGTGGCTTGGTTGATTGTGACTGGAATTACCTCTGAAGCAGGTTGGAGTAAAGAGAAAATCGAGCAACGTGCTGACGAAATTAAGCGCGTCACTGCATTGTTTGGTTTTGATTCAGTCTTTGAGCTGAATTTTCCAACAACGCAACTTGACCAAGTGCCAATGAGTGATTTAGTAGCTTCAATTTCAAATGTTTTTAAAACCTTTGAGCCAGAAGAGGTATTTGTGCCTCACCCATCAGACGTTCATACAGATCACAAGGTGGTGTTTGATGCAGTGGCAAGTTGTACAAAATGGTTTCGCTACCCATCAGTAAGGCGTGTACTTGCTTACGAAACCCTTTCAGAAACGGATTTTGGGTTGGGAACAAGTCAAGCCTTTCGGCCGAATGTGTTTATTAATATAGAATCGCACCTCGCTGATAAATTGCGAGCTATAGACATTTATGCATCAGAGCTAGGCAAGTTCCCGTTTCCGCGCAGTCATGAATCGATTAGGGCATTGGCCACCTTACGCGGAGCTGCATCAGGGTTCAAGTCTGCAGAGGCCTTTGAATTGTTACGGGAAATATCATAAAAATGAAGCCATCTGAACAAATTTGGCGTCAAGCAATATTGCCCGCCAATTCCACCATTGGTCAAGCTATTCGTAACCTTGACCAAGTTTCCATCAAAATTGTTTTGGTAGCCAATGAAACCGGCGTGTTAGAAGGAACCGTATCTGATGGCGATATCAGACGTGGTTTACTCAAAGAACTTGATCTTAGTAGTCCCTTAACTAGCATAATTCATCGTAATGCCTTGGTAGTGCCACCTGAGATGGGACGTGATTTGGTGATGCAGTTAATGGTAGCCAATAAGATTCAGCAAATTCCTGTGGTCGATGAGCAGCATCATATTGTTGGTTTGCATTTGTGGGATGAAATCACTACACCACCTACACGTCCCAACTTGATGGTTATTATGGCTGGTGGTATGGGTACAAGGCTACTTCCTCATACAGAAAATTGCCCAAAACCTTTATTGCCTGTTGCTGGCAAACCTATGTTAGAGCACATTATTGAACGCGCCAAGTTGGAGGGCTTTAATCATTTCGTGCTTGCCATCCATTACCTAGGACACATGATTGAGGAGTATTTTGGCAATGGTGAGCGTTTAGGTGTGCAGATAGATTACTCCCGCGAAAAATCACCATTGGGGACTGCCGGTGCGCTTGGCTTGCTAAGCCCTTTGCCAGATGCGCCGTTTGTGGTGACTAATGGAGATGTGATTACCGATATACGCTATGGGGAGCTGTTAGATTTTCATACTCGCCATGCTGCCACTGCCACTATGGCGGTTCGCGTACATGAATGGCAACACCCCTTTGGTGTAGTACAAACTCAAGGCGTTGAAATTGTTGGTTTTGAAGAAAAGCCTATTGCTCGCAGTCATATTAACGCTGGTGTTTATGTGCTCGACCCATCAGCACTGAGTGTTTTAACTGCCGATGCACACTGTGACATGCCCGCCTTGTTTGAGCGCTTGCAGACCAAGAAAAAACGCACGGTTGCTTATCCGATGCATGAGCCATGGTTGGATGTAGGTCGGCCAGCAGATTTGCAGTTGGCGAACAATCAGGAGCAAAAGCAAGCGATGAAACTCCATGGTGGTTGAAATGTTAATTAACCGCATTCTTATAGTAGGTCTTGGTAGTATAGGTAAGCGTCATTTACGATTAGCTAGAGAGTTGTTGCCTAGTGCTGACATAAGAGTTCTACGCCATCAGGCTTCGAATGAAGTGCCTGAGTATGCAAATGGCAGTTTTTCAAGTATTGAAGAGGCTCTCGCGTTTGCACCGCAGATAGCTGTTATTGCAAGCCCAGCTCCGTTTCATGTTGCTACTGCACAGGAATTGGCAGAGTTTGGTGTACATCTTCTTATAGAAAAACCTTTATCAGCCTCACTGAGTGGCGTTATGCAGTTGCTTGAAACGTGTGAGAAGCAAGGTGTAGTTATATTAACAGGCTATAACCTTCGATTTCTACCATCACTGCAGCGCTACCGAGATTTATTAAGAGGGAATGTTGTTGGTAAAGTTTTATCGGTGCGGTGTGAGATAGGTCAGTATTTGCCGTCGTGGCGACCAGAGAGCGATTATCGTCAGGGTGTATCAGCAAGGCAGGAGTTAGGTGGTGGCGCATTGTTGGAACTTAGTCATGAACTAGATTACCTCGGCTGGATATTCGGTGAAGTTGATTGGGTCAAAGCTTCGCTTAGTCGGCAGAGTAGCTTAGAGATTGATGTTGAAGATACTGCACATCTCACATTAGGTTTTACACCGGCATCTGATGGACGTCAGCTAACATGTATAGTTAATCTAGATTTTATACGCCACGACACAACGAGGCTTTGTACTGCGATTGGTGAAAAAGGTAGCCTACGTTGGAATGGATTGACGGGTGAGGTTTCGCTGTATGAAGTAGGTGCAAAAGAGTGGCGAGAGTTATTTAGACTCCCGCATCAACGTGATGATAGTTATATGGCCGAGTGGAAAAATTTTATCGAGTGCGTGATAGAACGCAAACTACCATTGATTACTGGGGATGATGGTTTGAAAGTGTTACAAATTATTGATGCTGCGCGTAACTCAGCGGCATCTGGCGGACAAATGTGCGCAGTAGGAATGTTAGATGTAGAGGCGTTTGGCTTATGAAAACTGTTGCTTTCATCTTTGCACGTGGTGGTTCCAAAGGTTTGCCTGGCAAAAATATCCGTCTGCTAGGTGGTAAGCCCTTAATCGCTTGGTCTATTGAGCATGCGTTTGCGGTTAAGCGTATTGAACGTGTCATTGTCTCAACGGATTCGGAGGAGATTGCTGCGGTCGCGCTTGAGCATGGCGCAGAAGTGCCGTTTATTCGGCCAGCAGAACTTGCCCGTGATGATAGCCCTGAATGGTTAGCTTGGCGTCATGCGCTTAATTACCTGTGTGAAACAACTGGGATATTGCCAGAGGTAATGGTGTCGATTCCCACTACCGCTCCCTTACGGTTGCCGATAGATATTGAAAACTGCCTAGATGAGTATGAGAAGGGCGATGCTGATATGATAATTACAGTAACTGATGCGCATCGTAGTCCGTACTTTAATATGGTTAAAACCAATGAAGATGGCACAGTAGGATTGGTTAATCCACCACAGTTATCCATAGCTCGTCGACAAGATGCTCCTGTAGTTTATGACATGGCAACCGTTTGCTATGTTGCGAACCCAGAGTTTGTGATGACTTATAATGCGACGTTTGAAGGTCGGGTAAAAGCTGTACATATACCAACTGAGCGAGCAATTGATATTGATACTTTGATAGATTTTCAGATGGCTGAATGTCTATTAACTTCTAGAGATATTGTGTAAGCATAGTATTGGTTGCTGGCTATGCTAGATAAATCGTTATCAACTTTTTTAATTATTAATTGGATAAATACTAAATGAATCGAGAATTAATATTGGCTGTGCATTCTGGACATAATGCATCTGCTGCAATTATGCGTGATGGAACTATAACAACGGCAGTATTGGAAGAGCGGTTTACTAAAAAGAAAAATTATGTTGGCTATCCATGGCAAGCAATTGAATATTGCCTACAAAAAGAAGGCGTAAGTGGTAAAGACTTAAATAGAGTTGCCTATACAACAATGTCATACGGAGGTTCTGTATTTTTAAAAGCAAAAACATCCACACAATTTTCGATTAGTGATTATATCGATTATTACGGTGAGAAATATTATAGAAAAAGGCTGGAAGGCCTCAACTGCCTTGACTATCTGCAATGGTTAAACACAGCCGAAAAATTTAATGAGGATAAGCAGTATTATGACTTTTCATATCTAACTGACGAGGTGATGCTTGATCTGAGCCAAGATGCAAAACTATTTCGTAAGGAACAAGTGCGTTTATTGAGTAGTCAGTTAGGTATTGAAGCTAATAAAATAGAGTTTTTAGATCATCACACCTGCCATGCCTACTATTCATACTTTGGATCTCCCTTTCGCGGAAAAGACTGTATTGTATTAACACTTGATGGCTGGGGAGATGGACGCAATCAAACAGTTTGGAAAGTAAACGGTGAAAAATTTGATCTGCTAGCTGAATCAAATCAAAATGACATAGGAAGAATCTACAAGATGGCTACTCTGATTCTTGCAATGCGTCCAGATGAGCACGAGTTCAAGGTTATGGGGTTGGCTCCGTACGCAAAGGCATCGCATGTAAATCATGCCATGCGAATTATTGAAGATCTTTGTGAAATTGATGATATGCGTATTGTTTCAAAAAATCGCCCAACGGATCTTTATGCCTATCTTAAAGATGGCTGGATAGCTCATCGATTTGATAATATTGCAGGTGCGGTTCAGACTTATACTGAAAAAATTGCTTGCGACCTTGTGCGGAGTATTGCCAAGAAAACTGGAATCCGGCGCTTTGTAATTGGTGGTGGTATTGCCATGAACATAAAAATGAATAAGGCCATTTCTGAGCTGGAAGAGGTCGAAGAGCTATTTGTTTGTGGATCTTCGGGTGATGAAAGTTTGAGTATTGGTGGCTGCTATCTTTTGAATTCTGATCCAAAAAGTAATCAGCCTATTCCAAATCTTTATTTGGGCTATGATATTCGTGATGAGATTGATCAATTTGATGCAAATAGCTATTCAAACAAGTTTGATATAAAGGCTGATGTCACTTTTGACCAGGTCGCCTCATTGCTTGCAAAAGGCGATATCGTAGCGGTAATACGTGGTCGTGCAGAATTTGGCGCTAGGGCACTCGGTAATCGCAGTATTTTAGCTAATCCAAGCCGACGTGAGACAGTACAGCAAATCAATGAAGCAATTAAAAATCGTGACTTTTGGATGCCATTCGCGTTGTCTATTCTTGAAGAAAAATTAGATGAATATATTTTCAATCCAAAAAAACTCCAGTCTCCGTTTATGGCTATAAGTTTGGATGTTCGCCCCGAAAAGAATGCACAAATTGAGGCAGGCACTCACCCTTACGATAAAACAGTAAGGCCACAGGCCGTATCAAGAAAATATACTCCAGAATATCATGCATTAATAACTGCATTTCAAAAAATCACTGGAATTCCCGCGCTACTTAATACAAGTTTTAACCTTCATGGTGAGCCGATTGTAGACACTATTGCTGATGCTATTCGCACCTTTGAGCTGTCTGGACTCGACCATCTACTGATCAATGACAGCATTTTGCTTTCGAAGAAGTAAGAGTGATTCGATGTTAACAGATAAAGTAATCGTTGTCACAGGTGGTGCAGGTGCTATTGGTCAGTCTTTTGTGCGAGGTATTTCTGATAGAGGTGGCATTGCTATTGTGGCAGACATCAACTTAGAAGCAGCAGAACTACTGGCGCAAGATTGTACAGGTAATGCTTATGCGGCTCCTTTAGACATTACGAGCAAAGATTCTGTCATAGCTTTAATTTCTGACTTAATGCAGAGATATGGGCATATCGATGCATTAGTAAACAATGCTTACCCACGCAATAAGAATTATGGGAAAAAACTTGAGGATGTCACTTACGCTGACTTCTGTGACAACGTTAATATGCACCTTGGTGGATATTTCCTTGTTGCTCAGCAATTTTGTTTGGCATTTAAAGATCAAGGCTTCGGAAATGTAGTCAACATATCTTCAATCTATGGATCTATGGCGCCTCGTTTCGAGATTTATGAGGGCACTCCTATGACAATGCCGGTCGAGTACGCTGCAATCAAGTCGGCTATTGAGCACCTTACGCGCTATTTTGCGCAGTACTTCAAAGGTACAGGAATCCGGGTGAATTGCCTAAGCCCAGGCGGTATATTGGCTGGTCAGCCGACTGACTTCCTTGCCGCATATAAGAAGCACTGTGCGTCAAAGGGTATGTTAGATGCCCATGATTTGTTGGGTGCATTAATGTTTTTATTATCAGATGAATCAAGCTTTATGACGGGGCAAAATTTATTAATCGATGATGGATTTTCTCTTTGATTAATACAAGTAAAAAATATCGAAATATCTATATTTTAGAATCAAGAAATTATTGGTCGCATTGTGCTGAAGCTTTTTTCCGTTCAAAAGATTTGGTGCTAACTTTTGATTTTGGATTGAAGTGTGAAATTGAAAAGCTAGGTGGGAATGCTTTTTATGTAGATAATTTATGCTCCTCAGACGAAATGCAGAAGAATAATTTTCTGGCTTCAGAGTTCTTTAAAAAATGGCATTACGATAAAACAGGCAATGATATTTTTACTGCGCAGGGTGTGCCGTTTGGTTTTGCTTTCCGTATCGAAATTTGGTCTGAATATCTTCATTATGTTCGACTGCGAGCTAATCTAGAACAATTAAAAGCGTTTAAGTATCACACGATTTTCATCGGTGAAGAAAATAGTTTTGTAAGTGACATCTTAAAAGAAATGGGCTTGCGCTTTGAAATAATAAATAAAAAAGTAGCGTCGCAGCAAGTCGTCTATTTTTTTGACATTCATAAATATATGTACGATGCTCTTCATGGAAAGTCTATTAAAGATATTGCAAGAAATATTTTGGTATCTGTTTTATCAAACATCCGTTTTTATACTGACACCCTTTTTAAGAGTAACCCAATTCAAAAAACGATTTACGCACAAATCTACCACCCCACGAAACAAATAGTTGAACGCCTATTAAAGGACTCTAATCTTAGGGTGGCTACAGCATCACTTGTTACTGAAAAAGGCTGGAAGAAGTTCTTTGTTCAGCGATTAATTCCTATACGTGGACGTAAAGAAAAATTTAAAAAGCAATCTGAGTTGCTACTTAATGATTTTAGATTAAACCGCTGCGCTAGACTTGTTTTAAGTGATGGCACTGATGTTACCTCAGGTGCATATAATGTTATTGAAAATCAGATATCAACAAGAGTGTCGGAAGCATTGCGTGTTCTAAATAGTGTAGTTATTTATATTAAAAATCATCCAATTCACTTGGAAATAATGATAGCTAATATTGGTTTTATACAAACAATCGTAGATTGTGTATTAAAGTCAAAAGATGTGCCGAGTTATTTGGTCATTAATGGGCTGATGGCATCAACAATTATCGATGAAGCAAAATATGCCTCACATATTAATAGCTATGGTTTGGAAACAAAGAAGAACTATTATAAAAATGCTGAAAATGTAGTCTGCTTGGGCGACCCTCGGATGGATCTCTACATTAATGGTCTTAAAAATAATACCAAAAAAATTAATAGATTAAAGCCAACCGTAAGTATAGGTACATCCGGATTTAATCCTCTTGATCTTATAAGCCATGTTGCAGTTGAATTTGATTTTATGTTCGATGTGTTGACTGCATTTCGGGAACTCAAGAGCGAGGGTCATTCATTTTCAATTGTTATAAAAGTTAGGCCTAATGGCGTGCTTGAGCAATATAAATCATTTGTAGCCGAGTATTTTAATGACCTAGAAGTTGAGTTGCTACGAACAGTGCCAATGGCTGAAGTTTTACAGAAGACAGATTTATATATTTCGATTTATTCTCAAACATTGTTTGAGGCCTCATGCCTTGGAATCCCCGTCATTTATTATAAAAAAGATAAAGAATTTCTTGACCCTCCGTTTGATACAAAATCAGAGTTAGTTACGGTAGAGTCAGTTAACGATCTCAAGCAGGCTTTTTTAGATTTTAAGCAAACTAGCCCACGCTTTGATGCATTTCTTGATAAATCGGTGATGGAAAAGTATATCGGACCACTTGACGGAAAAAATCTTGAGAGGAATTTGGATTTTATTTACGGTCTCTTAGGTAAGCATAATATTGGAGTGCTACATTGAATCCTGTAAATTGGCTTAAGTCATATATCCGTGGCATCATACTGCGCATAAAATTCCCCACTTGCGTAATTTATGTGGGTGCATCTGTAGATGAATCTTCTACATTAGGTGAATACTCTGTGTTGTTCCGAGATGCTGCTTTAATTAATTCAAACTTAGGTGCTTATAGCTATATTCAATCAGGTAGCCTTGTTTGCAATACTGAAATAGGTAAGTTTTGTTCAATTGCCAGTAATGTGAGTATAGGCTTAGCAAACCATCCCATGCACATGGTAAGTACCAGTCCTGTTTTTTATGATACCTCACAGCCTTTGCCTAAATTCTTAGTTAACAGTCGTATTTATGCTGAAACGCTTCCGAGAACGATAATAGGTGCTGATGTTTGGATTGGACAAGGCGTGATGATTAAGGCTGGAGTAACTATTGGTGTGGGTGCAGTTATTGGAGCGGGATCAATAGTAACTAAAGATATCCCACCTTATGCGATTGCGGCAGGTAATCCTTGTAATAATATCAGATTCCGTTTTGCGGAAGAAATTGTTACCCGTCTAATTTCAACTGAATGGTGGAGAAAAAGCGACAGCGAGCTTAAGTTGATGGCAAATTTATTTGCAGAGCCCTTAAAATTACTTGAGGCGTTGGAAAAATCAAAATGCTAAATCTTGTGGCCCGCATCTATCGAAGAATTAAACAATTATTTTTTTGGATTTTTTATCAATCCTCATTTGAATCATTGAGCCGCAGTGCCCGGTTTGTCAGTCCTTTTCGTTTAGATGGCGCTGATAGCATTACTGTTCAAGATAGAACCTTTTTTCAGCGGGGTGTTTGGCTTTATTGTAGCGGAATTGATGGAGTTAAAGCAAAGCTATCTATTGGGAAAGATTGCGTATTTGGTTATAACAACCACATTACATGTGTGCGCAAAGTGACCATTGGCAATTTTGTTCTTACTGCTAATAACGTTTATATTTCTGATAATTTGCATGAATATGAAGATGTAACTAAGCCAATAATCCAACAGCCAGTACGATTTAAACGAGCTGTTGAAATAGGTGAGGGCGCTTGGATTGGTGAAAACGTCAGTATTATTGGTGCTAGGATAGGAAAAAATTCAGTCATAGGCGCAAACTCAGTTGTAACGAGGGATATTCCTGATTATTCTGTGGCTGTTGGAGCGCCAGCTCTTGTAATACGGCAGTTTGATTTGCAGTTACAAAAGTGGGTAGATCAAAAGGGATAATGTCTTTAGCTATACCTTGCATTTCACTTAAATTTTAAAAAAACTACTACTTGGATACAGCATGATTCAAAATGTTTTAATCACCGGAGGTGCCGGATTTATTGGTTCAAGGCTCGCAAACTTTCTAACCGCCAGTGGTCATAAAGTTAGGGTGCTTGATAACTTATCGCCTCAAATTCATGGGTTAATACCAGAATCATCTCCTTTATTTCTTAGCCTGCACCATGATGTAGAATTTTTACGTGGGAGCGTCACTAATCGTGATGATTTGATAAAGGCTCTTCAGGGCGTAGATACAGTTGTGCATCTTGCGGCAGAAACTGGTACGGGGCAATCGATGTATGCTATTCAGCATTATTCTGATGTGAATGTAGGCGGTACAGCTTTATTGCTAGATTTGGTTGCTAATCAACCATTCCCCGTTAAAAAAATTGTGGTGGCATCCTCTCGAGCTGTTTATGGTGAGGGGAAGTATCTGTGTGGTCAGCATGGCTTTGTATATCCGCATGCCCGTTCTGCTATGGATATGGAAAAAGGTGACTTTGATGTTCATTGCCCTGTGTGTGGGTTGTCTGCAGAGCTTGTCGCTACAGATGAGGAAACACCTGTTAGACCAAGTTCTGTTTATGGGGTGACTAAGCTTACACAAGAGCAAATGGTGCTCACTGTTGCTAAGGCGCTAGGCATATCAGCAATTGCTTTTCGATACCAAAATGTTTATGGGCCTGGGCAGTCGCTGTCAAATCCTTATACTGGAATTCTTTCAATTTTCTCGACCCGCATACGTAATCAGAGCCCAATTAATATATTTGAAGATGGCAAAGAAAGTAGAGACTTTGTTTACATCGACGATATTGTTTCAATCACTGCACGAGCCGTCGAATATAACAAACCGTTAGTCGATGTTTTTAATGTAGGAGCAGGAATAGCGACTGATGTTTTGACTATTGCAAATACATTGCAAAAACTATTAGGCGTAACAGTGCCAACCACAATATCTGGGCAGTTTCGTGTAGGGGATATTCGCCATAACTATGCTGATCTTAGTAAGGTGAAAAAAGTCTTGGGCTTTGAACCAACCGTTTCAATTGAGCAGGGTCTAGCTAATTTTGTTGATTGGGTTAAAACCGAACAAGTTCAGGTTGATCTGTATGAGCAAAGTTTGCAAGAGTTGAAATCCAAGGGATTGTTTAAATGAGCGATGTGAATAAGTCTGGTTTGGTAAGTGTTGTGGTGGCAAGCTATAACCATGCTGAGTATCTTGAACAGCGCATGGATAGCTTAATTAACCAGACATACCAAGATATAGAAATATTAGTCATTGATGATTGCTCCACTGATGGAAGTGTTGAAGTTTTACGAAAGTATGAAAGTCATTCCAAGGTTAGGTTAATTATCCGTGAGAAGAATGGCGGTTGGGTCACAGTAAGTAATCAGGGTGTAGCAATATCATCTGGTGAATTCGTTATTTTTGCTAATTGTGATGACTCGTGTGAACCTCAAATGATTGAGAGGCTTGTTAAAGCAATGTACGAACATCCTACAGCGGGGATTTCATTCTGCCGAAGTTTAATGGTTGATGAGAACAACCATGTGCTAGGAGAGGATATCGATATTCAGGAGGCTAGTTTCCGCTCGCGTTGCGCTACCAATACGCTCATTCATGGCTTTGAAATGTCACGATTTCTCTTGCGCGGATGCGTCATTCCAAATCTGAGTGCTGCGCTTTTTCGAGCGGATTGTTTTGAGAATTGTGGCAAGTTGTCGTCTGACTACAGAGCTTGTTCCGATTGGGACATTTTTTTTCGCATCGTCCGCTTGTATGACGTTTCATATGTTGCTGAGCCGTTAAATCATTTTCGTCAGCATGGCACAACTATTCGCAGTGCTATGAAAATGCGTGCAACATTTGATGAGTATTTTCGAGTGCTTTTTGGTTATGCTAAGGTTATCAATTTATCATTTGTTGAACGCTGCATCTATCGCACGCATGTTATGTCATTGTGGGCTGATCATCTTATTGGCACGTCGACAAGTGGTCTCTTGAATTTCCCTTATCACTTTCGTCGAGTACTTGCCCTCGACCCATGGGCTCTGATCTTCTTTGTCCCTGGTCTTGCTATTCGTTGTGCAAACATTACCGGTAAGCTTGCAGCGTATTGCAAAAGAATATTTTGGGGGACGCAATGACTCAAGTCAATGCGCCGAATGTAGAGAAGCCGTTTTTGAATACGCGGTTTGAGGATCGACGACATTTCTTTCGACTGTTGCGTAAGGATTCGGTCTTTGCCTTACGACATATTCTATATTTCGGTGCTGCTGCGCTACGCAAAGGCAGGAATAGATTTCGCTGCTATCTTACCTCATCACACAGGGGGAATAAGCGTGTGCCAGACTGGATTAATGTAGACGCAGTGGCCTCTAAAGTTGACGCAATCACTGTGCAGAAGTTACATTTGCCGGATTTTGATTGCCTCCAATCTTTGGTGTGGAACGACGACGCAAATATGTTCCCCATAGGAGATGATGACCCGGAGGTCTATTTTGAGTTGAACAGGTGGGGCTATCTCTTGCCAGCTGCGTTGGGTAATGCTAAGGGCAACGAAATTGGACGTGTCCTTGAGTGGATCGAAAAGCACAAAGATAAAACAAGCGCCGCCTGGGAACCCTATTCAGCCTGTGAGCGGGTTTGCAACCTATTGACCTATATCTCCGTACGACGTGATGAGTTGGCTTTACCAGATTTAGAAGCTGCGGTTGCACGATTTGTGGTCGACACTGTCGCATGGATTCTCCGCCACATCGAGTACTATGGAGAGGGCAACACCAATAATCATGTGCTCAACAATGCTCGCGCTTTAGTAATGGCGGGCACTGTGCTCGGTGATAACGCAATCTGTGCCGCTGGCATCGCTACATTTCGCCGTTTTTTGCCACTGATGGTTGGCCCGGGTGGTTTTCTACGTGAACGATCGTCGCATTATCAGTTAATCGTAGCTGGATGGGTGCTTGATTCATGGCACTTTTCTCAAGCACGCTATGGCTCAACTAATACTGATGTATTATTCCTTAAGGAAGCGGCGCAACGAATGGTGGAAGCGTCTGGGCTGCTGGTTGATGAGGAAGGTAATCTTCTTGCCCTCGTTGGAGATGTATCACCAGACCTTCTGCCGCGAGCTTCGGTTTTACGGCTCCTGTCTCTGCATTCAGAATTTGGGCCGATTCGTTCTCGCCAAGTCGGATACGCGGCCATTGTGGACGACTGGTTCAGGCTCAGCCGCGGTGAGCAATGTGTCATCGGCAACTTTCCCTCCGGTGTCTTTCCAACTGACTTCCCAACGCATGGGCATAGTGATTTTACTAGCTTTGTCTGGCGCTCTGGTCGAGTTGAACTTCTTGCTGACTTAGGTCGTTACCGCTATATATCCGACGATATATCGGACATGCAGACGAATTCCGTTGGACACAACGTGCCACTGGTGGATGGTTTTTCACCACTTACTGAATCCCTGAGTGCAACTGGCACGTGGTTGCCGACACCATACGCAAGTGCCACTCTGTCGGCGGTGGTTAACCGCAATGCTATTTGTCTTGAGCATGACGGCTTTGCCCGCGCGACCAACGTTATCGTTCATCGGCGGACGATAGAGCTAACTGCGGAAGGTCTGGAGGTCATAGATGATTTTAGCGGTGATGGAATGGCCGAAATTCGTCTGCACTGGAATTTTGGCGTTGATTTCACCCTGTTCGACAGTGAGGCAATGACGACCGAAGGCAAGTCAGGACAACTGGAGTTATCTGTCGAAGGTATGATATCGCCACAAACCATTTCCGGAAGGGGCTGGCGCTCAGAGTGTTATGGCGCAATCGCCCCATCCCTTTATGTTGACATCATTGGGAATGTAATGTTACCTGCTGTTATTTCTACTAAATTTACCTACAAAATATGTGTGGAATAGCGGGCATAATTCACTTTAATTCGACGCCGGTTGATGTCGACAAAATGAACTCCATACTGCAACGTCTCGCCCATCGCGGGAGGGACCATAGCGAAGTTATTTTTGGCGCAGTACCGCAACGGGCGGACGCGCATCTCTCTAACAAGGCAAACATAGCCCTCGGTCATAGACGTCTTTCTATCATTGACCTCAGTGAAGCCGCTTCGCAGCCTATGGCCTACGACGATGGTGCGCTGTGGGTGGTTTTCAACGGTGAAATTTACAACTACGTCGAGTTACGAGACGAACTTATAGGTTTTGGACACGAATTTAAAACTCGATCCGACACCGAGGTCATCCTCGCTGCGTACAAGCAATGGGGCGAGGATTGCGTTATGCATCTCAATGGCATGTTTGCCTTTGCCCTATGGGACGAGAGACGGGCTCGACTGGTCTGTGCCCGTGATCACCTTGGCATCAAACCTTTCTACTTTATCCGTACGCCCGAATTTCTTGTCTTTGCCTCGGAATCTAAAGCCCTGCAACAATTTCATCGGAATCGACTAGATACAGATGGCGTCGCAGCTTACCTGCTCGGCTCATATGTACCTGCCGGTCTTAGTATCTTTGCGGGCGTTGAAAAGTTGCTTCCAGCGCACCTGATGGTGATTGAACCAACAGGTCGGATAGAGCAGCGTCGCTATTGGCAGATCGTAGGTGCGGGAACAGGAGTGAACACGAAGGCGTCACGCACTGTCCTCGAGGAGATTCTAAATTCTGCTGTAACGCGGCAACTACGCAGTGACGTACCTGTCGGAGCACTCCTCTCTGGCGGTGTTGACAGTGGGATGGTGGTAGCTATGGCGGTGCGTCAGGAAGCGAATCTTTTTACTTACAGCGTAGCATTCGAAGGCCACCCGGTTAACGAACTGTCGGCGGCTAATGCGGTCGCCAAGAGTTATGGAACCTGCCATCGTCAACGGTTGATTGGTGAACAGGAAGCAATGCGTTACTTGAATGTTGCCCTAGGCAACCTCACTGAACCTATCGCCGATCCAGCAATTATTCCGTCTTACGTTCTCTCAGAGATGGCCACTGCTGACGGGGTTAAAGTTTTATTGAGCGGAACGGGAGGAGATGAAGCTTTTGGTGGCTACGAACGCTACGTCGGAGGTACTAGTTGGAAACGACGCCTGCTCAACCGAATTCCGCAAACCCTGCGACGTTTTTGTGGGCGCCTGCTTCCAACTTCAAGCAAGCTTGGCGCGCGTCTGCGTAACCCTGCGCTCGACATGTTGTTTACGACAGCGGGAAGCTATGATCTTTGCTCGCACTTCTTCAACGACGCAAAGCGCATGCATGGCTTCCTCGAGCGCCTGGCAGTTGATATTCCGTCATCTCTCAACAATGGACGTCATCTCGTATACGAACAAATGGGATTCGACCTGTCGGTCTATCTTCCAGACGAAATTTTACTGCTTTTTGACCAAATGACCATGGCCAACACCATTGAGGGCAGAGTTCCTCTGCTAGATGTTGATTTAATTGAAGCGGCCAGCCGTTTTCCGGCGAATAGCCATGTCAATGGCGGCCGAACTAAAGTGTTGTTTCGCGAAGTTGCGTCGCGCCATTTAGGGCATGAGCATGTATGGCGCAAGAAGCACGGGTTTTCAGGGCCAGTACCTTTTTGGGTGAACCGCAACCGCCAGCTTTTTGAAGATGCCGCGCGGGGAATTTGCGAAATCCCTGGTCTTGAAGGGTTTGATGTGAAGCCATTTTTGAACAAAAATGTTGTGACTCTTGATTCACACGCATCTTTTGAGTTATTTTCTCTATATTGTTTGCGCCATTGGTACAACTCACTTGCTGATAAATCATGAATATTCCACGTATTAGCGTCGTTCTACCAACGCACAACAGAGCAGACTATCTCGCACTAGCAGTGGCCTCAGCTCTTGCACAAACAGAATCTGACATCGAGCTGATCGTGGTTGATGATGCGTCAACCGACAACACGCCAGAGTTATTGGCGCATTTGGCAGTTGCCGATAAACGCATCCATGTAATCCGCAATAACGTTTCAGTCGGTGGTGCCGGCGCACGCAACGCGGGCATCCAGGCCAGTCGCGGTGAGTGGGTGGCCTTCCTTGACGACGATGACGAATGGCTTCCGCAAAAGCTAGAAAGGCAGCGTGCACTGCTCGACATGACACCTGCCGCAGTCGCCTGTAGTTGCGATTACATCCAGATATCCCCTTCTGGAAGCACAAAGCTGATGCAGTTGCCGCAAAATATCTCTTTCGATGAAATTCTCAGCGAGAACAGACTTGGCGGTGCCTCCATGTGCTTTTGTTCACGGGCATTGATTATGAGTATTGGTGGCTTCGATGTTCAATTTCGTAGCGGCCAAGACTGGGACCTTTGGGTTCGTCTTCGGGAACAAGGCGCTGTGGCCGTATGCAATGAACCGCTCGTTAGGTACCTATCGCATGAGGGCGTGCGCATTTCCAATAACATGAACGCACAATACGCCGGTAACCGCCGGTTCTTTTTCAAACATCGAAAGAAAATGAACCTCGAGGTTCGCAGGCAACTATTGGCATACTGCAGTTTCATCAAGTCGCGTCAAACGACTCGTAGCTTCAGCAGCCGACTTTTATATCTGAAAATAGCCTTCATCAGTTCTGGTTGGAGACACAGGTTGGAGTATCTTCGCAGTAGTTTGCCGCGGCTACTTTTCGATGCCGTGAGAGGTCTCCGCAACGCCCTCACGAATCGCAATTTCCAAAACAAACAATAAGTAATGCCATTGCATTGTTGGTATGCAGATAAATTTTCAAAACGATCAATTTTCGGTGGCTAATAAATATTTCCTAGCCATGGTTATCCATAAAGAGAGCAGGTATGAGTTTACATAATAATATTTTTGTTTGTCCTATTTGCAAGTTAACGCTTAGATTTGGCATTTGTGAAAAATGCGCTTCTGATTTCTCAAAAACAGACTCGAGCGTTTTGTCTTATATATGTCGAGATATGTATCAATCTGAAGCTGAATATAACCATGCAATGCGGGTTATTGATTTTTGGGGTGCCGGATGGAAAAAGAGATTAACTGAAATCGATCATAAATTTTTATATGAACTGAATAAGCAAAAATTGTATGAGCGTGTAAAGAATCAGTTAAATATTGCGCACTCAGAGAATTCTCTGATGTCAAAAGTGAAATTTCCCATGAATGTTAATCAAATAGCTCTTAATATAGGATGTGGTGCAGGTTCCGAGGCATTAATTCTTGCTGGACAAGGAGCATTTTGTGTTGCGATGGACATCACGTCACCTGCGGCCGAAGCAGCCCAGAGTTTGGTAAGGAAGATTGGTGAGGGCGTAGGGATTCAGGCAGATGCTCGTTTTATTCCAATGAGTGATGACTCCGTAGATATTGTGTATTCCAGCGGTGTGTTACACCACTCGCAAAATTTAGAAAAGTCTCTGTCTGAAATTTTTCGTGTATTGAAGCCGGGTGGTGTGGCTTATATCATGCTTTATGCGACATGGTCACTAATTTTTATGTAAGAGAGACTCCTTCGATTGACCGGTGAAAGCGCGTGGGAAACTGATGGCAAGAAAAATCCACTTACCACAACATATACAGTCAGAGAATGTTTAAAGCTTTTTAAAGAATTTGAAAATGTTACTGTGGAAAAAGTTGGAGGACGAATGTCGCATATAGGAAAAATAGGGAAATATATCCCGAAATTTTTTGACGGCCTTGTAGATAAATCTCTTGGCCCAACGTTAAACATTACTGCTCACAAACCTAAGGTGTAAATAATTTTGAGTAAACGTCATTTCGCAGGGGTAGAAGTATCGTAGTAGAAGTGCTTAACACCAAGCAACTAATAGTAGTTGAACTTCTAAATCAGCCTAATTTAAAATAAAAGAGATTTGTTCATGAAAATTGCAATAGTAGGATCTGGTTATGTTGGGTTGTCAAATGCCATGTTATTAGCGCAGCATAACGAAGTGGTTGCATTGGATATTGATGAAGATAAAGTAAAGTTATTAAACAGTAGACTTTCCCCGATTGCCGACGCCGAAATCGAGGACTTTCTACAAAATAGAACCCTTAACTTTGTTGCGACAATTGATAAGCAAATGGCTTATAAAGATGCCGATTTTATTATAATCGCCACGCCAACTGATTACGATGCTGAAACTAAGTATTTCAATACGCAATCTGTAGAGCTCGTAGTACAAGATGTAATGAAGCTAAACCCAAATGCTGTGATGGTAATTAAGTCTACAGTACCCGTAGGATATACTAAAAGTCTAAAAGAAAAATTAAACTGTAATAACATTATTTTCACACCGGAATTCTTGCGTGAAGGTAGAGCCTTGTACGATAACCTTTATCCGTCGCGTATAATCATTGGCGAACAATCGAAGCGGGCATCACAGTTTGCTGACCTTTTGGTTCAAGGAGCAATTAAAAAAGACATCCCTGTTTTGTTTACAGATTCTACAGAAGCTGAAGCTGTTAAATTGTTTTCTAACGCCTATTTAGCCATGCGGGTGTCTTATTTTAACGAGTTAGACACTTATAGTGAAGCTCATGGCTTAGATGCCCGTCAGATTATTGACGGTGTAGGCTTGGATCCTCGCATAGGCAGTCACTACAATAATCCATCGTTTGGTTATGGAGGTTATTGTTTTCCTAAAGACACAAAACAATTGCTTGCTAACTTTGGTGATTTAAATCAAAAAATGATAACCGCAATTGTGGAGTCTAACTTGACGAGAATTGATTTTATTGCGAAAACTATTATTAAAAAGAATCCCAAAGTAGTAGGGGTGTATCGTTTAATTATGAAAGCCGGATCGGATAACTTTCGAGCCTCAGCTATTCAGGAAGTAATGAAAATTGTATCAGAACATGGTATAGAGGTTTTGGTATATGAGCCTGGGGTTAAAGGGGATCTTTTTAATGGCTATGTAGTTATCAAAGATTTGCCAACTTTTAAGCAACAAGCCGATGTGATTATAACAAATCGAATGGCAGATGAACTTAGAGATATTTCAGGAAAAGTTTATACACGTGATTTATTTGGCAACGACTAACCATATTTAAAGAATTTTGTTTTAAAGAATAGTTAGAAAATATACATTTCGTTAGAAGCGATGTAATTAACATTACAGTATTAATATATAGCGAGGTTACTTTTAGCCTCGTTATGGAGTTTATATAAAATACGGCCCACCTTCTTTAAAATAAAAAATAAATTTGAGATGAGACTTAGGTTTTGAGATATATCATTCAGAATTTTGAAGTATTAATTATTTTTTAAGTGTTGATTCCTTAAAAGTTTCTTGTGTATACCTAGGTAAAATTTTTTGGCAAAATAATATGAATAGAGCACGTACAGTAGGTGTGAATGATATGTTGTCGTTTGTAAATGTAATTGCATTTACGCTGATTTTCTATGCTTTATTTTTTGAGCAAAGTATTGATGAAAATCCTTATATAGATAAACTTTCCCTAATATTAGGCTTATTGTTGTGTGGTCAAACTCAAATTTTGTTATATCTTGAAAAGAGAAATACAGATCCTTTTATTTTAGTGCTGACCTATGTCACAACTGTATATTATTCGTTAAGACTCTTTACTCTAAATTTATACCCATATTCCACAGTGTTTGATAGGGTGGGTGAATACGGACCTGCGGACTCTAATATTTCATTATTAATTATTCTTGTAGGCAATACTTGCTTAGCAGCAGGATTATTTAGTAAAAAACTAGGGTTAAATGCCTTAATAAATGTCGACAATTACAAGCCAATTCAACCTAAACTTGGTACTTTAATTATAATTTTTATCGTTAGTTTTAATGTATTAATTTCTTTAAATAATTCAGAAAATAACGTTAGCTTAATTGGTTTGATAATATTATTTTTTTCCCCAGTAAATATTTTTATAATTCTTGCTACATATGTATATATATTTCGCTTAGATATTAAATTTTTTTATAAACTATCTTTAATAGCCATAGCCTTAATCCTACTAGCAATTCAGACGATTGGGGGCAGCAGAAGCGGTCTTTTAACATATATTAATTATATGTTTTTTTTCACAATTGTGTTTATGCCATTTTTTCGAATTAAATTGAGTGCTGCAATATATGCTTTCAGTTTAATTCCAGTAGTATTGTTTCTATCAATTTATATTTTTGTATACGCGACTATATCAAGAGGTGAAACTCAAACGTCTGGCGCTAATATGTCGGTTGTTCAACAACTTAATGTAATAAATGAAATCGCCCAAAGTGATCAAGCTTCTTCTACCCTAGAATCAATGAAAGGCCTAATGTTTGCTAGGGCAGGTTTCTTTGATTTTACTTCTGAAATAATTGCGCATAGGAAAATATATGGTGAGATATTTACGCTGGAATCCTATTTTAAAAGTATTATTGATAACGTATTAACACCTGGCTTCGATATTTTCGATTATCCAAAGATTGGACTCGGTATTAGTCAGGTTTCCAGAGGAGTTGTACCACTTTCAAAGAAAGGTACAATTGACGCTTATCAGTCTGATCAAATTTCTCTTATTGCAGAAACTTTTTCATTATTTGGATACATTTCCTTTGTTGTCTTATTTTTAGTAGGACGTTTTTTCAAAAGTATTTATTCAAAATCTTTTAATTCATCACCATTTAATTTGGCATTAAAGAGAGTTTTTTTAATTATTATTTTCTATTCTGCACTATTGTCTTTTGGCTTGGATTGGTTGTTGCTAGATGCTATTGTGTTGGCTCTTACTATTATCTTTTTTAAACCATTATTTCGTATTAAGCGTATATCTAATAATGATGTCAGCATGGCTTGACCTTGCCCCTGTATACCGAATTTCATAAAATTTATTAGCCACATGTAGTAAAATGATAACTAATGTGGCAGTGTTTATTCAGAAAAATGAATTAATGTAATATTTTTGAAAAGATAATCAATTGATAATTGCTATAGATGCATCTCGTAACCGCTCAGGCGGTGCAAAAGCACATTTAATTGGAATTTTATCCGAATTTGATCCTACGAAATGCAATATCAAAGAGATTCATGTTTGGGCTTTCCAATCCTTGCTAGATCAACTGCCAGATTACTCTTGGTTGATTAAACATAACCCCATTGCACTAGAGCAGTCTCTTGTTAAACAATTATATTGGCAGGCAATGACACTTACGGGTGAAGTTAGGGTGGCGGGATGTGACATTTTATTTACTACCGACGCCAGTACCCTATGCCGCTTTAACCCCATGGTTGTTTTAAGTCAGGATATGCTCTCTTATGAGCCGGGCGTGATGCGCTATTTTGGTTATGGACTTGCTCGATTGCGTCTATTGGCTATTCTTTTTTTGCAAAATTTGGCATTTAAACGTGCCGCGGGTGTTATTTTTTTAACGCGTTATGCAGGCAAAGTTATCCAGCAGTCTTGCGGGCTTTTGCCTGCTGTTGCGTACATTCCGCATGGTGTTGATGCTGCGTTCAAACAGACTGAAGCGTTGCGTATTTGGCCGAGAATGGGTGAGCGGTCTATTCGTTGCATTTATGTTTCAAATGCTGAAATGTACAAACATCAATGGGTTGTGGTTAAGGCAATTTCTTTACTAAGAAAACGCGGCTATGACTTGACGCTGACATTAGTTGGCGGCGGCGCTGGGCCTGCGCATAGGTTGTTGCAGAAGGCGATTGAGGATTCTGATGACAACGGACAATTTGTAGAGCAACTGGCGTTTTTGCCACATGCCGACCTGCCAGCTTTATTGGCTAATGCCGACCTGTTTGTGTTTGCCTCTAGCTGTGAGAATATGCCGGTGACGCTAGTTGAAGCTATGGCAGTCGGCCTGCCAATCTCATGCTCAAACCGTGGACCGATGCAGGAAGTGCTTGCAGATGGAGGTGTCTACTTTGACCCAGAAGATGCTGTCTCTATTGGGGTGGCGGTAGAGCAGATTATTCAATCACCAGCGTTGCGTATGGCCATTGTTCAGCAAGCTAAGGTGCTTTCACAACAATATAACTGGAAGCGTTGTGCGGATGAAACCTTTACATTTATTACAGATACTTACATGAGAATAAAAAAATGAGTGCGCGACCATACCAGATTTGTAATCATTGCATTATGGACACATCAGATCCCAATATTGTTTTTGATTCGCGGGGGTGGTGCGATTATTGTAATAACTTCGAGTCAACAGTCCTGCCAAGTTGGCATGCAGACGTACAAGGTGAAAGCGCGCTTATGTTGCTGGCTGAGGAAATTCGAGAAGAAGGTAAGGGAAAAGATTTTGATTGCATACTTGGCTTAAGTGGCGGTTTGGATAGCTCTTATGTCGCCTATGTTGTGAAAGAGAAAATGGGGTTGCGCCCATTGTTATTTCATGTTGATGCGGGTTGGAACACAGATCAAGCTGTAGGCAATATCGAGAAACTTGTGGATGGTCTGGGGCTTGATCTTTATACCGACGTAGTCAATTGGGAAGAAATGAAGGATCTGCAAGTGGCATTCCTTCGATCCGGGATTCCAGATCAAGATCTGCCGCAGGATGCGTCGTTTTTTTCATCACTCTACAAGTTCGCTCGCCAGTATAAGATTAAACACATCATTACTGGCTCAAATTTTTCTACTGAGTGCTGTCGCGAGCCTGAAGAATGGGGGGGCTACCTTGGTATCGATACGATGCTGTTTAATGATATCCACAGTCATTTTGGCAAACTCTCACTCAAGACTTTTCCGCTCAAGGATATTCTGATCTACAAACTTTTCTACCAGAAAATCTTGGGTATGAAGGTGCATCACCCTTTAAATTTGGTGTCATTTGTCAAAAAGGATGCTGAAAACGAGCTTGAGCATCTCTTTGGTTGGCAACGATTTCAACATAAGCATCACGAGTCGCGCTTTACTCGGTTTTATGAGGATTATTGGTTGCCGCGTAAGTTTGGTTTTGAAAAGCGGCGAGCTCATTTTTCTAGTCTTATCATGACTGGTCAAATGACCCGTGAGCAGGCATTAGCGAGAATCTCTCAACCTGAGATGGATGAACATTTTTTGCAGCAAGAGTTTGAATATGTCGCTAACAAGTTGGACCTAACAGTTGATGAATTGCAAGCGATTTTTGATGGAGAAAACAAAACTTATCGGGACTATCGTAATAAGCGCTGGCTTATTGTTCTGGGTTCGCAATTATTGCGCTGGATAGGTCTAGAAAAAAGGTTTTTTCGTTGATTCATGTTATCGATTATGGGCTTGGTAATGTTCAAGCTTTTTTGACGCTGTATAAGCGACTAGGGATTGAAGCAATTCGCGCTAAAACAGCTGCTGATTTAACTGGGGCTAGCAAGATTATTCTGCCAGGCGTTGGCGCATTTGATCATGCGATTTCATTGCTAAATCAGTCGGGTATGCGCCCAATACTGGAAACGCTAGTGTTGCAAGACAAGGTGCCAGTGCTAGGCATTTGCGTGGGTATGCAGATATTGGCATCATCTAGCGACGAAGGGCAGTTTCCCGGGTTGGGGTGGGTCGCTGGAAAAGTGCGGGCATTGGGTGTTAACGAACAATCTAGCCGTTTACCGCTGCCTCACATGGGTTGGAATGATGTGCAGCCAAAGCTAGGACACCCTTTGTTTTCAGGCCTTGAAACTGATGCCCAATTTTATTTCTTACATTCTTATTATTTTGAATGTGATCAACTAGGACATATTGCTGCGACAGCATCCTATGGAATAGATTTTAGCTGCGCAGTTTCTGCTAATAATGTTTATGGTGTGCAGTTTCATCCTGAAAAAAGTCATCACTTCGGTACGCAATTGCTGAAAAATTTTGCGGAGCTTTAAGATGTTACGTCCTAGAATTACGCCATGTTTGCTGGTACACCAAAAGGGTTTAGTTAAGACTGTTGGTTTTAAAGCTCCTAAATACGTTGGCGACCCTATTAATGCAGTTAAGATTTTTAACGAGAAGGAAGCAGACGAGCTGCTAGTGCTTGATATCGATGCAACGGTAAACAATGTTGAGCCAGACTACAAAATGATTGCTAACCTTGCGGCAGAATGTCGGATGCCACTTTGTTATGGTGGTGGCATTAAAACGCTAGAGCAGGCGAGACGAATTATTAGCCTAGGGGTTGAGAAGGTGGCAATTAGCTCCGCAGCAATTGAAAATCCAGAACTTATTACTCAAATTGCTCAAGAGATTGGTCGCCAAAGTGTAGTTGTGGTGCTTGATGTCAAAAAAAAGTTGTTCAGTAAAGACTATGATGTTTTTACTAGGAACGCAGGCAAAAATACTAAGCGTAGCGTTTTTGATTTAGCTATTGAAGCTGAGAAATTAGGCGCCGGTGAATTGGTCATTAATTCCATAGATCTTGATGGTACGATGACTGGATATGATTTGGTTTTAGCTGCAAAAATTAGACGGTTAGTTAATATCCCAGTCACCTTTCTTGGCGGTGCAGGCAGTTTGGCCGATATTGAGGCATTAATTCGCACCTGTGGCGTTATTGGTGCTTCGGCTGGTAGTTTGTTTGTGTTTAAGGGTGTATATAAAGCCGTGCTGATTAACTACCCAACATTAGCCCAGCGCGATGAATTGATTCGCAGTGCGCTTTATTAGAATTCATATTTAATAGAACCGGTTATAAATGAAAAGGCTTTTATGTTTGCGAATAAAATTTTATTAATCACTGGCGGTACAGGTTCTTTCGGAAACGCAGTGCTACGTCGTTTTTTAGATTCAAATATTGCTGAAATCCGCATCTTCAGTCGTGATGAAAAAAAACAAGATGATATGCGCAAGAAATACAACAATTCTAAGTTGAAGTTCTATATAGGCGACGTGCGTGATGTTGATAGTGTTCGCACAGCCATGCGTGGGGTAGATTTTGTGTTTCATGCCGCGGCACTTAAACAGGTTCCATCCTGTGAGTTTTACCCATTGCAGGCTGTTAAGACCAATGTGCTAGGCACAGAAAATGTGCTTGAGGCAGCTGTTGCACTTGGGATTAAGCGGGTGATTTGCTTGAGCACAGATAAGGCAGTATATCCAATTAATGCTATGGGTATTAGTAAGGCGATGATGGAAAAAGTAGCGGTGGCTAAGTCACGTGAGAGCGATGCTACGACGATTTGCGTAACGCGCTACGGGAATGTAATGGCATCACGCGGCTCGGTTATCCCCTTATTTGTAGATCAAATTCGTGCGGGTAAAGCACTTACGATTACCGACCCGACTATGACGCGATTTATGATGACGTTAGATGATGCGGTGGATTTGGTGCTATATGCCTTTGAACATGGCAAATCAGGCGATATCTTCGTACAAAAAGCACCAGCAGCGACGATAACGACTTTGACGCAGGCGTTGACTGGGTTGTTAGGCGCACCTAACCATGAAGTGCGAGTTATCGGCACTCGTCATGGTGAAAAGTTATTTGAAGCACTGTTAAGTCGCGAAGAAATGGTGGCTGCGCAAGATTTGGGTGGTTATTTCCGAGTACCGCCAGATTTGCGCGACTTGAATTATGATAAATTTACGGATCAAGGTGAAACTCAAATTTCTGAGGCGGTGGATTATAACTCACACAATACCACTCGACTGGATGTTGATGGGATGAAAGCCTTGTTAATGAAGTTACGCTTTATGCAAGCGATTACGCGTGGTGAAGATGTACAAGCTGAAGAATAAATATGAGTAAACAGCGGTCAATTTTGGTGACAGGCGCAGGTGGCTTTATTGGAAAGAATTTGCTTGTCCGCTTAGGCGAGCAGTCTGAGACTAAAGTCTTGTCATTTGTGCGTGGTGATAGCGATGAGATGCTTACAGAGATGGTGGCGAAAGCGGATGCTATTG
>CANNLO010000014.1 GCA_947505055.1 Methylococcaceae bacterium | reverse complement strand
GCGATATAAGCGTAATTAAGGCCATGAAAACCAAAGCGCCGCAAGCCCAGTTCATTTGGAATCGGCAAACGCTTGGCCAACTCGGGTAAAGTGGCGTGAAAAGCCGTATCAAAACAAACTATTTGCGGTGCCTTAAAATGATGCAGACATAAATCCAGCCCCAAAAGATTGCCTGGCAAATGCAGCGGCGCCAGATGAATCAAGCTTTCAAGTCGAGCACGCTCAGTCGCATCGACACGTCGTGCTGGGTCAGTAATAGCACCGCCATGCACAAAACGATGCCCCACCAGGTCAGGTATATCAGCACCCAAATCCTGCAAGAGCTGGTCAAAGGCTAGCTGTTGATCAAGAACATGTTCATAACGAAAATTTCGCCGCGTTCGGTCAGCCTTAAACAGGCTCGCCTTGATTGAAGACGAGCCGCTGTTGATGGTTAGAACTGTCCGGTTCAATACGGCCAAACCCAGTTATCGACTTCTGGTAAATCAGTGCCATGTTCGTAAGCGTAGTTACGGCATTCAATTTGCAAATCACGCATGTGTTCTTTGACATGCGCTCCGGCAACCTGCAACGAAGGAATTCGGTTAATCGCATCAATCACTAAACTGAAACGATCAATTTCGTTTTGGATAGCTAATTCCAGCGGTGTATTAATGCTGCCTTTTTCCTTGTAACCACGAACATGCATATTGTTGTGATTATTGCGACGATAAGCCAGGCGATGGATCAGCCAGGGATAACCATGGAAATTGAATAATATCGGTTTATCCAGGGTAAACAAACTGTCAAAGTCTCTGTCCGACAAGCCGTGCGGATGCTCTGACTCGGGTGTCAACTTATACAGGTCAACCACGTTAATAAATCTGACTTTCAGCTCAGGGAAGTTCTCGCGCAACAGTACCACTGCCGCCAACGCTTCTTTAGTTGGAATGTCGCCGGCACTGGCTACAACCAGATCCGGTTCCACGCCCTGATCGTTAGAGGCCCAATCCCAAATACCAATTCCTTTGGTACAATGTTTGATTGCGGCATCCATGTCCAAAAATTGTAGATGCTTTTGCTTGTCGCAAACAATGACGTTGATGTAATTGGTGCTTTTTAAACAATGATCGGCTACCGACAATAGGCAGTTAACATCGGGCGGCAGATAAATACGCGTCACTTCCGGGCTTTTATTGACGACCACATCAAGAAACCCCGGGTCCTGATGAGTGAAACCATTGTGATCCTGACGCCATACCGTAGAAGTAATCAACAAATTAAGTGACGAAACCGGTGCGCGCCATGGGACGTCTTTGGACATCGCCAGCCATTTGGCATGCTGGTTAAACATCGAGTCAATAACATGAACAAAAGCTTCATAAGTAGAGAAAAAGCCATGGCGACCGGTCAGTAAATAACCTTCAAGCCAGCCTTCCAGAGTATGCTCGGAGAGCATTTCCATTACGCGACCATCTGGAGACAATTCGCCGCCATCTGCATCTTCTGGTAAATAATCCGCCAGCCAGGTTTTCTTGCTGACTTCATAAACGTCGTCCAGCTTGTTTGAGCTGTTTTCGTCTGGGCCAAATACGCGGAAGTTATTCATATTCAGGCGCATGATGTCACGTAGAAACTTGCCTAACGGACGGGTGTTTTCGGCGCTGGTGGTACCAGGTTTGGTCACGGCAGTTGCATATTCGCGACAATCCGGCATTTGCAAGGCTTTGCGTAACAGTCCGCCATTCGCTTGTGGGTTTGCACTCATTCGCCGCGTACCTTTGGGCGCCAGCGCTTTAAGTTCTGGTAACAAGCGGCCATTCTGATCGAACAGTTCTTCAGGTTTGTAGCTGCGCAACCAGTCTTCCAGTTGTTTGAAATGCTCCGGGGTATCACGCACATTACCCAATGGCACTTGATGGGCGCGCCAGAAGCCTTCAACTTTTTTACCGTCAACTGATTTTGGTCCGGTCCAACCTTTAGGACTGCGTAATACAATCATCGGCCAACGTGGACGAAGAGCCTGACCACTGCTACGTGCTTCCTGTTGCAGGCGGCGAATTTCAACAACACAGGCTTCCATGGTCGCAGCCATCGCTTGGTGCATCGTTTCCGGATCACTGCCTTCGACGAAATAAGGTGTCCAACCGTAACCCTTGAACAGGTTTTCCAGTTCTTCGTGCGAGATACGAGACAAGATCGTCGGGTTGTTGATCTTATAGCCGTTGAGATGCAGGATGGGCAATACTGCGCCATCGCGGATGGGATTAAGAAATTTGTTCGAATGCCAGGAAGTGGCCAGCGGCGCAGTTTCGGACTCGCCATCACCTACCATCACTGCAACAATCAAATCCGGGTTGTCGTAAGCGGCACCGAAAGCGTGGGAGACGCTATAACCCAGTTCGCCACCTTCATGAATAGACCCCGGTGTTTCCGGTGTGCAATGACTGCCAATACCGCCCGGAAAAGAAAACTCTTTAAAGAACTGGCGCATGCCGTTTTCGTCTTCACTTTTGTTCGGATAAACCTCGCTGTAAGCGCCTTCCAGATAAACCGGACCAAGTACGCCGGGCGCACCATGGCCCGGACCGGCCAGAAAAATAGCGCTTAAATCGTATTTATTAATCAGCCGGTTGAGATGAATGTAAGTAAAAGACAAGCCCGGACTGGCTCCCCAATGACCCAACAAACGATTCTTTACATGCTCTATTTTCAAAGGTTCTCGTAACAGTGGATTGTCGCGCAAATAAATCATGCCGGCAGCAAGATAGTTACAGGCTCGCCAGTAAGCATTGATATTATTGACTTCTTCTTTAGATAACGGTGTTGATTCTAAGGTCATGAGTTATACATCCAGTATTCGATTCATAAGAGAAATTTAGTTTAGCTCATTTTACCTTACTAATGTGACAGTTATTTTACATACACTATTACCGTTATTGACGAATTCTCTCAATGACTATGGACTTGGCGTGGTAAAAAATCCATTTCAACTTTGCCATCGACCAGTTTCAAGTTGGCTTCAAACTCTATGCCTTTAGTTGATTTAAAGCCTTTTAAAAGTCCTGTCTCGCCGTTGTTGAGTATTTTTTTTGCCATTGTCACACTGATCTTTTTATGTGCAACGGTTTTCCAGATCACCATTTTGCAACCGTTGCGCCATTCGCTACAACTGTAGGCTTTTGGTGTTTCGAGGATTTTTCCGTTACACAAGGGACAATCACCAATTACCTTTTTTAAATCAGGACGCTGCGCAGCTACAGTTTTGATATAGCCCGGTTCACCCTGTTTGTTGAGCGTAATCTGGGCGTTAAAAACCTCATCATTTACCTTAAGCGCATAACTGTTAAGTGTTTTATAATTTTGCAAAAGTTGGCTGGCCAGATCTTGAGTGACAGGCACTCCATAAACTTGCTTCCATAACACAAATTGACAACCGGCTTTCCAGTCGCTACAGCCGTAGCCTTTTCGGCCTTCGATAACCGGTTTTTGACATAACGGGCAAGCCCCAAATTGGCTTTGATCATAAAGTGGCCGGTCGGCCTGGTCTTTGATTTTCCGGGTAAAGCCGATAATTTCGGCCATAAATTGATCCGGGTCGTAAGCGTTATGTTCAATTTGCTTGAGCTTACCCTCCCATTCGCCGGTCATTGCCGCAGACTTTAAACTGTCGTCTGCAATTAACGAAATCAAATGACGTCCAGCTTCGGTGCTTAAAAGCGTCTTTTTTTGCCGCTGAATGTAGTTTCGTTTGATCAATACTTCGATAATCGAGGCGCGGGTAGCCGGTGTACCCAAACCTTTTTCTTTTAAGGCTTCCTTAAGGTGTTGGTCATCGCAGGTTTTACCGGCTGATTCCATGATACTCAGTAAACTGGCTTCGTTATAAGGCTTTGGTGGCGTGGTTTTACCCTGTGTAATCGAAGGCTGATGAGGACCGGTCTCGCCTTCTATAAAATTAGGCAGTATTTTTTGTGACTTATCGGTTTGACTTATCGTGTCATTTTTATACAAGATTTGCCAGCCGGACGCTTCAATGATGGTGCCGGTAGTTTTAAATTTAACTGTATGAGTGACTTCAGAAACTTCGCCAAGCACGGTGGTAATTTGCTTAATGCAGGGTGGATAAAAGGCTGAGATAAACCGCAATACGATGGCTTGGTAAACCTTGGCTTCAGGCTCCGACAAGGCGTTTGGCAAAGTCGCGGTTGGGATGATCGCATGGTGGTCACTAACCTTGGCATCATTAAAGATGCGAGTACTTAATGGTAGTTTATCGAGAGCTAGCGGCTCAATTTGCTGTTCAAAATTAACACGCAATTTTGTTAGTAAGGGCTTCATACCGGGCTTCATGTCATTGGTTAAAAACCGGCTGTCGGTACGTGGATAAGTCACGTGTTTTTTCTCGTATAACTGCTGGGTGCAGGCCAGGGTTTGCTCTGCGGTCAGCCCATGACGAATACTCATGTCCTTTTGCAAATCAGTTAAATCATATAATAACGGCGGATTAAGCGATTCCCGGTTGCCTTTAACTCTGGTAATATTAAAATCATGCGCCCTGATTGTGCTTAACAGGTCCTCTGCAGTAGTTTTTTCATCGAAGCGTCCGCCAACAAATTGAAAGTCAGTCTCCCGAAATAGGGTGTGTAATTCCCAAAAGTCCTTGGGCTTAAATTCGGCAATTTCCAGGTCTTTTTGCACGATGAGCGCCAGCACCGGTGTTTGCACACGACCTATGGTCCATAAATGGTTTTGCTGACCAAACTTCAGCGTATAAAGTCGCGTGGCATTTAGGCCGACGATCCAGTCTGATTCACTGCGGCACTTGGCTGCGCGGTAAAGTCCGTCATAAGCATGACCCGCCTGTAATGTGGCGAAGCCTTTGCGTATAGAATCATCTGTTAAGGAGCTGATCCACAAGCGTTTAAATGGTTTTTGCAAACACTCTGTCCAAGACAAAATGTATCTGAAAATCAGTTCACCTTCTCTACCGGCATCCGTTGCGCAGATGATTTCAGTTGCCGCTTTGAATAAATGTTTGATGGTATTTAACTGTTTTTGTGCGGAAGCATCGCTCCGGGCTTTTAAGCCGAATTGTTCAGGAATGATGGGCAGAGATTCCAAAGTCCAGCGCTTCCAGGTTTTGTAATAATCATCCGGTTCCTTTAATTCAACCAGATGACCAAAAGCCCAAGTAATTTGATAACCGTTACCCTCGAAATAACCGTCGCGTTTGTTATTGATGTTCAGGCATTTTGCAATGTCGCGAGCAACTGAGGGTTTTTCGGTCAGAATGACTTTCATGGGCAGTAATGAAAAACTTTGGGGGCAAATTCAACATAAATATACGCAGGACGTGAAGATGAATTTTTGCGCCTTCTTGGCGTTGATGATTTCAATTTTTTAATCAAAATATCCAAAAGAATGTTTAGGCTACTTAATAATCTTATAACAAGGCGAATATTTTTTGCCGGGTAATTTCATTCGGTGTTGTGACACAAAAGAATCCAGTAAAGAATCCATTAACGACATAATTTCTATATCGCCATGAATTTCAAAATGACCGTGTTGTTCGATGGCGCGTATCCCCTCGTCTTTTACGTTACCGGCCACGATACCTGAGAAGGCGCGACGGAGATTGGCAGCCAATTGATGGTTTTCCTGGTCTTTATGCAAAACAAGATTGCGCATATTTTCATGGGTAGGCATAAAAGGCTGCTGAAACAGGGTGTCAATCTTTAGTAGCCAGTTAAAATAGTAGGCATCGCTATTATCTTTACGAAATTGTCGAACCTGCTGAATGCCTTTGTGCATTTCACGTGCCACCAAGCCGGGATCATCAATGATGATTTGGTAGCGATTTTGTGCGGATGCTCCCAAAGTACCGGCAATAAAACGATCGATTTCATGAAAGTAATTTTCAGAGCTGTCCGGCCCGGAAAAAATCAGCGGAAACGGCATATCTTTGTTGTCGGGATGTAGCAAAATACCCAGGATATAAAGTATTTCCTCAGCAGTTCCGGCACCGCCAGGAAATACAACAATACCATGTCCGGTTCGAACAAAGGCTTCAAGACGCTTCTCAATGTCCGGCAAAATAACCAGATCATTAACGATAGGGTTGGGTGATTCAGCGGCGATAATACCCGGTTCTGTTATGCCCAAATACTGGCCATTTTTAATCCGTTGTTTGGAGTGTCCGATAGCGGCACCTTTCATCGGACCTTTCATTGCCCCGGGTCCGCAACCGGTGCAAATATCAAATCCACGCAAACCCAGTTCGTGACCGACTAACTTGGTATATTCATATTCTTTTCGGCTAATTGAATGCCCACCCCAACAGACAACCAGGTTGGGATTAGTTAGAGGTCTTAAAATATTGGCATTACGCAAAATATGGAACACGGCGCTACTAATGCCATCCGAGCTTTCTAGGTTGAACTTAGGATTGTTGTTGATTTCGTCACTAACATAGATAATGTCGCGCAGCACCGCGAACAAATGTTCATTGATGCCCTTAATCATTTTTCCGTCTACAAAAGCATGGGCGGGGGCAGATGTAACATCCAGTTTAATTCCACGCTGTTCCTGAACGACGCGTATTTCAAAATCAGGATAACGTTCCAGCAATTCCTTGCCATCATCCATGGTGCTGCCACAATTTAGCACCGCTAGAGAGCAATTACGAAATAGTCGATACAAACCACCTTGACTGGTATCCAGTAGTTTAGTTACTTCGGACTTGGACAAAACATCGAGTCTACCTTCAGGGGTAATGCGTGCGTTTACTACTTGGTGCTTCATGGTTTTCCTTTAGTTAAATATTAACCTGAATTTGATTATGCCATTATGCACAGGATTTTAGGTGTAAGCCTGAATATTTTGGTAGTGGGATGATCTTTTTTTAAAATATTATAAATGCCAGATTAATACATCAATAAGGAAATTCTGATTTCATATCTTTTGTTTAATCAAGTAATTCTAATTTTTCAATGGCTATAGTTAAGATTAGCCACTATAATAGTGAATCTGGTAGACGCTTCTCAAAATAAAAAATGAAGCGACTACTTAGGTTTTGCATGTTATTCAGCACTTTTCAGAAATTCCATTCGCTTTTCTCTTTAAATTTGCCAGGCATGATTTGCAATCAAATATTTTCATTGATTTATATAGGTGTTACATGGCAACAGGTACTGTTAAGTGGTTTAACGAATCTAAAGGTTTTGGTTTTATCTCTCCTAGCGATGGTAGCGCAGATGTGTTCGTTCACTTCTCTGCAATCGCAAGCGACGGTGGATACCGCACTCTGGCCGAAGGTCAGGCAGTTAAATATGATGTAGAGTCAGGTCCTAAAGGTCCTCAAGCATCACAAGTAAGCGGTGCTTAAAGCCTTTACTTTCAGTTATGTAAGTCTGTGTATTTTAGTACATAGACTTACGTTATAACCGGATTATCCGGACAATCAACTCACTCCCGAATTTAGGACATGTCTTTTGAAACGAATTTTTGTAGGAAACTTACCTAGCGAAGCCACTGAAGAAAGTGTACTGGCTTTATTTTCCGAATATGGAAAAGTCCGCTCCATTCAACTTGTTTCTGATATTTTTAGCGGAAAATGCCGGGGATTCGGCTTTATCGGTATGGAAGGTCATGAAGCCAGAGCTGCGATAGCTGCCCTCGATGGCAATCTGTATTGCGGAAAACCTTTAAAAGTTAAATTTGAAGATACGACTGCCGGAAAAAATGGCAGACGCAATTAAAATCTTTAATTACATACTTTTCAAATTCCCTTTAATTACATAATTATTTTTGCTTTTCGGCAACAGTTTTTTTGTAATATATCTTGTGTGAGATTTCATCTTTAGAGATGAATTAATAATCATACACTATTAAGCAAGAAAGTTTTTTTACTAATTTATATAGCCTAGCTATCTGGGCGGCCCGTTTTATCGGTCGCCCCCAATGTCTAAAAAGTATCTTCAATGCTACTTCTTCTTTTGTTATGGATATTTATAAAATCATCCATGATATAGCCAATATCGTTAATGATATTGCGATCATCCATAAATTCAAATAAAGCTTGACAGCAAAAATACATCACAGGGTTTTCCACAGATAAAAAAATTTGCATTTTTTGTTTTTCTTTATTGCAAAATAACTTTGCAAACACCACAATTATAGTGCGAAAAAACTTTATTGACTTACTCTAACTTATTGATAGTTATGATTGTGTATCCTTTTAGTTGCATTGTGGCTTGAATCTGATCGATTTAACAAAAAAGCTTAAAAAGTGAACAATTACGAATCTAATTTTCAGCTTACCCACAGAGTTATCCACCGGAAATGTGGATAACTCTGTGTTACAAAGCAACATCAAAGATTTATCAAATTGACTTTATTCCTGCCTGTCATTGATCAGGTCATAAGTAATGCCTGGATTGAATTCCATAGGCCAATAGATGAGTGCGGCAGGAGGCCGGAATATTGAAACCACACGAAATTTGGCTCTAAGTTTACCTTCCTTTACTACTTTACCCCCCTTTCTCAAGGCGGTAAGGAATGCCAGATTCAGGTGGTACACCCGCGGCAGCCCCGAAGAACGGCTTGGTGGTAATGGTGCCATCCGTTTTAATATCAACCGGATGTGGCCGTTTGTAGACATAAAGATCGGTATCCGGGGGTACTTTAAATGATCCTGATTTTGAATCAATGCCTTAGATAGAGATTAAGGTTAGTTTTATGCTCGATACTAAAATTGCCGTATTAGTTTCCAATATATAAACTAAAAAACATATTGTTTAGAAGTAGCTCCTTCTTGTTCCGTCACTAATTTTGGCACCAGATAGCCGGGCAGGGTAGCTTGAACTTGACTGATTAGGCTTAAAGCGTCATTTATTAGCACTTCAAAATGTCCAGTTCCGGTAGCTTTATCCAATAAATGAAGATAATAAGGGATAATTCCAAGGCTGAAAAGTTTCTCGCTAAGTTCACAGAGAGTTTGGGCGCTATCATTTACACCTTTTAATAGAACTGATTGGTTAAACAGAATGATGCCACTGTTTTTAAGTGCGTTGCAGGCAGTGGCAACGCGGTCATTAATTTCATTGGCATGATTACAGTGCACGATAAGGATAACTTGTTTCGAGCTTTGTTTTAAGGTATTGATGAACTCTTCTGTTATTCGGGCTGGTAGGACGATGGGTAAACGACTGTGTATCCGGATGCGCTTTAAATGTTTGATCTCATTCAATTGCACAATGAGCCGGGTTAATCTTGAGTCGTTTAGCAGTAAAGGGTCGCCGCCGCTTAAAATAACTTCAGTAATACTGGAATCCTCTTCTATGGCCTCGATGGCTGCGATTTCCTTTTGTTTGCCAAGTTGTAAATCGGCATAAGGAAAATTGCGACGAAAACAATAACGGCAATTAATGGCGCAGCTTCCAGTGTTAATTAATAAAACTCTTCCCTGGTATTTGTGCAAAATACCGGTCTCGGTGACGGATGCAAGGTCACCAACAGGATCTGATTTAAAGCCTGGATAAGTCAATAATTCGTCTTTAACAGGCAATACCTGTCGTAATAAGGGGTCATTAGGATTAGCTTTTTCCATGCAGCTTGCAAAGTTTAACGGCACACGCAAAGCAAAATTTTCAGTCGCGGCAAATGAAATTGGCAGCTTATCTGTTGCTAGCTGTAAGTAATCGCAGAGGTCATCAATGTTGGTAAAAGCCTCGGCGAGTTGTTGTTGCCAATTGTTGCAAAAATGCTGTATTTCTAGTTGTGGTATGGGCATCAGAGATTATTTAAGTTTTCTATCAGTTGTTGGCTCTATTATAATGATTTAATTTTTACATTGTCTGTCATCGTTCGAGGAATAAAATTGGCCATTTATAGTACTAATGAATTTAAAGCCGGGTTAAAAATCATGTTGGATAATGATCCCTGCGCAATTATTGAAAATGAATTTGTAAAGCCTGGAAAGGGTCAGGCCTTTAGCCGGGTAAAGATAAGAAATTTAAAAACCGGAAGGGTGATTGAAAGAACCTTTAAATCTGGTGAATCACTTGAAGGTGCAGATGTTGTCGATGTGGAGATGCAATATCTTTATAACGACGGACAGTTCAGACATTTTATGGTACCGGATACTTTTGAGCAGTATCAGACTGAAGAAAAAGTTGTTGGTGATTCGGGTAAATGGCTTAAAGATCAGGACACTTGTACTGTAACTTTATGGAATGATGCACCTCTGGCAATTTCGCCTCCTAATTTTGTCGATTTATCCATCACTGAAACCGATCCAGGCATTCGGGGTGATACTTCGGGCGGTGGCGGCAAACCCGCAGTTTTGGAAACCGGTGCTGTTGTCAGAGTGCCACTATTTGTTCAAATTGGTGAACTGATCAGGGTTGATACCCGTACCGGCGAATACGTTTCCCGCGTTAAAGAATAGTGTCTCAAAACTGGCGACCGACCTGCTCACTGGATTTACTGCGCTTAAGGGCGCAGACTCTTAGTCGTATTCGTCAGTTTTTTTCTGAAAGATCGGTTATGGAAGTTGAGACGCCTCTGCTCAGTCATAGTTGTGGAACAGATCCTCAGTTAGCGTTTTTTACTTCAGAGTATTGCTTGTCTCCGGAGCGACAAACCCTGTTTTTGCAAACATCGCCCGAGTTTGCCATGAAACGGTTACTCGCAGCAGGCACAGGTTCAATTTATCAAATAGGCAAGGCTTTCCGAAATGGCGAATCCGGGCGCTTTCATAATCCTGAGTTTACTTTGCTCGAGTGGTATAGGGTTGGTTTTACATTGCCGCAATTAATGGATGAAACCACCGATTTGATTGAAGCGCTTTTTGTAGGCTTGCAGGAAACACAAAGAATTAGCTATCAGGACGTATTTTTCTTGTATACCGGTTTAAATTCTTTGGAGTTTTCTTATCAAAATTACTGTGCTTACGCCATAGAGTCAGGGTTGTCTGAAGCGATAAGCCTTTGTGAGCATGATCATGCGCTGTGGCTGGATTTGTTGTTCAGTCATAAAGTTCAGCCAAATTTAGGTGATAATAGCTTATGTTTGGTTTATGGTTATCCTGCATGCCAGTCATCATTGGCTAGACTTAATGAGCAGAATGACCTGATTACCGATCGGGTTGAGTTATTTATGAATGGTGTTGAGCTGGGTAATGGTTACTATGAATTGACTGACGCTAAGGAGCAGAATGAGCGCTTCGATGCTGAATTGGCTATCAGGCAGAAAAACAATCTTCCTGTTATTCAAAAGGATCAACATCTTATCGATGCTTTAGCAGCGGGATTACCAGAATGTTCTGGAATTGCTATAGGTCTTGATCGTTTATTAATGTTGTTATCGGACAGTAAATCCATTGATGATGTACTTGGTTTTCCAATTTATAGGGCTTAAGCCAGATTAAATATAATCTGTGATATAATTCGCCAGTTTTTGAATATTGAACCTTGTTGATTTTTTAAACCTCCCCCCCATGAAATTAAATTATTTTTCTCGCTCGTTATTACTGTTTCTGCTTGTTTCTCAAGTAGCAAATGGAAGTGAAGAGTTTGTCGTAGAGGACATTCAAGTCAAAGGTCTGCAACGTATCTCCGTAGGTACCGTTTATAATTATCTACCAGTTAATGTAGGCGAAAAATTTTCGCTGGATAATGTTGGTCCTGCCATCAAAGCATTATTTAAAACTGGTTTTTTTAAAGATATTTCTTTGGAAAGAGACGGTTCGACACTGGTCGTTAAAGTGGTTGAGCGACCTTCCATCGCAAAAATTGTTTTTGAAGGCAATAAAGACCTAAGTAAAGATGACCTGACCAAAGCTTTAAAGAAAATCGGCTTGGCCGAAGGCAAAGTGTTTGACCAGCAGGTGCTGGATAAAGTAGAACAGGAATTAAGTCGCCAATATTTTAGTCACGGTAAATACGGTTTAAAGATTAAAACCGAAGTGTCCACATTGACCCGAAATCGGGTTGGCATTCAGATCAAAATTTCCGAAGGTAGGGTTGCAAAGATCAAACAAATCAATATTGTTGGTAATACTGTTTATGATGAGAAAGTTTTATTAAAAACTCTTGAATTGAATACGTCGAATTTGTTGTCGTTCTATACCAAAGACGATCAGTATTCCAAACAGAAATTACAGGCCGACTTGGAAACTTTGCGCTCCTATTATCTTGATCGCGGTTACATTAATTTTAATATTGAGTCGACGCAGGTGGCGATTACGCCTGATAAAAAAGATATTTATGTCACTATCAATGTTAAAGAAGGTGATGTTTATAAACTCGATAAAGTTAAATTAGCGGGTAATCTGGTTGTCGCTCCTGCAGAGTTAATTAAATTAGTTAAAGTTGGGCCGGGTGAAACCTTCTCCAGAAAGAATGCCACCGAAACATCCAAGGCTGTTTCAGATCGCCTGGGTGATGATGGTTATGCTTTTGCAAACGTGAATATGGTTCCTGAAATCAACGAAGCCAAGAAAACGGTTGATATGACGTTTTTTGTCGACCCCGGTAAACGGGTTTATGTCCGACGAATTAACATGAAAGGCAACAGCAAGACCCGGGATGAGGTTTTGCGTCGGGAAATGCGGCAAATGGAATCCAGTTGGGCTTCAAGCTCCAAGATTGCCCGTTCAAAAACGCGTCTAGAACGTCTGGGTTATTTTGAAGAGGTCAATGTAGAAACTCCGCCCGTTGCAGGCACAGCTGATCAGATTGATGTTAATTATACGGTCGTAGAAAAAGCCTCCGGTAACTTGTCGGCAGGTGTCGGTTTTTCTCAAGTCCAGGGTATCGTCTTGAATGCCAATATTGCTCAGGATAACGTGTTTGGTTCAGGCAAGCGGGTAAACATTGCCTTTAACAATAGTAACTATATGACCAGTTACCAGTTTGGTTTTAATAATCCTTATTTCACTGTAGATGGTGTTAGTCAGGGTTATAGTCTTGGTTATACCAAACGTAATGCCGGTCAAATTAACATTGCCAATTACTCGACGAATGTCATGAATGCCGGGATCAATTTTGGTATTCCTCTAAATGAGTTTGATCATTTGCGATTTGATGTTGATGTGAAACATACTGAGTTGAGTACTACTAACTATTCATCTACACAAATTCAAGATTTTATTAATAAAGAGGGTAATACATTCCTCACTCTGGCACCAGCCGTAGGCTGGACTCATGACACTCTTAACAGGGCAATCTTTCCGAACAAGGGTGGGCAACAGCGTTTTTCTGCGTTGGCAACTGTTCCTGGCAGTGATCTGGATTACTATAAACTCGGTTATAAACAGCAAATCTATTTTCCGTTAGCCAAAGATTTTACTTTTAAACTTAATGGTGAAGTGGGTTACGGCGGCGGTTATGGCTCAACAGCGACTTTGCCATTCTTTGAAAACTATTTCGGCGGTGGCACTGGCTCTATACGCGGATTTAGAAACAATACAGTAGGGCCAAGAGACTCGAATTTTTATCCGTTTGGTGGCTCCAGTAAAATTATCGGCAATGCCGAATTATTTTTTCCTGTGCCGTTTATGCCGGACACAAAGTCGGTCAGGTTAGGCGCTTTTCTGGATGGGGGATCTATTAACAATGGCTTTACAGCGAATAATCTGAAATATTCTACCGGCATTTCAGGTGAGTGGATGTCTCCGTTCGGGGCTTTATCAGTCAGTGCTGCCTTACCGTTAAATGCTGTGAATGCGTCGTCGTCAACGTCGACTAACAGCACTACAGGAGACCAAACACAAATGTTTCAATTTAACTTCGGCCAGAATTTTTAAGATAAGTTATTTCTGTTTAAGGAAAATAACATTTATAATTTAACAAGTTAACCCTATAGTTAATATTTTATTAATTTCACTCGAGATCTGTTGAACAATGAAAATCAAAATTGCTTTATTTTTAGGCTTGTTGCTTGCTGCAAACGTCAGTTATGCTGATTTGAAGATTGGCTTTGTTAACATTCCTGCCGTTCTCGAGAAAGCACCACAGGCAGAAAAAGCAAAAAAACGCTTGGAACTGGAGTTTTCGCCTAGAGATAAACAATTAGTTGCCCAGCAAAAAGAAATTCAGAGTCTTGATGAAAAAATAGCTAAAGATGCCGCAGTGATGGGTGAATCCGCCCGAGCTAACCTGGAAAAAGATATTTTGAATAAAAAACGGGATGCTAAAAGGGCTCAGCAAGAGTTCAGCGAAGATTTTAATGCTCGTCGAAATGAAGAATTAGGGAAATTACAACGTCGAATTGTTGAAGCTATTCGTGAAATAGCCAAAGATCAAAGTTTTGATTTATTACTTACCGATGGCGTTATTTATTCCAGCGAAAAAATTGATGTCACCAGTCAGGTTCAACAAAAGTTGTCAACCATACCGGAATAATTGCACAAGGATTTATTCGCTAAATTATCAATTTTTCTACCACTAATCACAAAGCGGGAATTATAAAACTCAGCTTCGCTGTAAATCAGATGTGACTAAATTTTAAAAAGTTATTTTATTTACAATGAATTTCAGAGGTTTTATGGTTACTCACTTTATTATAATAAGCACCCAAATATGTCCATTACGCTAGATATTCTACAAATTCAAGAATTTTTACCACATCGTTATCCTTTTTTGTTGGTTGATAAAGTTATTGAGTGTGAGCCTGGTGTTAGATTGCTGGGAGTGAAAAACGTGACTTATAACGAGCCGTTTTTCCAGGGACATTTCCCACAAAAGCCCATTATGCCAGGTGTGTTAATCTTGGAAGCCTTGGCTCAAGCTACCGGTTTATTGGCCTCAGAAACAGCTGGGGATGAATTGGCCGGAATGATTTATTATCTGGTTGGGATTGATAAGGCCAAATTTAAAAGACCTGTGGTACCCGGCGATCAATTGATGCTGGAAGCAAAATTCGTTAAAAGCAAACGGAATATCTGGGCTTTTGAATGTCGCGCCGAAGTGGATGGTGAATTTGTTGCGAGCGCCGAAATCAGATGTGCAGCCGTGGTAAATTAGTTTTGATTGATTCAACCGCGATAGTCGATAGTAAAGCTGAACTGGCCGAGGACGTTTCCATCGGGCCTTTTTCTGTTATTGGTCCTGATGTAAAAATTGGTTCTGGGACGGTTATAGGATCTCATGTCGTTATCAAAGGGCCTACTACCATTGGTAAAGACAATCACATTTACCAATTCACGTCTATTGGAGAAGATCCCCAAGATAAGAAATATGCTGCCGAGATAACCCGACTTGATATTGGCGATCGAAACACGATTCGCGAATATACCTCTATGCACAGAGGGACCAAGCAAGATCGGAGTCTGACCAAAATCGGCAGTGATAACCTGTTTATGGCCTACACTCATGTCGCCCATGACTGCATTATTGGTAATCATGTGATTATGGCCAATGGTGCTTCTTTGGCGGGTCATGTGCATTTACACAGTCATGCTATTTTAGGCGGATTTACACTGGTTCATCAGTTTACCCAAATTGGCCAGTATAGTTTTGCAGCAATGGGTAGCGCGATCACTCAGGACATTCCGCCTTTTGTGATGGTTGGTGGCAAACCGACACGTCCACACGGCATCAATTCAGTGGGTATGGAGCGAAATGGCATCTCACCTGAAGACATCAGATTAATCAGAAAAGCCTACAAGATCATTTATAAAAATAATCTGCGCCTTGAAGATGCGATTGATCAGATGGAAGATCTTGCCGGTGAAAGTAAAGAGTTATCAGATATGGTCAGTTTTTTACGCAATGTAAACCGGGGCATATTGCGGTAGGTGTTTTTGTTAATAAGCATTGCTTGTTTAGCTTGCTTTTCGTAGATAAGCTGCACCTATTTCCGACTGTAAGTCCAATTTTTTATAATGAATGAATATATACAAGCCTCCAGAGTTGCCGGTGTTGACGAAGCCGGTCGCGGCCCTTTGGCAGGTCCAGTCTTTGCTGCATCCGTCATTCTCGATCCGTCAAGACCAATAGCGGGTCTTGCTGATTCTAAAATCCTGAGTCCCAGTAAACGCGACAGTCTCTATATCCTGATTAAAGAAAGAGCTTTAAGCTGGTCAATTGCACAAGCCAGTGTTGAAGAGATTGATCAACTCAATATTTTGCAGGCAACCCTTCTTGCCATGCAAAGAGCAGTAACGAGTTTGGGGATTCAGCCGGATGAGGTGTTAATTGATGGTAACCGTCTCCCTGTTTTGACTATGCCCGCCCAGGCCATTGTAAAGGGTGACAGTAAAGTTCAGGCAATCAGTGCGGCTTCAATATTGGCTAAAGTTGAGCGGGATAAATTGATGGTTGAGTATAGTAACAATTATCCTGATTTTTCGTTTGAACAACATAAAGGCTACGGAACCAAGCAGCATTTGGCTGAAATTGAACGATTTGGTTTTTTAGCGATACACAGGAAAACGTTCAATCCTGTAAAAACCCTGTTGATGAAGCTTTAACCCAGTTCTAGAGGGCCTTCGTTCATTAAGGCGATTTGTTCGCGTAACTCAATAATTCTATCCTGCCAGTAACGTGGTGTATCAAACCAGGGAAATGCCATCGGAAATGCGGGATCATCCCAGCGTCTGGCAATCCAGGCAGAATAATGAATCAATCGTAAAGTGCGTAGAGCTTCGATCAGATGCAGTTCACATGTATCAAAATCATAAAAAGTTCTGTAACCATTTAGTAAATGCCCTAATTGCACAGTCATTTCAACTCGGTCTCCAGACAGTAGCATCCATAGATCCTGTATGGCAGGTCCCATTCGGCTGTCATCAAAATCAACAAAATGCGGGCCTTCATCTGTCCACAAAATATTGCCCGGATAACAGTCACCGTGTAAGCGTAAGTTATTTACTTTTCCGGCACGTTCAAAACAACGCCTAACACCTTCCAACGCATGTTCGGTAACGGTAAGGTACGGTTCAAGTAGATCAGTTGGCAGAAAATTATTAGCCAGAAGATAAGCTCTGGGTTCATCACCGAAGCTAACGATATCGAGCGTTGGGCGCTCCTTAAATTTCTTCAATGCACCAATGGCATGAATACGGCCAATAAGCCGGCCCATCCATTCGAGCTTGTCTCGTCCTTCAAGCTCCGGCACACGGCCACCTTGACGTGGAAATACCGAAAAGCGAAAACCATCTGAATGAATTAAGGATTGCTTGTCACCAAAGTGCAGGGCGGGAACTACGGGTAGTTCAGCGTCAAATAATTCCTGAACAAAGTCGTGCTCTTCAAGAATGGCGGCAGTTGACCAGCGCTCTGGTCGGTAAAATTTGGTTACCTTATAGCTGGAATCTGTCAAGCCAACTTGGTAAACACGGTTTTCATAACTGTTAAGTGCCAGTAAACGACCGTCGCCGGACAAGCCAATGCTATCAAGCGCATTAAAAATGATATCCGGTGTCAGGGCTGAAAATGGAGTTAGATTTTTGTTCATGGAGATTATTGTAACCTCAAACTGCATATGGAAACTTATAATTACATATCTGTTACATATTTAAGGTCATAGTCAAAACAACTCGAAGCGTGCCAAATAGCCAAAATGATCGGAAACAGTCGGATAGAATTCATCGTTAAAAATAATATCCATCGAAGTGATTTTCATGGGATTGCCATTGCGTTTAAAAATATGGTCAATACGGGTTGGCGGGGAATTTTTCCTGCCATCAATTTGTCCACGATAACTGGGTTCATAAAAGCGGTGGGGGTGTAGTTCATGGAATTGATCGACATATTCCCCGTGTCGGACAATATGGTTATAAGTATGTTCACCCGCTGGGGCATTAAAATCGCCAACCATTAAATCGCCTCTGACACCAAAATGTAAGCGCGAATAAATCAGTTTTTTGAGATTATTATATTCCTCATAAAAGCCATGATGCCCCCAACTCAAATGAACATTTGCGATATGTAATAGTCCGAACCAGGGAACATCAATGCACGAAACAGTGATATTACGTGACATATAATTGTCTTTTCGATGATCCATTGAAACATAAGCCGAATAATTATGCTGCATTGGATAGCGGCTCATAATGGCTGTTCCTTCCCGCCAACGATCAAAGCCAATATGGCTCCAGTCCTGGTGAATATGATACCAAAGTCCCCATTGGCGTAATTTGTTACAAATACGAAACGCCATATTGGAAGGGGATTCACCATAGGGATGCATAATGGGATCATGCATGTGTTCGCCAACTTCCTGAAAACAAATAACATCGATATTTAAGTGAGCGATAGCTTCGGCAATGATGTGTACCTCACGTTCATGTTGGTGCATCGTGTCAAAGCAACAATGTCTTGGATGTTGTTGATAGGTGTGTAAGTTAAGTGTCAGAAGTGAGAGATTCATAGTGTTAGCTTGTTAGTGATAAGAAAAAGTTACTTGTTCTGACTTGCTAAAGCCCATTGCACATGCTCTCTAACTGTTTCTGCCTCATGAGAAAGCTTGGAATTTAAGGCATCATTAATAAGTGCGGATTTGGGGGAATTACCCAAAGCCACAGCGATATTTCTAAGCCAGCGATGATGACCGATTCTTCGGATTGCCGAGCCTTCGGTTTTTGCCAGAAACGTTGTTTCATCCCAAGAAAATACGTCGAGCAATTGTTGGGCATTCAGTCGGTGACGGGGGCTGAAATCCTGCTCTCCACTCATTTTGGCAAATCGGTTCCATGGACAAATAAGCTGGCAGTCGTCGCAACCATAAATACGGTTGCCGATCAGTGGCCTTAAATTTTCAGGAATTGAACCGTATAGTTCAATAGTTAAGTAGGATACGCAACGTCGGGCGTCGACCTGATAGGGAGCAACAATGGCCTGGGTCGGGCATACATCCAGGCAGGCGACACATTCGCCACAGTGGGCGGTAGCAGGAGTGTCGACTGGTAGCGGCAAGTTTGTGAATAACTCGCCAAGAAAAAACCATGAGCCGGCTTTGCGATTAATAACATTGGAATGTTTGCCTATCCAGCCGAGCCCGGCTTTTTCTGCCAGGGCTTTTTCAAGAACTGGAGCGCTGTCAACAAAAGCCCGCATAGAACCAAGTTTCAGATCATCAACTTCAACATGAATTTTATCAGCCAGTTTTTGCAGGCGATTGCGCATCAGTTTGTGATAATCACGACCCAATGCATAGCGGGAAATATAGGCAAATGTTGGGTCAGTCAGATTTTGATTCATCTTGGAACCAGTTTCAGACTGGTAATCCAGGCGAACAGAAATAACCCGCAGAGTTCCCGTATGTAATAACTCTGGTCTACTGCGTTTAAGGCCATGACGATGCATATAATCCATTTCACCGTGATAACCCTTGGCCAGCCAGTTATGCAGATGGGCTTCGGCTTCCGGTAAATCGGTGTCGGTGATGCCAACTTGCTGAAAGCCCAGCTCTTGTCCCCAGTGCTTGATTTGTAAAGCCAGTTCGGCCATTGCTTGCTCGCTTGTGTCCATAGCCGACTGTCTGAATAAATTAAATTAAGAAGTAAAGAATGTGATTAAAATAACCCATCTATAATGATTTATAAATACACATTCAATTTTAGATTGAATAATCACCAGCAAGACACGATGAACCCAACGATATTGTACGTTTTAAATTACTATTTATGAGTGTTGTTTATAAAGTCCTGATGCAAAATTTACCTGTAAATCTTTATCGTGCAGCCCAGGTTAGAGAATTGGACCGCCTTGCAATTGAAGAATACGGCATCCCCGGTTTTGTTTTGATGACCAGAGCAGGGCAGGAGATTTACCAATGTATTATTGATAATTGGCCGGATGCCGAATCTTTGGCAGTTTTCTGTGGTTCCGGGAACAATGCGGGTGATGGTTATATTGTTGCGGACTTGGCACTGGACGCTGGTCTGAAGGTTTGCGTCTATGCGGTTTCCAATCCTGTGAAGTTGGTTGGCGATGCTATGACTGCTTATAATAAATACACTGCAGCTAAAGGTTTAGTCAGGGCGTTTAATGTAGATGACTCATTTAATGCGGATGTTATTGTTGATGCTCTGCTAGGTACCGGTCTGGATAGACCGGTAACCGGTTTATACGCTGAAGCTATTCAGCTTATGAACAGACACACTTCACCGGTTGTTGCCGTTGATATTCCTTCCGGTTTAAATGCCGATACTGGGAATATAATGGGCTGTGCGGTAAAAGCGGCTTTTACAATGACGTTTATTGGCTTGAAACAAGGGCTTTTTACCGGGCTAGCTGCGGAATATTGCGGAACCATAAATTATGCAAAATTAGGTGTGCCTGATGCGGTGTTTGAAGGTATTAATACATCTGCGGTCCGAGTAGTAAGAAATCAGTTGCTTCGACGTCACCGATGTGATCATAAGGGTAAGTGTGGTCATGTATTAATTGTCGGGGGTGAGCTTGGTTATTCGGGGGCCGCTAAGTTAGCCGGTGAAGCGGCACTGAGGGTTGGCGCAGGTTTGGTCAGTATGGCAACTCGGAGCGAACATGCCGGGTTTATGAATCAGAACAGACCAGAATTGATGTGCCATGGCGTGGAAACGGCTGAGCAGTTGTCAATATTACTGGCAAAAGTCGATGTCGTTGTAGTTGGACCGGGCCTTGGGCAAAGTGCTTGGGCAGATATGTTATTTAATATCGCCATTAATTCAGGGAAAATATTGGTCATCGATGCTGATGGATTAAATTTATTGGCATCCAGACCCACAATGAACGGTGATTGGCTTTTAACGCCACATCCCGGAGAAGCGGCCCGGCTCTTAAATTGCTCCACGGCTGAAGTTCAGCAGGATCGTTTTATGGCTGTTTCGGCTATTCAAGCTGATTTTGGCGGTGTTGCCATTCTTAAAGGTGCGGGAACTTTAATTGCAACCGAACAGCACATCGCAATTTCCAGTACCGGTAATCCTGGTATGGCTTCCGGTGGCATGGGAGATGTGTTGGCTGGTGTGCTTGGTGGATTACTGGCTCAGGGTTTATCTCTGCAGGAAGCAGCGCAACAAGGTGTTTATATTCACGGTTTGGCGGCTGATATAGCTGTAGCAGAGGACGGTGAAAGAGGTTTGTTGGCCAGTGATTTAATGCCTTATTTAAGACAATTGGTGAATTAATGAAAATATATTTAAGTGACACGGAAGCGACAGAACAGTATGGCGCCAAGCTTTGGGCCGAGTTGCCGAACAATGGTCTGATATTTTTGCATGGGGAGCTTGGTGCAGGCAAAACCACCTTGGTCAGAGGTTTTCTCCGGGCAGCAGGTTATATAGGAGCAGTTAAAAGTCCGACTTACACGCTTGTTGAGGAATATACGATAGCTGGCCGCAAGATATTTCATTTTGACTTGTACCGTGTCGTTGATCCGGAAGAGCTTGAATGGATAGGCATAAGAGATTATTTTGACCAGGATTGTGTCTGCTTCATTGAATGGCCTGAGATGGGCAAAGGCTTTTTACCGGAACCGGATTGGGTTATAAAATTGGTTCCTGAAGGTGAAGGCAGAACCTTGGAAATGAAAAGTCCCCATTAATTTTAAAAATATATTTTAAATCTGAACTGTAAAAACAAATACATACTGCTATAATCTAACCTAATTTATCACCTTGCGAGTTACGTTGATGCGAAGTTACTGGAAGTTCTTGTTTATTAGTGGATTTCAGTTGTTGGCTGGGGCTGTTTATGCGGAACAGATTAATATTAGTTCCTTGAATTATTGGAATACGCCTGATCAAACCCAAATGTTGTTTGATGTGTCTGCTTCGCCAGAGCATAGGGTTTTTCTGATGAACAACCCGGCCAGACTGGTGATTGACGTCCGGAATGCCAGTGTAAAGCAAGCTTTAAGTCAGCCTGCTCCATCTCATCCCTTGTTTTCCCACGTTCGTGTCGCCACAAAAAATAAATCTGATCTAAGAATTGTTGTTGATTTAAAAAGAGAACTTAATTCTAAAGATATGACGTTAAGAACTAATAGTCTGAACGAGCATGGACATCGTTTGATTGTTGAGTTATTAAACAAAAGTCCGGCAATGGCTGCCAAGATTGAGAACAAACCTGAGACTCAGGCCAGTATAAATGTCCCACCTTTAGCCAAACACATAAATCCTAAATCAATACCAGAAAAACCTGCGAAAGAATTGCAAATGGTGGCGGCGAAAAAGGTTTCAATCCTGTCAGCTGAGCCAATAAAGGTTTCCAAGCACGATAAGGGCATCATTGTTGCGATTGATGCTGGTCACGGCGGTGATGATCCGGGTGCTCATGGACAACATGGTACTGAGGAGAAAAAAATCACTTTGGCTATTGCCAAAAAACTGGCCGAATTAATTAATAATCAACCTGGCATGAAGGCGGTTTTAGTTCGTAAAGGCGATTATTTCGTGGATCTGAGAAAACGAATGCAAATTGCCCGGGCAGCCAAGGCAGATTTGTTTGTCTCTATCCATGCGGATGCTTTTCAGGATGCTACGGTTAAAGGCGCTTCAGTTTTTACTTTATCTAATAAAGGCGCAACCAGCGAGGCGGCTCGTTGGCTGGCAAACAGCGAAAACTCGGCTGACCTGGTCGGTGGGGTAAGTTTAAATGATAAGGAAGACGTTCTGGCTTCGGTATTATTGGATTTGTCGCAGACCGCTACGCAAGATGCAAGTGTTAACGTGGCCGGCAAGGTGTTAAAGAATTTTGAACATATCGGTGAGTTGCATTACGGATCAGTTCAAAAAGCCGGATTTTTGGTGTTGAAATCTCCCGATGTGCCGTCTATTCTGGTAGAAACAGCATTTATTTCCAATCCTTCTGAAGAGCTTAAACTGGTTAATACCGATCATCAGTTGAAAATTGCCGGAGCGATTTTTAACGGTGTACGAAGTTATTTTAATAAAGCAATGCCTGAAGATAATCGGGTGGCGGCTTTGGACTTGTAATATTAAAGTTTGGTTGATTGGGTTGCTATGAGGCAACCCAATTATGGTGGCTAAACGGTTTTAATGGTTAAAACACTTACAGTTAAAATTGCTTAAACGTTGAATCTAAAATGAACTACGTCGCCATCTTTAACGACATAGTCTTTACCTTCAAGTCGCCATTTACCGGCATCTTTTGCCCCTTGTTCGCCCTTATAGTCGATAAAATCCTGATAGGCGATGACTTCCGCACGGATAAAGCCTTTTTCAAAATCACTATGAATAACACCAGCCGCCTGTGGTGCCGTTGCCCCGACAGGTATAGTCCAGGCTCTGACTTCTTTGACCCCGGCAGTAAAATAAGTTGCAAGGCTTAGTAATTTATAGCCGGCTCTTACCACACGATTCAAACCGGGTTCTTCCAGGCCTAAGTCATCAAGAAATTCTTTTTTCTCTTCTTCGTCCAATTGTGCAATTTCTGCTTCGATAGCTGCGCAGATGGGTACCACCATCGCACCTTCCTTGTCGGCCAGTGCTTGAACTCTATCGAGCAATGGATTATTTTCAAAGCCGTCATCCTGAACATTGGCAATGTACATGGATGGTTTAAGTGTCATCAGGCACAAATCCCGAATCAATGCCCTCTCATCTTCAGTTAAAGTCAAGGTTCGCGCGGGTTCTCCTGCATCCAGTTGTGTGAAAACTTTTTCAAGAACATCTTTTTTAGCCTGCTCATCTTTGTTGCCGGTTCTTGCTGCTTTAGTCGCTCTTAACAGCGCTTTTTCAACAGAAGCCATGTCTGCCAGCGCCAATTCCGTATTAATGACTTCAATGTCAGAAATGGGATCTATTTTTCCGGCAACGTGGATGACGTTGTCATCATCAAAACAACGTACCACATGAGCGATTGCATCTGTTTCACGAATATTGGCTAAAAACTGGTTACCCAAGCCTTCGCCTTTCGAGGCGCCCGCAACTAAACCGGCAATGTCTACAAACTCGATAGTTGTTGGCAATATGCGTTCGGGTTTTACAATTTCTGCCAGTTTGTCCATACGAATATCAGGAACTGGGACAACACCAACATTGGGGTCAATGGTACAAAAGGGGTAATTTTCGGCCGCGATTTTCGCACGGGTTAATGCATTAAATAAGGTCGATTTTCCAACGTTGGGCAAACCAACGATTCCACAATACAGCGCCATAGTGTTCTCTGAGTTTTAAAAGAAAGGAGTGAAGCAAGATCGAACTATTACAGATTAAAGTCTGATTTTAAAACTGCGTATGCAAAGCTTACCGAAATAGTCCTGCAAATAGAGTTGATCATGCCAAAACAAAGCGTCGATTATACTAGCTATGGCATCAATCTAAAAAACTAAAACAAATTGGAGCGTCTGTGAAATATAATCAGTTACTTAAAGTGTCATTAATCGTTGCCTGCATAGGGATGTATTGTATAAAGTAGCCCAATGTCATAGCTGAATTTCTTATCAATCCCTACACACGTGGCAAATAATAGAATATCTGGCTAAAATAGCTCCATATTGATTTTCTGATAATTACATTCATGTTAAAAAAGACGCCAATTTATAATCTTCATCTTGAGTTGGGTGCCAGAATGGTGCCGTATGCGGGGTACCTGATGCCCGTGCAATATCGAAACGGAACGATACATGAACATATGCATTGTCGTCGTTATGCTGGTTTTTTCGATATATCGCACATGGGTTTGTGCATGATTCGAGGTGATTCAGCTGTTGAAGAAGTTGGCCAATTAATACCGACCGATATCAGTGCCATGAATGTGGGTGAGTTGAAATATACCGTTTTAACTAATGAATACGGTGGAATAATTGATGACATCATTATTACCCGTATTGAATCCGGTTTAATGATTGTTGTTAATGCTGCCTGTAAAGATAAAGATTTTAAATATCTGTCCAGACAACTATCGGGAAAGTGTTTTTTTAATGAGCTGACTGAACAGGCCTTATTTGCGTTGCAAGGTCCTGGGGCTGCAAGAATTATGCAAAAATTAGCTCCTCAGGCTGCACTACTTGCTTTTATGACAGCCTGTGGAACTGAAATTAATGGATTAAAATGTAATATCAGTCGAAGTGGTTATACGGGTGAAGACGGCTTTGAAATTTTGGTAGATCGAGTACATGCAGAGCAACTCGCGCTTCTGTTACTTGCTGAAAACCACGTCGAACCTATCGGTTTGGCGGCCAGAGATACCCTGCGACTCGAAGCGGGACTAGCTCTGTATGGGCATGAAGTTAATGAATGTATTTCACCCGTAGAAGCGGGACTGCAATGGTTGATTGCAAAAGGAGTTAACATTTATCCCGGAGCCAACAAAATTTTGGACCAGCTGAAAATCTCACCAGAAAAAATTCGTGTAGGTTTGTTGGTTGACAGTAAAATTCCGGTACGTGAAGGCAGCGTTGTTTTTAGTAATGATCAGCGGGCGGTAGGCTATGTTACCAGCGGTGGTTACTCGCCTTATTTACAAGGCCCTATTGCCATGGCTCTAATTGACCCTTATGTGCTTGATTTAGGCTATCCGCTTTACGCGAAAGTTCGTGAACATCGAATTTCTCTGAGCGTGACCCCGTTACCGTTTATTCCTCATCGCTATCAAAGATAAGCCCATGACTATAAAGTGCCCCGATCTGGCTCAACTGGAAATGCGCGGTAATTTTATCAACCGCCATATCGGCCCAAATCGGCTACAAACCGAAGCCATGCTGGCCGAGTTGGGAATAAACGAACTGGAAGATATTATCGAACTGGCCATCCCGGCTGACATTCTAAATCATGAGCCTTTAAAGCTGACCGAAACGATCAGTGAACGGGCTGTGATCAAGCATCTTCGAAAAATGCGCGAACGCAATAAAGTCTTCACCTCAATGATAGGCATGGGCTATTACGACACCATTATGCCAGCGGTAATTAAGCGCAATGTGTTGGAAAATCCGGCCTGGTATACCGCGTACACACCTTATCAGGCCGAAGTCAGTCAAGGTCGGCTGGAAGCGTTGCTAACTTTTCAGCAAGTCATTATTGATTTAACAGGCATGGAGCTTGCCAACGCCTCCTTGCTTGATGAAGCCACGGCAGCCGCAGAAGCCATGACCATGTCACGGCGTTTGTCCAAGAGTATGGCCAACAGTATTTTTGTGGATCAGGACTGTCATCCACAAACCATCGCCGTGATTAGAACCCGTGCCCATTCGATCGGTTACGAGGTTATCGTTGCCGATCCTTATCATGATTTAGCTCAGCATGATTTTTTTGCCTTGCTACTGCAATATCCCGGTTGTAAAGGTCAGGTCAACGATTTGACCGAGGTAACTGCAATCGCTCAGGCCAAACAGGCCTTAGTTACGGTTGCGGCGGATTTATTGGCGTTGGTGTTATTAAAACCGCCTGCCGAATTCGGTGTTGATATTGTCGTAGGAAACTCGCAACGTTTTGGTGTACCAATGGGTTACGGAGGACCGCATGCCGCTTATTTTGCTACTAAGGATGACTATAAGCGCTCAGTTCCCGGGCGGATTATCGGGGTTTCAAAAGATAGCCACGGGCAACCCGCCTTACGCATGGCGCTGCAAACCCGGGAGCAACATATCCGCAGGGATAAAGCCACCAGTAATATCTGCACCGCCGAAGTATTACTCGCGGTTATTGCCGGTTTTTATGCGGTCTATCATGGTGCTGAGGGTTTACGTTTAATTGCAGGCCGTATCCATCGTTATACACAGATTCTGGCGGCCGGTCTTACGCAACTTGGTCATACAGTGATAAGTGACTGTTATTTCGACACGCTTTGCATCAGTACACCCAATCGGGCCAAGCATTACATGGCCAAAGCGGCAGAACTTAATATCAATGTGCGCATTATTGACCCTGATCATATCGGTTTGTCTCTGGACGAAACCACAACGCGTAACAACTTGAGGGATTTGTGGCAGGTTTTTGCTTCTCCGGTAGCTGATCTTCCTGATATTAATGGTTTGGATGTCGCTGTTGGGGAATGCCTTCCACAAGCTTTATTACGGAATGATCTCATCCTGCAACATCCGGTCTTTGAACGCTATCATTCGGAAACCGAAATGATGCGCTACATGCGCAGACTGGCCAGACGCGATATTGCCCTGGATCGCTCGATGATACCTTTAGGTTCTTGTACCATGAAGCTGAATGCGGCGACTGAAATGCAGACAATTTCATATCATGAGTTTAATGCGATGCATCCGTTCGCACCATTATATCAAACTCAAGGCTATCAACAAATGTTTGCCGAACTGGAAGATATGCTTTGTGATCTGACCGGCTTTGATGCGTTTTCACTGCAACCCAATGCCGGTTCCCAGGGTGAATACACAGGATTGCTGGTCATCCGTAAATATCACGAAGTCAGGGGGCAGGCGCAGCGCACTGTCTGTCTGATACCGGCTTCGGCCCATGGTACCAATCCGGCCAGTGCCAGCATGGCGGGTCTTACTGTTGTGGTGGTAGCTTGTGATGAAAACGGTAACGTCAGTCTGGAGGATTTGCGTTTAAAAGTGGCTGAATATAAAGAAACCTTAGCCGCATTAATGATTACTTATCCCTCTACGCATGGCGTTTTTGAACAGGCGTTTCGAGAAATCTGCGATTTGATTCATCAGCACGGTGGCCAGGTTTATCTGGATGGCGCCAATTTTAATGCGCTGGTTGGTTTAAGTCGCCCCGGAAAAATTGGCGCCGATGTCGCGCATCTCAATCTACATAAAACCTTCTGCATACCTCATGGTGGTGGCGGTCCAGGCGTTGGTCCGATTGGTGTGGTCAGGCATCTGGCGGCATTTCTACCCGAACATCCGGTCGTTAAAGGCGTTAATCCGGCCAAAGGCGAGCAGGGTACTATTGGTACAGTTTCCGCAGCGCCGTGGGGCTCGGCAAGCATTTACACCATTTCCTGGGCATATATTGCGATGATGGGTGCGGCTGGCTTAAGACGTGCGACTTTGACGGCTATTTTAAATGCCAATTACATAGCTAAACGCCTGTCACCTTTTTACCCTATTTTATATACTGGCAAAAATGGTTGGGTGGCGCATGAATGTATTATTGATTGCCATGCCTTTAAAAAGACATGCAATGTCACAGTTGATGATATCGCCAAACGCTTGGTCGATTATGGTTTTCATGCGCCCACCGTGTCATTTCCGGTCGCCGATACTTTAATGATAGAACCTACTGAAAGTGAGGATAAGTCCGAAATTGACCGATTTTGTAATGCGTTAATTTTAATTCGCAAAGAAATTATGGCCATAGAAATTGGCGACGCGGATGCTGTAAATAATCTTTTGCACAATGCGCCGCATACTCACCGTCTGTTGCTCGAACAATGGACATTGCCTTACTCCAAGCAACAGGCTTTTTTTCCAAATAGTGATCAGCATGATGATAAATACTGGCCACCAGTCGGGCGTATCGATAATGTCTATGGTGACCGGCATTTGTTTTGTAGTTGTCCACCGGTGTTTGATGATGGGTAAATAACGTTAAGTAATATCTACGAAAGGCACGAGAATTCTTATTAAAATCGGAGTTTAAAGTTGGCTTTGAACTATTTTAATCACATCCGGTTTTTTTTGGACAAAGCCTCAATGCCAAGCCACATAAGTGACATTAAACCCGCAACGGTGTTACTTTTCCGCTCAAACGAAAGTTTTTATAATCTTCCACAACTTGGGCATGATCAAAAGCCAGCACCGGGGGAAGGTTATCGAAGGTATAGATACCAAAGTTTTTGGCATCATCTGCAGCCATCGGCATTCCAGTTGCCTCGGCAATATAAACGGCAGTGACCGTATGATTACGCGGATCGCGTGCCGGATTGGAATAAATGCCCAATAAAGCCGTCAGGGTAATATCAAGACAGGTTTCTTCTTTGGCTTCACGTATTGCGGCCTGTTCCAGGGTCTCGCCAATATCGACAAAACCGCCAGGCACCGCCCAACCATAAGGTGGATAAGCGCGTTCGATCAACACAAAAGGACGGTCAGGTTGATCAATAAGTTCGATTAAAATATCAGCTGCCAATAAAGGTGTGACGGGTTTGCTCATGTTAGCTCCTGAAAAATCGGATGTAAGAGAAAAGATAATTTATAAAATATACCACAGGAATTATTAACTGAGCTTACTGAGTAGGCCATAACATTCTTTCAACACCGGCTTCTTGCTATACTTGAAAATATTTTCAGTATAACCAGCCAATTTTATCTAAAAATGCTAATAGTTATAAATCGCCAATACTTTAAGGGTTCCAGAAAATGTTAAAAATACGGATTGCTTTTAGTTGCTTAACGCTGGTTTTGATATTTATTTCCAATATTCTTAATGCTGCTACAATTTCGCCACTTTATCGACCGTTACCCGGATTAACAGCTAATCAATTAGCCGTTATTGTTAATGACTCGGATCTTTTAAGTGTTCGCATTGCCGAATATTATCAAGATAAGCGTAAGATTCCCAAGGCGAATATTGTTCACCTTAAGTTTAATCCTTATTCCAATGCCTTATCACAAAAAGAGTTTATTGTTCTCAAGCAGCAGTTGGATGCGCAAACGCCAAACAGAGTTCAGGCTTATGTCTTGACTTGGTTAAAGCCGTTTCGGGTTGACTGTATGTCGATTACAACGGCTTTTGCGGCAGGATTTGATCAGGCTTTTTGTGCCAAGGTTTGTGAAGAAAGCCGTAAAAGCCCCTATTTTGCTTCAAATAGTCAGCAACCCTTTACCGATTTCCATTGGCGACCTACCATGACCCTGGCCGGCCATTCGTTTGAAGAAGTGAAAAGTTTGATTGATCGTGGGATTGCCGCTGATTATACTCGGCCACAAGGTTCAGCCTATTTGTTAAAAACTACAGATCAGGCTAGAAGTTCGCGTGCTGCATTTTTTCCTGAAGTAGCAAAAGCCTATGAAAATCTATGGCCCGTCCATTATCTGGAGCAGAACAGTATTGAAAATAAAACGGATGTTATGTTTTATTTTACCGGACTGATGCAAGTGCCGAATATAGACAAAAATACCTATTTGCCGGGAGCGATAGCCGATCATTTAACTTCTGCAGGAGGTGTGTTGACGGGTAGCGATCAAATGAATATTCTTGAGTGGATAAAAGCGGGCGCAACGGCAAGTTATGGTGCCGTAGTAGAACCTTGTAATTATCCGGCTAAATTCCCGCATCCGGGAATCGTGCTGCATTATTATCTACGTGGGAATACCTTGATAGAAGCCTACTGGAAAAGTGTTTGGGAGCCTGGCCAAGGCATATTTGTTGGGGAGCCATTGGCCCGTCCATTTGCTACGCAAACTATAAATCAGACTAACTAAATAAAACACTATTGTAAGTTGTATAACATTTTGTAAAATCACTATTTATCTAAATTCCTAACTTAAAGAGTACCAAATTATGCTAAGTCAATTCACTGTCAAGAGAGCTATGACTATTACAAGTTTAGCGTTACTTTTAAACGGTTGCGCTTCTGACCCCGTTCCTGTAACTGCACCCATTCTTTCCGGCGAACAAATGCTCAACGAAAGCCAAGGCATTGCCAATTTGGGTGATAGATGGAAAAAAGGCAAGCAAATGGTTGAACGGGGAAACATTTTGGTTCGTGAAGGACAAAACAAAATTGATGAAGGTAACCGTATGATTGAAGAAGGAGAAAAAATAAAAAATGAAAGCGAAGAAGGTTATAAAAATATAAAAAAATAATATCAATATTTGTAGGTTAGCCAGGTCTTTATCAGTCATGGAGACCTTGATACAGGTTTCCTGTAATAAGCGCTTCATATTCCGCGCCTAGGCATAGCCATTTGACTCGACAATAAAAGTCAGATCGCGCAACAAATGCGAACCACAAAGTCCGTGGCCGCAGTGAAGATAGGACTAGAAAGATGCCCAGCAATCATGAATTATGACCCCCGCCATAGCGAGGAATAATATCAATGGCCACTGTCGCGCCTTACCCCGCTTTCGGTGTAGGAATTTAAGCGTGATGTCACCTGTTGAGTACACCTGTAGCCAATGGTTATGCTTATCGACCCGGAGTGAGGTTTTATCGACGTTGATAGCGCGCGCTTTAAGCGAATGTTCTAGCACGTCAAGTTCCCACGCTTCTAAAGCCTGATATAGACGCAATACAAACTTAAGTAATGTTATTTATATCTTTGCGAAAAATCCTCACGCATTTCTT
>CANNLO010000013.1 GCA_947505055.1 Methylococcaceae bacterium | reverse complement strand
GGACCAAACGTTTTTGCCGTGTATATATTGGCCGCCGCGATGATTTCGTTGACCTCTTCCCAGTTAGCGCGAACCAAACCGCCCAAGCCTCTTACTGATTTATACTCTGCGCTTTTGACAGGATCTTCAATGATTGATGCCCAGGCATCAACAGGATCTAAGGTCAAACGGGCCTCACGCCACATCCTGACCAAACGCCCACGAATCATTGGGAATTTAAGGCGATTCGCGCTGTACAAATACCAGGAATAACTCGCACCACGCGGACAGCCTCGCGGTTCGTGATTCGGCAAATCGGGACGTGTACGCGGGTAATCGGTTTGCTGGGTTTCCCAGGTCACCAAGCCATTTTTGACATAGATCTTCCAACTGCAAGACCCTGTGCAATTAACGCCATGCGTGGAACGCACAATTTTGTCATGTTGCCAGCGTGAGCGGTAACTGTTCTCCCAGCTTCGATCTTCATTGGTTACTACCCCGTGATTACCGGAGAAAGTGTCTACTTTTTTCTTGAAAAACAGCAAGCGATCCAGGAAATGGCTCATTATGATTTACCTATGTTTTCGGGTTTTGTTTATCGTTCCCACGCTCTGCGTGGGAACGATGCAATAAAAGATAAAAAATCAACAAGGCATAGCGGCTGTTTTACGTGCGTAATTCCACCAGGTGATACCGATGCACACCAGGTAAAAAGCCATAAAACAATATAATGCCGCATCAGGTGAACCAGTCATATTGATTGCCGTACCGTAACTCTTGGGGATAAAGAACGCACCGTACGCGGCAATTGCCGAACTAAAACCCAGCACTGCGGCCGCTTCTTTGGCCGCATCTTTTTTGGCTTTGGCAACAGCCTCATCGCCCTGCCCTTTTGCTGCGCACAAACGTTCAGTCAGGAAGATAACCGGAATCATCCTGAAGGTTGAGCCATTACCTATGCCGGTGGTAATAAACAACACCATAAACATGGCAAGAAAGCCCCAAAAATCGCCAGGATTACCGGCTGACGGCATAAAATGCAACACACCGAACACCGCGACAATCATAATTACGAAATTCCACATTGTCACCTGGGCGCCGCCCAGTTTGTCGGCGAGCCAACCGCCGACCGGTCTGATTAAGGCCCCAACCAACGGACCCAAAAAGGCGTACTGAGTTGGATTAACATCAGGGAACAAAATTTTAATCAACATCGGAAAGCCGGCTGCATAACCGATAAACGAACCGAAAGTGCCGGTATAAAGCCAGCACATCAACCAGTTGTGTTTACGCTTGAAAATGACCGATTGATCTTTAAAAGAGGCTTTTGCCGAAGCAATATCATTCATGCCAAACCATGCCGCGATACTGGTCGCAATAATAAATGGCACCCAGATAAATCCAGCGTTCTGCAGCCACATCGATTTAGTGACTGCGCCCTTAACCCACACTTGTGGATCGCCGCCCAAAGAGCCAAATACAGATGCTGCAATAACCAGCGGCACTACAAACTGAACAGTGCTGACACCTAAATTACCCAAGCCGGCATTTAAACCCAGAGCCGTGCCTTTTTGGGATTGAGGATAGAAAAAACTGATGTTCGCCATGCTGGACGCAAAATTTCCGCCGCCAAAACCGCATAACAAAGCCAATACCACCATTAGTAAATAAGGTGTTTCGGGATTTTGCACGGCAAACCCTATCCATATCGACGGCAACAGCAGTGAGAAAGTACTGATTGTGGTCCAGCGTCGACCGCCAAAAATAGGCACCATAAACGAATAGAAAATTCGTAACGTAGCGCCAGAAAGTCCCGGCAAGGAAGCTAACCAGAACAATTCATTAGTCGTGTATTTAAAACCAATACTAGGCAGATTTATCACCACGACGCTCCATACCATCCACACCGCAAAACCCAACAATAAGGCGGGGATGCTGATCCACAGATTTCGGTTAGCGATACGTTTTCCGGTCTTCTCCCAGAAACCTTTATCTTCAGGATTCCAGTCAGTCAAAACCAATGGTGAAGGATGGCTCAATTCATGTAAATCTCTGGATATGTTGGCTAATTCTGGCACGACGCGGCGTTCCATCTGCACAATAGAAAAATGCATCCAGGTAAGTGCGATAGTCATTAACACAAACAGCAACATGAAACAGCTGCTCCAAATACCGGTCAAATCATTCAACATACCAAAAGTTAACGGTAACAAGAATCCACCTAAACCGCCGATCATACCCACAGCGCCGCCTACCGCGCCAACGTTATCAGGATAATAAACCGGAATATGCTTGTACACAGCTGCCTTTCCAAAAGACATGAACAACCCCAGCACCGACATCAATAACATAAATCCTGATGGGCCGATCCCCATGCTAAAGCTGAGATCACCTTTAATGCCATGTACGACGTAATCGGTAGGTGGATAAGACAAGAAAAAAGTGCATACCGCGCCGATTATAAAGGTCCAGTACATCAACAACCGCGCACCAAAACGATCAGATAACCAGCCACCCAATGCACGAAACAAGCTCGCAAAAATGGAATACGATGCGGCCAACATACCCGCTGTTTTAATATCAAAACCGTAAGCACCCACCAGATAACGGGGCAACCAGAGCGCTAAGGCGACAAAAGCGCCAAACACACAAAAGTAGTACATTGAAAAACGCCAAACCCGCATATCTTTAAGCGGTTCCAGTTGTTTAATAATCGAGTCCGGTTTAGCTCCCGATAGGCGTCTCGCTTTAAGCAGCGGCTCGTCGTCAGTGAAAAACCAGAAAATTGCCGCCATCAGCAGCAGAACTGACGCCCAGATTTGCGCTACGGCATGCCAACCGAAGGCAACCATTACAAAAGGCGCGACAAATTTGGTCACCGCTGCGCCGACATTACCCAAACCAAAAATCCCCAACGCAGTGCCTTGTCTCCCTGTAGGAAACCAGCGTGAAGTATAGGCGATACCTACCGCAAATGAGCCGCCAGCAACACCTATGCCCAAGGCTGCCACCAAATACATGAGGTAAGTGTCGACTGTAGTTAACAAGAATGTCGCAATAGCCGCCGTTACCATAACAATGGTATATACGATACGACCGCCGTACTGATCTGTCCAGATCCCCAGTATAAGTCGAATTAATGAACCGGACAGTATTGGCGTTCCTACCAGCAAGCCAAACTCGGTCTCGCTTAAGCCTAAGTCTTTTTGAATTTGCAGACCAATAATAGAAAAAATAGTCCACACTGCAAAACAGGTGATGAAGGCAACAGTGCTTAACCAGAGAGCTCTGGACTGCTGGCCGGGCGTGACGTTATCAACAATTGACATAATAACCCTTACTTGTGCATTAAATAATTTTAAGTTTTTCGGCGATTTCCAGGCATTACATCTAAACTCATAAATTAAGGTTTAAAATATAATTTCAGAAAATAGGCATTAAAAATATACAATCTCTCTAAAAAGTATATTCTTAATACATGTTATAATATAATTCTTTTCTCGGTAGCAAGCAACATGCAAATTACCAGTTACACCGATTACGCACTCAGGGTCTTACTTTATTTGGCAATGTCTCAGGGCAAGCAGGCCAATATTACAGAAATTGCTGATTTTTATAATATTTCCCGCAACCATCTGGTGAAAATCGTTCATCAACTGGGTAGCAAAGGCTTTGTAAAAACAACGCGCGGCAAGGGAGGAGGCTTAACCTTACAGCGCCCTCCAGAGGAAATCAGTCTTGGTGATGTAGTGCGCAGCATGGAAAATCATTTTAACTGGGTAGAATGTTTTGATCCTGCACAGCAAAGTTGCCGAATGCTACCCGGCTGTGGCCTTAAACATTTATTGGCGCGTGCAGGCTCTGCTTATTTAGAGATTCTGGATGCCGCAACATTGGCCGATGCCTTATCTAAAACAATACCTATAGAGCTGCCCGATACGAAATATCCATTAACGCTAATGTTGATTGAAGACGAAATTAAGGGTTAATTAAAGTTATTTACAGATAGCTTCTTAAAAATAATTTCAGCATCTTCAATCCAGTTCTATTCCATAACATATTTAAAGAGAGCTACATGCCACGACAACAACCAAAAACATCATCCCACCTCATATCGTTTGCACTGCTAGCATTGACTTCTGCTAGTAGCCCGGTATCTGCTGATCCCACTCAAACCATTGAGGATGCCCTCAAATTCGGCAACGGCGGCGCCGTTAAGTTTGATCTAAATACGCGCTATGAAAATGTTAATCAGGATAATGTCATTACAAATGGCACGCCTGCGCTAGGCATAAATCAACCACATACCGCCGAGGCTGTTACTTCGCGATTGAGGGTAGGTTTGTTGTCACCGGTATTTCATAGCATTCAGGGTTATGCCGAATACGAAGGCAATCTGGCGATACTAGAAGACTTCAATAGTGGCCGTAACAATAATAACGCTTATTCAAAGATTCTTGATCCCCAACAAAGCGAACTTAATCAATTATGGCTGAGCTATGCCGGTATCGCTGATACGTTGATCAAAGGCGGAAGGCAACGCATCAAACTTGATGATGACCGATTTATCGGTAACGTAGGCTGGCGGCAAATGGAAACAACTTTTGACTCTGCATTGGTCACTAATCAATCCATTAAAGATCTGACCATAAATGCGGGCTACATTGGCAACGTAAATACATTTATCGCGACGACTGAAAACGTCATTGCACCGCTGCTCAACGTCAATTATAAAATCGGTCAATACGGCAATTTGGTTGGCTATGGTTACTGGCTTGATTATACCGATACCAAAGATCCTAAAGATCCAGTTTCAACCAACACAATTACTACACTCGAAAAATCCAACCAGACTTATGGTCTGCGGGTGAACAATTTTCAAAAACCAGGGGATACACTGAAAATCAGTGACAATTATGGCGTGGTTTATACGGCTGAATGGGGTTACCAACAAAATTACGGCCATGGTAAAACAACGTATCAAACCCAGCGCATCAATGTGATGGGCGGTTTCACAGCTTATAATTTAACCTTTCAGGGTGCTATGGAGCAACTTGATGGCCATGGACATAATAAAACCTTTGACACTCCGCTGGGCACCAATCATGTTTTTCAAGGTTGGGCCGATGTTTTTGCTGTCAATACGCCCGATCATGGTATCCGTGATGTGTTCGGGACTGTACATGCAAGATTTTTAGAAAACGACAGCCTGATAATCTCAGGAATTTATCACGATTTTAGCGATGATACCGGCCAGCTTCATTATGGTACGGAATTGAATTTTTCCGCGCTCAAAAAATTCGGGAAACATTATTCCTTATTAGCAAAATACGCAATTTATAACGCTGATAGTTCTTATGTTACTGGGGGCGTGCTGGACAAATCTTTTGCAAATACCGATACCCAAAAAATCTGGTTGCAAGGAAACGTAAATTTCTAACACCACTCCTGTCAGTCAGCATTCATTAGCGGCATGGCGATGAATGCTGATAACACGTCAGCTTTCATCGCAACGCAATTATTCCAATAATTCAGCACAATCCGTTATTATTATGGAAAGGCTTATCCGTAATAAGCTGATTACGAACTTGGTTTTAATGTATATATTGGCACATGAATAAAATTGTTTTAACACCTTGGGAGGCTGGATTTTTTTGTTGGGGATAGGCTACAATCTCCAGCGATATCTGAATCATATCTCCGAAGGATTAACTAGCTACTCGTCAAATGCAACCCAACTATCTATAGATGACACTTACTTTATTACTACAGTTCGATAGTTAATTAACTTAAATTTATATAAACTGAAATTTTACATTTCTTAAACCCGTAGTATATAAAGAAAATATTTTAAATATCAGAAATATATAGACTATTAAAACGAAATAATGAATAAAAAATTTTCTTTATTACGTTTAATACCTCTATTGTTAATCATAGACAAAAAATAAGGTTATACACCCATGACCATTTAGAACTCATTAAAAAACCGATTATTGTTAAAGTGATTTTTATGGAGGATCTATGCACAGAATACATCTTTAAAGCCGCAGCATCTCGAAACACTTAACCGATATTTAGGACAATAATAGTATTTCAATTTTATTTGGAATTCATCACGCGACTCGCAAAGCCCCCCCTGCCCTGTGACCTTTTAGAGACTCCGCCTACATGTTTTTTGGCTCAGATAGCTGTCAACGGATGATACAAAGCTGCTGCGCAGAACGCTACTTCAATTGCTTTATCAATCACTGCTGCGTTTGCATGTGCCGAAAATCAACAGATCAAGATTAGATTCAGCGAATACATGTAATATTCGTGGTGAGTTTGTTTAGCCATAACTGGCTTAACTGTGGGTTTTGTTATATGGACTGGCGACCTTATCCACTAACAAGGTGTAGCGATTGAATGAACGCCCATTATTTTTCTGCTCTTTGCCCTGAAAAGTCACGGTGACTAAATCACCCAAGGCGGCGTTTTGTTGTTTCAAGCTGTGCATCAAATAACGATTTAGGTCAATGCCGACAACCGCACCATTGTTCTCCTGTAAAAATAGAATTTTCTGTTCGTTATAAAGTAAATTATTAGAAATACCCGTGGATTGAATGATACCTGCGATTGTGCTGCCTGCTGAAGGTTGCCAGTAGGTCACTTTTTTGATTGGTTGGTTTTCAGTCATTTTTATCCTGCTTGTTAATTAGTACAACTGAGTACAATTGTACTCAGTTCATTGTAATCTTGCTTAATACTGTTGCCCATCAAGAATCACAAATAGCCACAATAAATAAGTGGCTAACAACATGAGTTGCAATGATGAAATCACTGGCAGTTCACTATCTACTCGGAGTATTCGACTATAAATTTGAGCTTCCAAATACCGACCATTGTTAAAATACTCCTAAGGAATAGTCACTAGTTTTTTGCTTAACAATTGACCATTCATTAAGCTTGTACTAGAAATTAATCGTGACTGTTGCCCGTACCATGCGTGGCTCAACAGGGTGCTTCATAATACCGGTCTGTGATGACGTACCAGCAGGATAGGCATATTGATAAGCGTAGGCAATATCGTTAGCGGTCGAATTAAAAATATTGAATAGGTCGATTTCCAGCTTATACTTTTTTTGTTTGTAACCCGCACCTAAATTGACAACACTGGTAGAGCCAGACCAGAACCTACCTGATGAATCTAGCGGCATATCAGAAAAATGACGTAAACGTATCGTACTGAACAGACCGTTGGGAGCAAGCAGTGTAGCGCCCGTTGAGATTACCCTGCCGACAGAGTTTGGAATATAGTTATTGGTTTCACCCTCTGGAGTCGTCACATATCGTGCAGAAGTCAAGGCAAAGTCAGCATCCAGTGTCAACCAATGAGTAGGCCTATAGTAGTTTGTTAATTCAACGCCGTAGCGATGAGACTTCCCTTTCACCTGAGTTGTGCCTACATCGCCACTAAACACCAATTCCTGATTACTCCCTAGCCACCAGAATGCCAGAGTGCTATTTAAGTCTTTAATAAAATTACTGCGTATGCCGGTTTCAATACCACGTGACTGAGCCATAGGCGAAATCCGGGAAGAATTACTGTCTAATGTAGTGCCAGTATTGGGATCAAGTTGCAGTGTAGTGCCGCGTGCATCGTTAGAGTGATAGCCAAAACCAGCATTTATAAAATACTCAGTGTTGAACCAGGGGCCGATAATCAAGCTTAATTTGGGACTGGCTATCGCTTGCCCTTGATTGCCAGAGTTGGCGGCATTCACATTAGGATTATGCATGGCCGTGTCGTGCACCACCACATCGTTATTGATAAAATCGCCCCTTAAACCAGCAATAGTCCGCACTTTTTCATGCCAATAGGTCTGGTTTTTCAGATAGACACCGCCAGTTGTCTCACTAACACTGCTATTACTGACTGTACTGAGATATTGCCGGCTAACGGTGTGATCCAGACCCAAGCCCATGATTTCATCATGACGAAACTGAATGCCTAGGGTGTTGTCCATGTCAAAGCCAAGCAGCTTGTTGTAGCGGGTATGTTCGATATTGCTACCGATTTGTACTCGATGTTCAAACTGGTGTATCTGATCGCCTTTAACGGGGTTGTCCAAGTAACCGGTAAAGTTGGAGAATAAATCTACATCGTAGTAGAGAGCATAGATATTGGCATCATTTTTCCAGTTATCGCCTTTGTTCCAGAGATTACTTGAAAAACTGTAACGGTTGGTTTTGCCACCATCCGTAGGATCCATGGTGCCGTATAAGTTGAGTGTGCCATTATTAACCAATGCCTGTGATATCTGGTTAGTTGCCGTCCAGTCATTGGTATAGCCTTTGCCGTTAATCGACACACCCCAATCGCCCTTATCAAGGGTGTAACGCAGCATACCATTGAATTTTTTGGAATCCTCCGGTTGTTGCCAGACGCCGTTGTAGAAATTAAACTCGCCGGCGTAAAGTAAATCGCCGCTCCCGACTTTGTTGGAATTAGCGACCAAAGTCCGGTAATAACCAAACTCGCCGCCGGTAAACTTCAAAATGCCATCAGGCAATTTATCCATCGAGAATATTTTTGAATAACCAGCCGATGAAAAATCGCCAACTTCCGCATAATACGGGCCTTTGCCGTATTCAATTTTCTTGACCAATTCTGGAATGACACTATTGATATCCATATAGCCCTGTCCATGGGCATGAGTAGGCATGTTCATGGGAATGCCATCGATATAAGTCGTAAAGTCGGTGCCGTGATCGAGATTAAAACCGCGCAGGAAATACTGATTAGCTTTGCCGGAACCGCTGTGTTGATTAGCTAATGCCCCGGGTATTACTTCCATTAGTTCTCCATTGCGGGAAATCGGGCGATATTCTAGTTGTGCCTGGCTGATTTCTCCCTGGGATGCTGAACCGGTTGTACCGATGAGATCTTTTTCTTTCCTTTGCCCTGCTTCGACGACCATTTCATCAAATTCCAAAGGTTTAGAGTCGGCGCTAACCATTGCAAAGTGAAGACCCAACAACAACACCCCCATACCAATAAAGAGTGTAGAGTTTTGTTTTTGTTTGATACGTCTGACAACTCGTTTCCTGACTATAAAAGTGGACATAATGACATCCATATCAGAAAGATTTTGCACGCTTTTCTGCGCAAATTATTGAATATAAAACCTGAGTTAATTAATGAGCCGAAGATAAAGTTTTTCATGTTGGTCCTCTGCGCCACCCGCGCATAATAGTTGTGAGTAAACAACAGAGGACTATAGAAAACGAGATGACACGGGAAGCAATAGTGTCATTTTCACTGACAGCCCTCCGCTGTACCGAATTACACCTTCGGGCCGGTCTCCGGGCTCATAAGTGGCGTTAACCTGAATCATCACCTTCCCATGCATGAGCACAGTGGCATCTTGATGAAACTTTACTTATATACCGTTGCGGGGGCAGCGTCGGATTTGGCCTAAACCTTACCGACTTCCCGTTTAACCATTGGGTTTGAAAAACCCTCCGGAACCTGAAAGTAAAAATGATTATAAGATGGCGAATTGAAAAAGCAAGCTTTCTAAAGTGGACTTGATCGTATGCCTAATGAAAATAGCATAATTATATTTCGTATAAACCCCATTCAAATTCTAATGTAGCATGGTTTTAAAGCTAGGCTTTCCAGGTGTATATGCGTATTGATATTATTATTAAAAAATCAGATTTTACTTAAATGACGCGCAGCTTAAAGTTAAACATAAATGACATTTTTACCCCTACGAAGAGCCTGCTCTTTTATTTAATGCCCATATGAAATAAAAACTGGTGGGCTTTATGACACAATAAAAATCATGCAAATTCTCATTTTGAAAACTGCTTTCAATATTTGCAACGAATTAGAGCTAAGTTTACCAAATGAGAAAGTTGATCATAAAAACCGTCAAATATGTATTTATACTTATTGTAATAAGCAGTGATCTAAGAAACAATAATAGTCACCGCTAAAGATAGGGACATGAAGTTATGGAACCTAATCCAGCAAAGCCGAACTGCCAAGTGTAGCTTCGTTAAAGTCACTTAAATGCGAACTACGAGTTAAACGGCCAAGCGTTATAAAACTCAGGTGGCAATTGTAAAGAAATGCGACACTGTCAATCTTCTTATTAATTGTTAGTTTCGACACGATCTAACCAGCTCCTCCAAGCCTGGCAAGAAGTTCTGTATTGAACAAATTATGGAGAACTGCAATGAATAAATTAATCTTAACCAGCGTAATTAGTGTTTTCAAGTTCACTTGAAAAACACCGTTATCTGCCGATAACAATATTAAAGAAGCCGAGGCGGTTTTTTTAACTTGCCTTTCCAAAAATAGATTTATAGCAATACCAGACCATTTTATAAACAGCGCCTTTTATTAGGAGTACGATCATGACAACTCAACACACACCCCAAGCAGAGGGTTCATGGACAATTTTCATTGAAATATTAAGTGATGAATTCACTGCGAAAACCGGGTTTGGGGTGTATGCCCACATCACACATGTAGATATCGATCAGGCTTACCATCAATTTCAACTCCGTAACACACCCATGCGACTGTTTGCCCGAGATTATGTAAGACCTTATGCAGCATAAAGAAAATCATGGGGAATTTAACATTTAATAGAGCCAACGCGAAGTTGGTACCCTACCCTCAGTAGTTATTACTTAAGGCTTTGGGGGATAATCTGCAAGCGGCAACGCCCAAAGCCCTTTGAGAGTATCCAGCGAAAAATCATTGAGTTGATTCTAAAACACAGCGATGGCCATGAATTCCCTATTTTATTAACGGCAGAAATTGATGGTGCGCTGAAATACGCCGAAAATATCATAGAATCCTTGCGAGAACCGATTCTAGTACTGAGTTAAGACCTTACAGTGATTTCGGCTAATATAGGCCTCTATAAAATGCTCAGTGTCAATCCCAATGACACGATCGGGAAGTACATCTATATCTTAAGGTTTGTCCATCTTAACAACTAAGTCCCAACATTTCACGGAAAAATAATACCTTGTTTACTGTGTCGAGGTTTGAAAGTCAACGTTACAAAAAGCCCTGCTAGCCTGGGAAGGTTTTACATATTTGTCACTATTCAGCGTTGAGTTTACTCGCCCGAAAATAGTGCATGTACGTTTATCAATATGATAAGTGGAGAGATTTACTGAAACCAAAACAACCCCGGCATTATTTAAAACCGGGGTTGCATTAATCTTTAGTAAAAATTAACGAGGAGTGTGTTGATCGCGGTTTTCTTGTTCGTGTCCTTCATGTTCAACTTTGCATTGATTATTTAAGCTAACGTTGCTCGCATTGATTGATGCGTCACGAGCCTCTAAACCGGTATCGGCATAATCGGTAAACAAACCATCGACACCAAGATTGTAATAATAGGTCATTTCAGCTTTTGGATCGCTAAAGCCGTAACCGCTGGCATCATTACGGAAAGTCCAGGTGTGAACCAACAAACCTTTTTCATGCGCCATCTCTACTACACCAGTGCTGCCAACAACGTTACGATTGTTAATGTTGCCATCTGTGTCTACAGTTTTTACCAGGTAAGGCTTCCAAGGACCAACTGCATCAGCATAAGATTTAACAAAGTTCAAGCCTTCATTGGTCAGTAAATCCGCAAAGGTACGTGTGTCACGAGAAACCACGAAGTCATAAGGTTGCTTGTAAGGCGCGACCAGGGACATAGATCCATCGGCATTAACGTCATCAGCATCAACCAATTGTACCAATTGTATGTCAGTTTTTTTGCTCAGGTATTGCAGATTGCTAACTTCGAAAGATTGAATGAACACTGGCGCACAGGCACTGTTGCCATAGGCTTTGTGAAGTTTACCCAACAGTTTGTTTTCGAAGAAGTTCAAGCCGAACAACTTATGGTTTTTCTTGCCTTTGAGCTCAGCGTGAAACGTTGAATGTTTGATTTCAGGATAGATGCCGATAGTTCTGCCGGTTGTTTTGCTTTGACTTTTAGCCAGCGCAATGACTTCATCCAGAGTAGGAATTGCAAAGTCACCGTTGTATTGCTGATCACGGCGAGCCAGTGGTTGGATCGCGCGGAGGGTTTTGATTTCTGCCAACGTAAAATCATTGGCGAACCAGTCATGATATGAAAAGCCATCGACCATACGATTGGTTTTGCGGCTTGCAAATTCCGGGTGGCTGGCAACGTCAGTTGTTCCACCTATCATCGGTTCGTGGCGTGCAATCATATGTCCATCTTTAGTTAAAACCAGATCAGGTTCGATAAAATCAGCGCCCATCTCAATCGCCAGTTTATAGCCTTCAATGGTGTGGTCGGGACGGTAACCGGCAGTACCCCGATGGCCGATAATGAGAGGTGTATTTTTCATTTGGAACTTTGCATCCGCTTCGACAGCAGTTTGAAAGCCGAGGATGGCCAGCATGGCACCGGCTAATAAAGTTGGTTTAAAAGTTGATCTAAACATCGGATATTTCCTATTTAAGGTTGGTTGGGAAGTGGTTTTTATTGGGTAGATTGAAAACAGTTGCCGGGACGTTGCCGCCCCGGCAACTATTTATCAATCGCGATCTTGTTCCTGTTCAGCAGCCAGGGTCTTGCTAAATACGGAGAGACCGTTAATATCTTTCAGATCTACCGTTAGTGCCTGGCTGTGTTTATCGATGTTGACTTCACCGAAGAATTGCAAACCGGCAAAAGGCGACAGATTGACTTGTCCCGCTGGTGGAGCCTTGGAGAAGACTACTTGCGGACCGAAAGTGCCGTCAGTGCTGTTAGGGCCGAAAGAACCGGCGTTCAGAGGGCCAGCCACAAACTCCCAAAACGGCTTGAAGTCTTTGGATTGTGCTTTGCTCGGATCGTAATAGTGAGCTGCTGCATAATGAACGTCGGCAGTCAGCCAAACAATGTTATTGACATGTTCATGTTTGATGTAACTGAACAGACCTGCAAGCTCCAGCTCGCGTCCGGCAGCCGGGCCGTTGTTGCCATTGGCGACGGCTTCCCAGCGTTGGGGTGGATTATGTTCGAAATCATCGCTGATGTTCAGGCCGATCGGCATGTCTGCGGCAATGACTTTCCAGGTAGCATGAGAATTCTTTAGTTCATTCTTAAGCCAATTGACCTGTTTTTTGCCCAGAAATGTGGTTTCTGCACTTTGTTGTGTCTGAAGGTTTGCAGTATTGGGGCCACGGTAAGAACGCATATCCAGTACAAAAACATCCAACAGTTTGCCGTAAGAAATTTTCCGGTAAACACGTTCAGATTCTTCGGCATTGTGAGGACGTAACGGCGCATATTCATGGAACGCTTTAGTGGCGCAAGCTACAAGCAAAGGCACGTCCTTTACGCTATAACGGCTATCGTTGACAAGATCCTTGGAATCAGACCAGTTATTGACTATTTCGTGATCGTCCCATTGCAAGATTTGGGGGACTTGGGCATTAAAGCGACGCAGATTGCTATCCAGCAAATTGTATTTGTAGCGACCACGGAATTCGGCTTGAGTCTCTGCCACTTTGCTGACTTCGGGTGTGACCAGATTAGTCCAGACTTTACCGTTTTCTGCGATTACGCTTTCCTTGATGACCCCATCAGCATAGATGGTGTCGCCACTATGAATAAAAAACAGTGGATCAACCTTGCGCATGGCTTCATAGATTTTCATGCCGCCGAAGTCTTTGTTGATGCCCCAACCCTGACCCGCAGTATCGCCACCCCAGACAAAACGAATGTCGTCGCGTTTTCCCAAGGTATGAAAATGTCCAGTGACTTCGTCACTTTTGCCACGGGCATTGGTGAGATCTTCGAACCAGACTTTTACGAAAACATTAGCCCCGTCCGGAAGGTCGACCAAGTCTTGCCTGGCTGTGAAATCAGTGCCATCCATCGCGTAAGGGCCACGAATTGTAATGGCATTTGTGAATTGTTCATTAAAGGCATATTTCACGAACATTTGTGCGGCACGATCGGAGCGGCTCCAGATTATGGCGCGTCCCGGGGCCAGATCGCCGATTTGTATACCTTGTTCCACTAACGGTACGCTGCTGACTTCAGCGTTGGCTGTCAGTGAGAAGAGTAGCGGTAAAGCTGTTAATGCCGCAGTCAGACAGTTTGAACGCGAAAAATATCGGGAATTTTTAACTATGTTGCGCATGGTTATGGCTCCTAAACTGCATTGATTAGCTTAGGATGATAGCAACGAGTGATGACAGAATGATGTCAGGGAGATTAAGGAATAATGAAGACCGAAATAATCACAAATTGTTAATTTTAAAGTATAAAAAAAATATTAGCGTGCAAACTATCAAGGACACCCAATATCAAGACTCTCTTCATATTGCAGGCTGGCAGATGCAAACTCATCTAAGTGCTGACGCTGCTTAATCTTTTAGTGAGGAAGTGAGTTACTCACAACCGCTTGAAACCAACAGTTGCTCAAACTGCTCAATCGTAATCGGCTTACTGAAGAAGTAACCCTGATAAGCCATGCAACCATGCTCTTTTAGGAACTTAAACTGAGCCTCGGTTTCTACTTCTTCAGCAATCATATTTAAACGAAAATCCTGCGCCAGATTAATTAAAGATTGCATCATTACTGCATCATTTGGGTCAGTGGCAATGTCCCGCACAAAGCTTGGGTAAATCTTGATCTGGTCAAGCGGCAATTGTTTCAAATATGATAAAGATTAATATCCAGTGCCAAAATCATCCAGCGACTTAAAATAACTTTATCTTAGTCGGTATAAGTAAAAACATCTATGTATTCCCCCTAAATGATTTTTAATTTAATAGCGCTCTTGGCTTTAACAATTCATTGACTGAAAAACTCAACCCTAATTCGTGGCAAATATTAAAAGCCGTTTACCAATGATGTAATCATAAAGATACTTGCTTGAATGCTCGGCTATAATGAGTTACTAAAATTTAAATAATTTACAAGGGAATATAATGCCAATTGACATTTTACTTACAGTTGTTTCGACCTCCATAATTCAGTCTGTTTTTGGGGTAGGTGTCTTGCTATTTGGTACGCCGCTGTTGCTTTTACTCGGTTATGAATTTGTTGATGCATTAGGTGTATTACTGCCAGTTTCAATTGCGATTAGCGCGTTACAAGTATTAAGGCATCATGAAGACATAGATACTGCATTTTATAAAAACGTACTGATTTATAGCATTCCTTTGGTGGTGCTTTTTTTATTACTGGTAGCTACAGTTAAAATCAATATCAGCTTAGTGATTGGGATGTTACTGATTTTTGTGGCATTAAAAAATTTTTCAAAAGTTATTGATAGGACATTCCAGTCCATAGTTAAATATGAAAGACTTTACCTGATGGCGATGGGTCTGGTTCATGGTATGAGCAATTTAGGTGGCTCAATGTTAACAATGATAATTTATAGCAAACACTATTCAAAAAACAGAACGCGTGTCACTGCTGCCGCGAGCTATGCGACGGTTGCTTCTTGCCAGTTGGCGACGTTATTATTTATCGGCAGTGAATTTACTGTGTCAATTTCAGACAAAATAAGCTTTATCCAAATTGCCGTGCTGACGTTTTTATTAACGGAGGAAATGCTTTATACCGGGATTGATAATGAAAAATACACCAAGATATTTGCCGTATTTTTGTTTGCATCCGGCGTCCTGCTAATTATGAAATCATTGTAAATAAGGTTGACGGGTGACATTTGTAATTATCCGTAAAGCTATAAACTGAACCTTACTAAATGCCTATACGGTTAATGAAATTAACTGAGGTTTTTGGGATTGATTATCCCGTGATCATTTCTGCTGTCATAATAATATTTTCCAGATTTTCCCTTTAATGGTAAAAATGCGGACAAACCAAGTGCTAAATTACACCCAAAATCAAAACCCAGAACCTCACCAATCGATTCTCGAACACTAAGATGCGCTCCCGAGAAACCATAAACATTTACAAAGCTCACCGGCTACTCCAATAAAGATATTATTGGTAAAAATCCACGCATGCTCAACTCGCGTCGCCATGATGCTAACTTTTATTCCAGAATGTGGGAGAGCATCAACAATACAGGTTCATGGGAAGGTGAAATATGGAACGAGCGCAAGAATGGGTATAAGTTTTTAGAACATATCATCAGACTTTGTGAATAACTTCGTAAAGGCATTAGTGATGAGTTAGTTAGGGGAATTCCCTTAGAATTTTCCCTATTTTAAGATTTTTTGCAATTTTATTTGTATGGCACTGCTAAGACAAGCTTCACACAGGCAGTCATTTTCAATATCAAGGGGCATAATCGGTGGATAGTCCGCACACCAACATGATTCCCCCGCTTCATAGCCACCACAAACCAGAACTTCATTGCAGAGTGAACAGCGCTTTCTTTTTAGTGTCCTGCCATCGCCAACTGTTTCCATTAATGCAGGTATTTATGATTTTATGAATTCAAAAGACAGCGGATATATATATTCCTCGCCTTTACTTGACCGAATTGCCGCAACCAAGCTAAAAACAATATTCAATACAACTATTAACCACGGGAGAAACAACCCAATAATTATGAATACCAGTGCCCAACAGATCCCGAAGTAGATCAGAGTTGTGAGTTGCCAATTCAACGCATTTCTTGCATTGCTTTTTATCCAGCCGTCATTTTTTACCAGATAAACCAACAAGGCCGGAATGAATCCGAAGAAAATACCACCCAGATGAACTGCTACTACAATCAGTCTATCGACCTCGGAATCTTTATTGTAATCTTGATAATTATTCATAACCGGTTACTCCTTGAAAAACAACCTTTATAGGATATCAAAACTGATATTATCACCCTGCCTGCCCCTGCTAAATTTGCATACAAACAAAGATCAATAACACTAGATTAAATATTCAGACACAAATTCGGCAAAATCTTCTTGCTCGTTTTTCTTGATCGAACTCTGTAATTTTTTAGAAGACACATCTTCTTCTAAATCTTCCAGATTGCCTTCCCTGAATTCTTCACGAAGATATTTCGACCATTCATTTTTGCCTTTACACAGTTCTTCAAATGAGCCCAGAAACTGGAGTCGTAATTCAATTTCACTTAAAAAGGTATTCAGGCCATTCAATAAATGATCAGCATCGGCAATAAGGGGGGAGGATTTTTCGATGAGACTAGCAATCTCTGCTTTGACTGAGCTAATGGCATCGCCAGTACCTTCAGAAAGTGCATCTATCAAATCATTTTGAATGGCCTGTTGCATTTCGTGTTCGGTTTTATACCAAAAGAAACTGCCACCGCTACTATAGGTATAGTTGTCTTCAATATAAAATCCAAAAGGGAATTCAAGAGGGTTTCTTCCTTGGGCATCTTCCAGGGAATTCAGTAATGTAAGCTCAGTATTCATTGCATGTCCTGTCGGCTCATTGTTCATAATTTAGTTTACCTGACCACTTCAATTACAGATCGGGCAGTCTGTGTATAACAAAATTTCTCTTTTCCATTCCAAAATAATACACTTTTTGGGAGACAAGTGCTTAACATCAGTTAAGTAAAAGAATAGATTCAAAATCTACTTTGTTTATTAGTAAATTTTTATAGGCAATTTAAAATGCGCTCCAAAGCATCATTATTTTGCCGCATGTCATGTGTTATTAAGGACTTATTCTTTGGAAGATGTGATTGCTTTGTATTTTTTAGGGGCTCTTATATTTCCAGCCAGCGACAAAATTATCTACCAGTAATTTAATGTCCTTTTCTACATCATGAATATCAACCTTCTCCAAGTCGGTTAGAGACAGACTGCAAATTCCGTGAATACTGTTCCATAGTGTTCTTGCAGCCTGTTTGATAAGTTGCGGGGAACAATTGCGCACAAGTAGTGCCAGATCAGTTTCTATCGAACTGTAAAGCTGATTTGTGATTTGTTGATACTCTTCATTGGATTGGCCGTTGAGCATATAAATCATGCTCCAACGGTTATAATTTTTGACAGCAAAATGCAAATAAGTGTTGGCCAGTTCGTTTATATGCTGTTCAGGATTAGCATTAGGTACTAGTTGCAGTTTTTTACTAAGATCAGCTAGAGTACTAATTTTAATCTGCAGTACCAACTCGGCCATACTGGTAAAAACCATATAAATACTGGCAACGGTATAACCGATTTTTTGGGTTACTTTACGCACCGTTAAGGCTGAATAACCTTCATTGATGATTATGGATTCAGCGGCATTCAATATCATTCCCCTGATTTCATCCAAACTGTGTTCGTTTCGTCTTGCCATTTTTGCTCCTTTTTCAGCATTAGATTTGTATTGTATAGCCTAATCATTATTTGAAAGCTGACATTATTCAGGTAAACTCTAAAGTGCACTATAAGTGCCGTTTGGTTTCCTTATCGTTTAATGATAAGCAACAAGCGGTTTTTTATGAACCAATAATAATAATGAGAGGTGTGTTTATGAGTAAAATTTTAACTGAAGTTTTAGCTGCCAATAGAGATTATGTAAATGATTTTGGCGATAAAGGTGAGTTAGCTTTGCCACCAGCAAGACATTTTGCAATTTTGACCTGCATGGACGCCCGTTTAGATCCTGCCAAGTATGCCGGTCTATCTGAAGGTGATGCACATGTCATACGTAATGCTGGCGGTCGTGCCAGTGACGATGCCATCCGCTCCTTGGTTATTTCTTATAAATTATTAGGAACCCGTGAGTGGTTTGTTATTCATCATACCAATTGCGGAATGGAGCTGTTTACCGATGAAATAATGCGCAGACTGTTAAACAGTAGCTTAAAAACATCTTCTATTGACTCCAATGGCTGGCATGATGACGGTGAAGGTCCAGGCTCTGCGGAAGGCAACTATATTGATTGGTTGACCATTAAAGACCAACAAGAAAGCGTTTTGGAAGATGTTATCCGCATCAAGAATCATCCACTGGTACCTTCCGATATTCCTGTTTATGGCTATATTTATGATTGCGCTTCAGGTCGCTTAATTGAAGTCCCTGCAGCGACTGAAGCCGGCAAGGTCTGCTAAAGCTGGCATGTAAAAAAATTTATTGAGCAAAGCAGGCGCGAAGCTTTTATGCTTCGCGCCTTTTGTAGCGATCTGGCTAACCCTTTTCACTACCGTCAACTGAGGCCGGGACGTAACCATCTTTCGATACTAAAAACGATGACGGACAAGAAATCAACAATCGTACATTCAAGCACTGAAAATATTATTGCCCTTTTAACTGTACTCGGCATTGGTGGCTACCTGCTGTTAAAGCAGGCCTTGGATATAAATCACGCACATTATACATTGGACATTAATACTAACTTGGCCTCAGCAATTTCAAGTTTATATCAGGGCCACCTTGGTTTTTCTACTTCATTGGTGCAAGTGCCATTACTTATGGTTTTGGCGTTGGGTAGTATTCCTTTTGTTTTTCAGCTCATCGAAAAATTATTCCAGGGAAACTTTGGCTCCGATTTGCTTGCAGGCATCTCCATCGTCACTGCAGTGTTGCTGGATGAATATCTGGATGGAAGTTTGGTAGTTCAGATTTTTAGCGATCGAGTAACACAATGACATGGCAGGTTTACATCATCCTTTGTAGTGACGAGACTCTTTATACCGGCATTACCGTTGATGTTGCGCGGCGCTTTAGTCAGCATGCAGAAAAACAGGGCGCCAAATATTTCCGTGGTAGACAACCTAAACAGTTGGTTTATGTCGAGATCGGTCATGACCGGAGTTCCGCCAGCAAACGGGAAATCGCCATAAAAAAATTGCCCAGACTGGAGAAATTGCAATTGCTGGCTTCTGAAGGAAATCAAGTACACAATTTCTCATTGTAAATAAACCACTAACATCGGCATCAACAATCAAGTTAATCAAAACATGTATTCAAAACCGCTATTCGATCAAAATTGCAGACAATGTAAACGGCTGGATGAGTTTCTATGCGTGGTTAAACAAAAGCATCCGGATTATCATTCCCGCCCGGTTGCACCGTTTGGCGATAGTGGGGCCCAATTACTCATAGTCGGATTGGCACCGGGAATGCATGGCGCCAATGCCACCGGCAGGCCGTTTACCGGTGACTATGCTGGATTATTGTTGTATGAAGCGCTTTACGAGTTTGGATACAGTAATCAGATAAAGTCCGAGTCCTTGACCGATGGCCTGGTGCTTAAGAACTGCCGGATCACCAATGCAGTTAAATGCCTCCCACCACAAAACAAACCGACTACCACTGAAATCAAGCAATGCAATCATTATTTGGCGGCAGAATTAAAAACCCTGCCTGAACAGGCAGTCATCCTGGCTTTAGGTTTGGTTGCCCATCAGGCGGTATTAAAAGCCTACGGATTAAAACAAAGCAGCGCCAAATTTGCCCATAATGCCCAACATGTGTTGCCGGAAGGTCGAACGCTGGTTGATTCTTACCACAGCAGTCGCTACAACGTGCAGACTAAACGACTAACCCATGAGATGTTTGCTGAGGTATTTCGTACCATTTCTTTTCTTTTAAAATAAAGAAGTAGTTATAATCTTAGGTTTAATTTCATGTGCACAAAATTATTAGGCGCTTTGTAATGAGCACGATAACTTTTGATACACACGAGTTTATCAAGGAACTAAAAAACGTTGGCTTTAGCGAAGAGCAAGCTGAAGCAATAACTTGGCTACAAAAAACCACGATTAATACGACGCTTGAACAAGCCAAGCATCATTATCAATTGGATGACTTAGCCACTAAGCGAGACTTGAAGGAGCTCGAATTTCGATTGGAATCACGTATCAAAGACACCGAATTAAAAATAGTTGAAACTAAAGCCGAATTAGTGCGCTGGGTAGTGGGTGTCAGTGTGCTGCAAACCGCCCTGATTGCAGCACTGTTGATTAAATTAAGTTCGGTTATTTAAGCGCGATAAACTAAAGTAAGGCTTTAGTTACTCAATAATGTCTAAACCCCCCATATAAGGCTGTAATGCCTCAGGAATATGAATTCGACCCTGGGCATCCTGATAATTCTCCATTACCGCAATCAGCGTTCTACCTGCCGCCAGACCTGAGCCATTTAAGGTGTGCACCAGTTCGGGTTTGCCTGTTTCAGGGTTACGCCAACGAGCCTGCAGGCGGCGCGCTTGAAAATCTTTAAAATTGCTACACGAGGATATTTCCCGATAAGCGCCCTGCCCTGGCAGCCAGACTTCCAAATCATAAGTTTTAGTCGACGAAAAACCGGTATCGCCAGCGCACAACAACATTCTGCGATACGGCAACTTCAGTTTTTGTAAAATAACTTCTGCGTGCTGGGTTAAGGTTTCATGAGTGGCCGCCGAATCTTCAGGTTTTACGATTTGGACGATTTCGACTTTTTCAAATTGATGCTGACGAATCATGCCTCTGACGTCGCGACCATAAGCACCGGCTTCACTGCGAAAACAGGGGCTATGACAGACAAACTTTAATGGCAGGTCTTTGGCCTCGATAATTACGTCTCTGACAATGTTAGTGACCGGTACTTCTGCGGTTGGAATCAGGTATAAAGCCGGATCATCGCTGGCTTTAAACAAATCCGCTTCAAACTTGGGCAACTGTCCGGTGCCACGCAAACTCTCGGCATTGACTAAAAAAGGCACGTAGGTTTCAGTGTAGCCATGTTCGTCAGTATGAGTATTCAGCATCAACTGAATAAGCGCCCTTTGCAGACGCGCCAAAGGGCCATTTAAAACCACAAAGCGGGCGCTGGCTATTTTGACACCCAGCTCAAAATCCAAGCCTATCTTGGCACCTAAATCGACATGATCTTTGGCTTCAAAATCAAAAACAGGAATTTCACCCCAGCGGCTGAGTTCGATGTTGTCATCTTCACTTTTGCCGTTCGGAACGGATTCGTCAAGCAGGTTGGGGATACTTTCCATCAAAGCGGTCATTTCAGTCTGAATGTCAGATAATTCTGTTTCAGCGGCTTTAAGTTCATCACCCAAATGTTGCACCTGATCCAAAAGTGGCTGTACATCTTCGCCTTTAGCCTTGGCTATGCCGATAGCTTTTGAGCGACTGTTACGATCGTTCTGTAATTCCTGGGTTTTGACCTGAATGTCTTTACGCCGAGCTTCCAGTTCTAAATAATGTTCCGAATTAAAAACAAATGAACGTCGGTTAAGTTGTTCCTTAACAAAATCAAGTTCGGTTCTAAATAAACGGGGATCTAACATGACTAAATGATTACCTTAAAATTAAAAATTGATTAAAGGGAAAGGGTTAAACCTGCCTCCCTATCAGCAAGCCCATCCAAATAACAAGGATGCATATAAGACCATTACTGACAAAAGTACCCAGCATCAGGTTCAGATGGGTATCGAATGAATAACCCTTTTCTACCAAAAACAGCAGTAGATACAAACCGGACAGGGTTAAGAAAACGCCGACCAAAATCACGGTCAGGACAACACGGTATTCCACGGAAAGCGCCACTTTTTGCAACAAAACAGTGGCTATGATACTGATTAAAAAGGCGCCCAAGGCGTTAATGGTCATCAATGCATAAGGAATAATGCCGCCGGACCACTGAAATACACCCTCTGAATAATAAAACAATCCCCGGCCGCACAGCAAACCGATCCAGATGGCAAAGACACAAGCACTGACGCTGCTCAAGATATTCAATGCCGCTTTGCTTAACTGGCCTTGCTCAATTAAATAAAAAGTTTCCAAAGAGAACGTAGAGAAAGTTGTAAATGCGCCAATAAAGCCTACCAGGATGGCGGCCCGATATTCAAAGGTACTGGTTATACGTTGCATCATCAGCGATTCGGTCAGCAAGCCGAGCATAAAAGAACCCATCACGTTGACGACTAACGTTCCATACGGAAAGCCACGTCCGAGCCACTGATAAATCCCTGAAGAAACCAGAAATCGAATGACAGCACCAAACGAGCCACCCAGAGCAATCGCAATAATTTGATTCATACCTTAGAACTTAATGAAGTGCTCACGGTAATAACGCAGTTCTTCAATGGATTCGATAATATCTTCCAGTGCCTGATGCGTTGACGCTTTATTAAAGCCGTCTTTAACTTGGGGCGCCCATCTGGCCGCCAATTCTTTTACAGTGGAAACATCGATATTACGATAATGAAAATACGCTTCGAGTTTGGGCATATAGCGATACAAAAAACGACGATCCTGACCGATACTGTTGCCGCAAATCGGCGAAGTATTTGCAGGAACCCACTGCTCTAAAAATTTAAGGGTTAAGCGTTCAGCTTCGTTGACATCAATAGTTGACGCTTTAACACGTGTCACTAAGCCAGATTCACCATGATGCTTCTGATTCCAGTCATCCATTTTAGCCAGCGTGTCATCCGCCTGATGTACTGCCAATACTGGCCCTTGTGCCAGAATGTTCAAGTCTTTATCAGTAATAATCGTCGCTATCTCGATAATGACATTGTTGTCCGGGTCTAGTCCGGTCATTTCGAGATCTATCCAGATAAGATGCGATATGTCCTGTGCCATTTATTGATTCCGTTGTGTTCAAGGTGGCGGTTAGTGTAGCATTGGCGAATTGGAACGTCTAACTCTTAAACTTTAAAGAAATCAGCTCATGAATAGCTTTACCCTCATTTTTTTATTCGCCTTAACCCTTTCCTTTTCAGTAGAGTTTTGGCTGGCCAAAAGACACGCCGCTTATGTTGCCAAGCACCGCCCCGACGTGCCTTTAGCATTTAAAGATACCGTGTCGCTTGAAGCGCACCAGAAAGCCGCCGATTACACCCTGGAAAAAAGCAGAATCGGCAATATAGACAGTATTCTCGGCGTTGTGATTCTATTGTTTCTGACCATCGGCGGCGGCATTAATCTGGCTTTCGAATTCTGGACCTCCTCAATTGCCAATCCATTACTAGCCGGCTTGCTTGCAGTCGCCAGTGTTTTTTTAGTGATGACTTTGGTTGACATCCCGACCAGCGTTTACCAAACCTTTGTGATCGAAGAAAAATTTGGCTTTAACAAAAGCACCAAACAACAATTCATCAAAGATCAATTGCTGCAACTGGCTTTGGGTGCGGCTATCGGCCTGCCTTTGCTGGCTTTGATTCTCTGGGTCATGGACAGCATCGGTTCCTTATGGTGGTTATGGGCCTGGGGCATCTTGATGAGTTTTTCCTTGTTGATGAGCTGGCTGTTCCCTACCGTTATCGCACCGTTATTTAATAAGTTCACCCCGATGGAAGACGGTTCCTTAAAACATCGTATTCAGGATTTGCTGGCCCGTTGCGGTTTTAACAGTCAGGGTATTTTTATCATGGACGGTTCCAAACGTTCAGGTCATGGTAACGCTTACTTTACCGGTCTGGGTAACAACAAACGCATCGTGTTTTACGATACTTTGATCAACTCTTTGGAAGATGAAGAACTGGAAGCGATTTTGGCACACGAACTGGGGCATTTTAAATGCAAACACACCATTAAAATGCTGATTGCTACCGCCATCATGACGCTAATCAGTTTTGCGGTTTTGGGTTGGCTGATTGATCAGGATTGGTTTTACACCGGACTGGGCGTCAAGCTGCCGTCACATGCAGCGGCATTATTGTTATTTATGCTGGTATCCTCACCGTTTACCTTTTTTATGCAACCCATCAGCGCCTTTTTTCAACGCAAATTTGAATTTGAAGCCGATGATTTTGCCTCCAACCATGCCAAAGCCGAAAAGCTGATCAGCTCACTGGTTAAACTTTATGAAGAAAACGCCAGCACCTTAACGCCGGACCCTTTATATTCTGCGTTCCATTACAGTCACCCGCCAGCTGCAATCCGTATTGCCAATTTAGAATCAAAAATACGTGTCTGAGTTGCTCGAAGGCCTGGTTATATCCCATTTAGGTCAGGGCATCGCTGTTGAACATGACAATAAAATCGTGCTTTGCCAAACCCTGCGACGACTTGAAACCGTCGCAGTCGGCGACCGGGTTTTATGGACGCAATCTTCACCCGATCAAGGTCGTATAGAAGAGATTCTGCCCCGACGTTCCTTGTTGATGCGACCGTCCAGAAACGGCAAAGTGCGTCCTGTCGCCGCCAATATCGACACCGTGTTTGTGGTGTTTGCCGTGGAACCTTACTGCGATTTTTTACTGCTGGATCAATATCTGGCCATTTGTGAAAATCGCAATATCGATGCGGCGTTGGTGCTGAATAAAACCGATCTGCCGCAAGCTGAGGTCATAGAAAAAGAGCTTCAAGATTACATCAATCTGGGTTACGCACTCTATCGGGTCAGCGCCACTGCGGCTGCGGGTCTGGACGAGTTAAAGCAGGCCTTGAAAGATCAAGTCAGCATTTTAGCAGGGCAATCCGGTGTCGGTAAGTCCTCGCTGACTAATGCGATCATTCCCGATAAAGACTTAAAAACCAATACCATTTCCGAGACCACCAAGCACGGTCGCCATACCACCACCGCGGCAACTTTATATCATATGGAACAGGGCGGTGATTTGATCGACAGTCCCGGCGTGGCCATTTTTGGCCTGGCAGGATTATCCGAACAACAATTAGCTTACGGCTACCGTGAATTTCAGCCTTTGATTGATCAGTGCCAATTTAATAATTGTCGTCATTTGGTAGATAAAGGTTGCGCGGTGCGTCCGGCAGCTGAAAGTGGAGCCATTTCCATGACCCGTTATCAACGATTTTTAAAGCTCAGAGAGAAAATGCCTACGGCAATGTAAATGCATTGGGGGTTCAGAATCCAATATGAGAAACAGATTAATTAATATTGAAACTATTTCTCGCCTTTGTTACCCTAGCTAAAAATACCGGGCAGCAAGCGAGACTATCATGAAATACAATAAAATTAGTACTATAGATAAGCTTGATCAGCTTCAGTCGGTATTTGTTTATTCGACAAAGATGTCGGAAGCGCTTGGCGTTTCAAGGAGAACACTTCTCAACTGGCGACAGAAGCCTGAGTCGATCTCTGCCAAGTATCGTCTGGATATTGATGTTTTGTATTGCCGGTACTTTTTGATTCCGGAATGGGATGTTCCCAAGCAAACCTTTGAAGCGGTTTTGTTACCGGATGATATGCCTCACAACGAAGCGCTGTTTCTGCCCTTTCTACGTCGCTTGAGTTATGGAACGATTGAAATCGAAACCGATATGGCGAAAGCGGATTTCGATAACATTATTGACGGGAAGAATATGCCCAAGAATATGGACAGGCAGACTTTTCATGAAGGCTTTAACACGTTTATTACGCACAAGCAACTTTGGCAAAGGATTGTGGAGCACAGTGAGCCGATGCCGATCACTGTAGAGAGCATTAAGACATTGCATGCCGATTTTATGCGCGGTATTTATGAAAATGCCGGTTTTTTTTCCACCAAAATGCGCGTGATGGGGCAGCTAGAAGGGGTACAGACAACAGAACCGGAAGATATAGACGAAGAAATGCACAGATGGGTTTATAAAGAGGCAAAGTCTGCAACGCTGTCAGCGATTGCCAAAGCACATGCTTACTTTATTTTAATTCATCCGTTTGGTGATGGTAATGGCCGTGTTGGACGTGCTTTGGTTATGGCGCAGTGCTTGAATGCCCGACTAATGCCGCCAGTATTTGATGGTAAAAACAGGGCGATATATTACGCTGCGATGCAACATGCCATGAAACATGGGCGGAATGCGCCATTGGTTCGTCTTTTTTATGAGGCTGCCACGGAATAAATAGCAAGGTCGAGTAGCCCCAAGGAACCACCCCTTGAGGCTCTCACAGAACCGGACGTGTAAACTCTCGCTTCATCCGGCTCTTATCATTCAACCTTATATTTACCAATGAGCCAACAGCCTAGGATTTCTGCTTTTGAAAGCATTAACCCGCTTAACGGCCTGCGTAATACCTTTTATTTTCTTGTATTTACGCTTCGCCTATCTGCTGAGCTTCTTGTCAAAATGCATAATCGGGCTCCGTCCCCATTTTTCCTTTTATTTCCGTTTTATCTCTATCGCGTTTAAAGTTATTCTCATTAACTAATGAGTTAATGTATTACAAATTCTAGTGTTTTACCGATTGCAGTAAATGCGCTAGAAATAGTATCTATTTTTGTGTGGTGCTTTAACTGCATAATTCTCGTTATTTCTTGAGGACGCATAGATAACTTACGCGCAAGGTCGGCAGGGCGTACATGCTGCAAAACCATTTCGTTTAACAGTAGAACTTTAGCCCAAAGCGAAGGGCTTAACTCGATAACATGCTGGTCGCGTTTTGGTTTTGATGGTAAAGGCACCGTTCTTTCATCTTCAAAATAAAATTCTAGCGCTGTCTCTAACGCATCTTTACCCATTGTTAAAGCTTCTTCCATAGTCTCGCCCTGAGTTAAAGCTTCAGGAATATCTGGAAAACTTACAAAAAAACCAGATCCATCAGGCTCTATATTGACTGGATAACGCATATCTCATAACTCCTATTCTTTTAGCCCAAGCTGTTTAATAATAGCTTTGCGCAACTGATCATTTATTTCTGCAGCATGTCGCGGCAATGTACTTTGCTTTCCATCTAAAAATAATTTAGTGTGTTTCGTACCCTGCTTAAAAATAACACCCTGAGATTTTAACCACCTTGCAAACTCACTATTTTTCATATTTCTTCCTTAAAATTATGCTTAAATGATAAACAAAAATGTTTATATTGTCAAGCAAATTAATAAACAGAAATGTTTACTTTAAATAATCGTTAATAGCTCTTCAATATTGCTATCATCACCGAGCAAGTTAGAAAAATGAGAAAAATGGGGTCTGAAAAATGGGGTCTGACCCCATTTTATTCTTAGCTTCTTGTCAAAATGCATAATCGGGCTCCGTCCCCATTTTTCCTTATAAGTTATTATTATACAGTAAAATAAGGCGCCAAGCAGTTATAAGTTGTTGTTTATAAAGAATAATCGAGTTACATAAGGATCAATTAACGCGCATTAAGAGTGGCAAAAATTTTCGAAAATTTTTTCACTATTTTTTCGTTTTCTAAATTTCTTGCTCCTGAAAAACTGGGAAACTTCAGTTACATGTCATTAAACTGTAATTTGTAGAAACAACAGATTGCGTTATATTCACCCCAGCTAAGATTTAAGCTATTGCAAAGTCGTGTCAAACTTATCCAAGTGCGCATGATTAAAGGATCGATAAAGCCAAACTTTTTGAGAAAAAAGGACGGAAAACCACGGGATCTTTAAATAAGGTTAGCCGGGTTGCAATTTATCGTAATTTTGGCAGATAGTTTTTAATTTCATTTTGTTTCTTTTATTACCTCTTCTTTTATTTTAGGCGTTAATTTTATGAAAAAAATCTCTTTATTTCGTGTTATAGCAGCTGTTGCGGTGTTAACCCCGGCTATTTCTGCAAATGCAGCATTATTCAATTACAACGAGCAGTTTGATAGCATTAATGGCGTACACTTTAATTTAAATTTTACCGCCGATGACACAGGCACTACTGTCATTACTAACTTCAACGGTACAGCTGATACAGATGTCCTTACCCTGATTGCCCCAGGTGGTTTCCCAGTTGTTGGTCCGAATGACAATCTATTTGACCCTAGCACACTTGCCACTGCCGGAGGTTGGAGTTATCGTGGAGTTAGTGCTCACGGCACTGATTCTGGCTATAATTTTAATTTATACTTTTATGCTAATTCTTTATTTCTGAATACCAACATGCCTTCTGTACAGGGTGTAACAAATTACAGTTATTCCGCATCCCCTGTTTCTTCAGTACCCGTACCTGCCGCAGTTTGGTTGTTTGCCAGTGGTTTAGGGCTACTCACAGTCGGTCGCAGAAAAAAGATGGCTTAGTCATTATTTTTTCAATACAAAGCAAGTCAAAAAAAACCTGGATACTCTCCAGGTTTTTTTTGACGCTAAGACCACACTATTTTTGCCATTTTTTTGTGCTCTTCGTGTCTTCGTGGTACGGATAGGAAATTTAACCGCCTCAACCGAAGTATCCCACCTTAAATCCCAGCTAAACCATCCAATTATAAGCAAAACTTTTTTAACGCCTATACCCCTAAGTTTTTAATAAGCTGAGTATGTTATTAGGCTGGGAATTAGCTTGAGCGAGCATTGCAAGGCCAGCTTGGGCCAATATTTGTGCTCTTGTTAATGCAGATGATTCTTGAGCGTAATCGGCATCTACAATCTTTGATCTGGACGAGCTTATGTTTATACCATAATTTGCAAGGTTTGAAGTGATTGACGAGAAACGATTGGATATTGCTCCAGTGTAGCCTCTCACTGTGCTAATGGAATTTATTTTTGCATCAATGTAAGACAGCATCAACTGCGCATTGGCTTGCGTTAAAACATCGTTGCTAGGCTCTGCAGCTGTTGTAATTGGAGGCATAACTGTTGCTGGAGATGTGGTTGTTATTGGTCCCATCGTGGTGGTGGTTACTGGAGTTGTAGTCGTTGTTGTTAACGGCGGGCCTTGTGTGTCTGCGGGTACCGTTCCAGCAGTCAATCCAGCTTTCATTGGATTGTTGCCCGCAATTACCAAGTCGCCCAACGGGGAAGGGGCATCTGATGTGCCAATGTACAATACGGTTCTTGTGGTTCCAATAGGAGCCAGTCCTGCTTGTCCAGCAAATCCGGGTACGGACTCTTGAATGACAATATTTCTACTGTCTGACGCTTGCAAATAAAGTTGATACTTTGGAGCTGAAAATGAATCTATTATTGCTGTTACGCCAGTTGTTGTAGTTAGCAAATTTATTTGTGCCATGGTCTGGTCAATCATATCCAACATATTTTTACTTGATATTTGGGGTAATGGAGAGCCATTGATAGTAATCCCGCCCGCAGGAATCGTACTGCTAGGCGCTGAATCAAGTACAAATAAACTTCCCATTGAGGTGTCAGTAGTTATTGGCATGACAATTACGCCTGGAACATTAGAATTGATAATAGCTTGTTCAATAGCCCATGCACTATCAGCCGTTTGTCCAGGTTGAGATCCTGCAACCGATGGTTGAATAGGTATTCCATTTAGAGTGAGATCATTTGTCAAAATTGCTGAATTTACAGGTGCTGTAAGGAACCCTGGTGAAAATTGAATATTCAACACATGCGAAGTTGGTACGGTTGTTGTCGTTGTAACATTTGTTGTCGTTATTATTGGTCCTATCGTTGTCGTTGTGACACCAGGGATTGTATAGCCGGGAGTTGTTACTGATTCGGATTGAAATAATTGTGGTAAAGAAACTGGAATTGTATCGCCCGCATTTGCGCCAATTTGAAATGCTTTATTTATGTAATTGCCGTCAAATAATGAGGTGCCATTAAAATTTGTTTGATCTTGGATTGCAAAACTACCGGCAAATAATTGACTCACTTCTGCTTGCATAGCCTCGCGATCTGTATCTGAATATGTTCCGTTGGCTGCCTGCACAGCCAATTCTCTAATGCGTTGTAAATTATCAGTTATACTGCCAGTTGCGCCATCAGCAATTTGCATTAGCGAGATGCCATCATTAGCATTTCGAATTGCCATGTTTGTTCCATTAAGCTGTGCGGTCATCCTGTCAGCTATTGCTAATCCAGCAGAATCATCGGCTGCACTATTGATGCGCTGTCCTGAAGATAAGCGTGCAGCGGCAATTTTTTGACTATTTTCATTGATGCTTATTGCTCGTTGAGCAGCTATAGACATTAAATTTGTATTTACACTCAATGACATACCGGTAGTCCTTTGGGTTTTTTCTCATCAAGAAAGCTTGAGGCTGAGTTCCTGTGTTAAAAATTAGCAATAAATGAGCCAAATAATATTTTAATAACAAAAAATGGGGTCAAATGAAAAATGAGATGAGGTTAGTTTTGTCTTCTTAAAAATCGTCTTTCCAGTAGCGAAGGCATGTCACGTCTACCATCTAAAACGGCATGTATAAAAACCTGTTGCTGCTCAATTTGGCAAATAATTCGGTAACTAAAACAGATGACGTGTAAATAGTCGATAATACCTATTTCCTTTAACTCATGCTGAACCCTGCCTCGCTCAGGGAGGTTTTCTAACTTGAAACAAGTGCTTTCCAGTTCATCAATTAATGTTAATGCTTTTTCCTTGCTATCGTTATAAGCAATATAATAGTAAATGTCTTTAATGTCCTGTTCTGCCTGTTCGAGAATATTGATGTTGTAAGTCATTATTCTGCTTCGGCTATACTTTTTCTAATATCTTCAAACGCAGTTTTAATAGGTTTGCTTTTCCCTTCCTGCTTGGATTTTGAACTCATTGCCAATATTTTTAATAACGCGAGACTGTCTTGAGTCGCTTCATAGCTGGCAATATCTTGCAATACCGCTTTTGCTTG
>CANNLO010000012.1 GCA_947505055.1 Methylococcaceae bacterium | reverse complement strand
CCAGTAAGTAATCGGTCATGATGATCTCATCGAAAGCAATCAGCGCCTTCAAGGTCGGGGTGGTCTTTTTGTAAGACGACAGCTTGGCAACAATCTGGCTTTGCGTTGTCTTTTTGAGGGCCAGCGAGGCTAATATTCTTAGAACCTTGTCCCATTCCTTAATAATGAGATCTACACTGGCCTTCTTGCTGGGCTTAATGAGGTGCTTGGCATGGTTTTCAAGCCCGTCAAAACACACCAGGCTATGGCCTGACTTTTCCCACAACTGGGTAAAACGCGGCATAAACCGATAACCAAACAGATACATCAGGGCAAAGTTGACGCGGTTAATGCTGTGCATGTCGCCGGAAACGGCGATGATTTCAATGTCCGAGGTGTTGCTTTCCACAATATCCAGCAAGAAATGGCTTTCGTGCTGGTTGGCACCGATGACCTTCAGGCATAGGGGCAGATGGTTGGCGTTGAGCGAAAATAGGACAACACCTTTCAGCAGGCCAAAATATTTTTTTGAATAGCGAGACTTGATCGTGTGGTATCGGGTGGTTAATTTTTGCCCGTCTACACTGGCATGGACACCGTAATCAGACAGATTATACTCGGCAAAAATCGGCAGTTTTGCAGTATGGTTCATGATCATATCATTGGCCGCACACAGGGTTTGATAGCGGATATGGTTTTTGTTGACCCGATCCAAATCGCTCTCTTTCACATCACTGATCTCCTTCATCTTTTTGGTTTCGATACCGGTGGCGTTGGCAATAATGCAGGCATGGATAACCTCGGGGTCGGGCGTTAGTTTCGCGTACTTGGGCTGTAGGTGCGAAAATGCCTTCATGAATCCGGTGGCATCTGCTGAAAACTTTAGGATATCGCCAATGCTTGAGACGTGCAGCTTTTCATAAAACGGGTTGTTCATGCCGTCATCAAGACGGCTATAGGGCAGCGTCCACTTGACCTGTTCGCCCTGCTTGTTGGTTTTTATTTTCAGGCTGGTGTTTTCGCCGTTTTCGATGCGCTGGTTAACCAAGGTATATTTGGCCTGAATACTGGTTTCCAGCTGCCCCAGCAATTCCACAATATCTAGGGTCAGCAACGGCATGTTAAGCTGCTTTAAAATGGCCTGCTTGTTCTGGTTCCAGTCATCAATGCCAATCAGTTCATCCTCTAGGGCACGGTAGCAATGGCTGTCTTTGATGAACACCGTGGTGTTGGCCATGCCACTTTTAAGCTGGTAGTAAACCATGGTTTCAAAACGGTCGCCATCCACTTTTTTGACGGTCTGGCCGTCAACCTGCACTTTATAGGTCAGGTGTTTTTTCAGTGCTTTCGGGAAAAAATCCAGAGGGACATCCTGATAGTCATAATCTTTGAACGGCTTGCCGGCATTCAGGTGCTGCCTTAGGAATATCACGGCCTTGGCCAGTTTGTCATCGGTGCAAGAAAATTCCAGCACCTTGAACAGTGGGCGGACATTCTTTTTGATAGTCAGTGCCAGCTGACCATAATATTCCCATCGGTAAAAATCACGGTCGAAGTTGGGCTTTTTGAATGCCTTGAGGAACTGCTGGTAATCGGCCTTGGGGATCAGCTCAAAAACCTTTTCCCTGATGTGCCCGTCCGGTATGCGGTCATCGATATTAATGGCCATGACCTGATAGGCCTGGAGCCTAAGTTGTTTGTCCACGCTTTCGGTCAGCTCGATTTTTGAGCGCTGGTGCTCGTCAGCGCCATCGGCATATTTATCCATTTTCTGTATCAGGCTGGCCACTAGGTGGTCATTGATTTTAAGCAGGCGGCGGTGTGCGTAGCACAGCAGATAAAGCCGCACCAGATTCTTGTCGGCCATGCGCCTGAGTTTCTGGATGCTGTAGAACTCCGCCAGGTTGGCGTAGTAAATAATATTTTGCTCCGAGATACCCAGCTTGGGCATCAACAACTTGGATTTTTCGTAAATGCCGATGACCAGTTGCTGTTTGGCCACGCTTTTTTTGATTTCGGTGGTGCTGAAATTCTTCTGGTCTTTTTTCAGCAGCGTGAGGTTATGAAACAGCTCATCATTGTTCAGCAGCTTGTCCAATTGTGAGCGCAACCCTTTGTCGGCATCGGTGTAGAGCTTGTTGGTCAAACGCCTGCGTTCTTCCTGTAGCGCCATCGAAACAATATCTTGTAAACTGGAATAAGCCGGCCTGATAACCTGCTGTTGCTGGCAGTAGGACAGCAACCCTTCCAACACAAAGCGGGACAGAACGTGGCGCTTGGCCAGTACCTTCGCCTCCTTGGCCAGCTTGTCCTGAAAACCGGCATCGGCCTCTTGCAGGCCAATCCTGTCCATCACCACACAGCGGTTACGGTAATGGAGGTTTTTCGGCAATTGCTTTTTAGGGTAGGCTTCATCCGGAAAATATTCGCGCATGATGAAATCAACATCCGGCTTAACCTGCTGGATGCTGAAGGTAAAAAAATTATGGGTGGCACGGCAATAGCCCAGTTGTAGGATGTAATTCACCTTGCGGGCGGTGTCACCGCCAAAGCCGTCGATGATTGCCCTGTCATCCACTTCAAGGGTAAAAAGGAAGGCACGTTCCTCATCATCCAGCGAGGGTAGCGCATACAGGGTGTTGATTTCTTCCGGGGTCAAAATGGTCAGTCGTGCCATGGGGATTTTTTAATGGAGAGTGCGGGTTGTCAGGTCTGCGGAATTTAGGTGGGCTGGCCGGTTGGACTACCAATAGCCCTTGGCCCAGTGATAGATGGGGGGATGCCCTAAAAGCCTATCAATAGAGTCAGTTTTGTTTTATGATCGGCACTCTATCACAACCTCTAAGACTCCTGTGAGCGGAAAGTGATCATCGGATACGCCAGAACCTCCACTGCCGAACAAATTGCCGGGCTTGAATCCCAGCTCAGGGAACTGGAAGCCGTCCATTGCCAAAAAATCTTTCAAGAACAGGTATCATCGGTTGCCATCCGCAAACAACTTGAGGCGGCATTGGAATTTGTCCGGGAAGGTGACGTGCTGGTGACCACCAAGCTTGATCGGTTGGCCCGGTCAGTTGCGGATTTGATGTCTATTATCCAGGCATTGGATCAAAAAGCGGTGGGCTTACGTATCCTAAACCTTGGAATGGACACGCAGACCCCGACCGGCAAGCTCATGCTGACCGTTCTGGGCGGTGTTGCCCAATTCGAACGGGAAATGATGCTGGAACGGCAGAAAGAAGGCGTTGCCAAAGCCAAGGCAGCCGGCAAGTACAAAGGCCGGAAACCCTTGGCCGCCAATCTGCGCAAAGAAGTGGTTTACCTTGCAGGGCAAGGTATGGCAAAAGCGCATATTGCCCGTCAACTTAATATCGGGGAGGCCACTGTTTATCGCATCTTGGCGGCCAATCAAAAAGGTGTCCGGTGACTTTGTCCTTTAAAATCAATGCGCTAAAGTTATGAATTTTTCAATAAGGTGTAGTTTGTTAATATTCAATCAGTTACGAAAAATATTGCCGCCAGTTTTGAAAACGATATTTCGGCTGTACATCACGAATACCAAGGCTTACAGCTTAGTGCTGCGACAAACCGTTCTTTTGGTTAATTAACCCCTTCCCGATCTGCTCCCAGAATTTCTGCGTAAGGCAATAATCCGGTACGGCATCAAACAGGGTAAACAGTGCCAGGCTCTCTGCTGACTGGTTAAAATACGTATCGTCATCATTCATTTGCATATCTACTTTTATCTACTGTTATCTACTTTAGATAACAGGGCAGTCATGATCTGATGACCGCCCCAACTGGTTATGCTTTGTCGATTATCCAATTAAAAACTTCTGAATTACGGCCATAATAATTCCTCTCCTTTCCTAAAAACTGAATTGAGATTAAATCGCCTTTTGTTACTTTAGCTTCTAAAAGCTGTTTAGTCCGTCCAGCGTCAACACTGACACGATGGGGAATTTTCTTCTGATCTTCAATAACAATATGTGTGAAACGGTTTTCTTCGTTGCGCCCGTAAGACTTGAAAGTCCCTATAAGATAATCGCCCTTTTTTGGATTCCACGTTAACGGCTGAGATTCCGCCTGTTGCTGAAGTTCTTGAAGTCTGGAAAAGATTGTTTTTTCGCTGTCGTTTTCATTAGTCATTTTTTATATTTCCTGTTTGAAAGTGCGGGAAGTTCCCAACTTTGATATTTAATTACGGGTAGGTTGCAGGTAATCATGTGATTTTGTGGCGGGCACTATTTAGGAAGTGTGCGGCGGCGCGTCCCCCCCCATACCCCCTGAGGTGCTCCCGCACGAACCTCCCGCAGGGTCGGCGAACGGGTGCGGGAAGTGCGTTAAGTTAAGAAAAATAATAAGCTCCCGCAACCTCCCGCACCTCCCGCATAACTACAAGATTTCAATATTTTCATCAGGTATCAGTTCAGCCGGTTCTAGCGTTTCAACAGTTATGCGATCTGGTAGCGGCTCATCAATAAAAGTCAATCCTGCATCAGTCAACGCCCACCGCTGCCCGTCATGCCGATCAAGTTTTTTATAAGTTTCTTTTATCAAAAAACTATCACGCTCCAACTCCCTCACGATTGTAAGGCACTCCGCTTTATCAGCGTGTTTTGTACTGAGTGGGAAGTCAGCTTCATTCTTTAGCAAAGCGAAAGCGTTAGTTTGGGCGCTGTTTGGTGATGGACTTATCCATTCCTCACGGCAATAAAACTCATGGATTAACTTGAGTATGGGTTTTTTGTGTAGGTTACGCATCATGGAAGTTACTAACGCTTTACCAGCTCCCGCTTCGATTAACTGATCAGAATCGGCGGCGTATAAGCTCGAACCCTCATCACGAAAGGCAATATTCAAAACCGGCTGTTTTGTTCCAAGGTTGTTTTTTTGATGGGTTAATGACAGATTGCCAAGCTCATCAATAGCGTTTAAAAATAACCGGCTACGTGCGGCGTTATGCCATGCCGCGCTATCAGCATAGCCCTCTGTATCAGATTGATTTTTTCCAGCCTTAGACGTGTTTTTATTCACATGCGACAACAGCAACACTGCACCGCCCGCATTTCTCACAAGTCCCACCAATGCCCTGATAAATTTAGTTACGGCTTGCCGATCAATGGGGTTAGCGCCAAACGTATCGCTGGCATTGTCCACGATCAAAAACTTTATTCCCTCCTCAAAAATTATCGTTTTTAACTCTGAATAATATCGTGTGATTTCGCCGCGCCTAACGCCTTTGTCGCTCACCTCATGAAACAAACAAGGTGTTTCTGTGGCATCCAATACAATCAAGTTTTCTGCAACCTGAGCAAGGTCTAAAGCATCGGCTTTACAGATTGCACCAATACGGCGGCGTATGGTGTTAGTGGCATCTTCAGCACTAAAAAACAGCGTCTTAACCTGTTCAGTCGCCAGCCCCAAAAACAGATTACCGGTTGATGTATGCGCTCCAAGTTGCAAGGCAAACAAGCTTTTTCCTGTTCCCCCATGCGCAGCCAAAAGCGTTAATTCATCGGCGGGAATACGTTCACCCCAAATATAACGCTGTTGTTCAGGTGGGTTACTGAGGGCATCAGCAAGGCTTACACGCTTAAAGGGCGACTTACCCTCTGATTCTTCGCTAAAATCGCTTGTGGCGCTGTTCTGGTCGGTATTTTGGTTGCTTGGCTCTTTTCTGTGCTTCTGATTAGTGAGCATTGCCTCAAAATCCATTTCTACGGAATAAGTCGGTTGTTTATCCACGGGGCTTAACTTGCCTTTATTAATGGCCTCAAAAATAGTTTTTCTTTCTGAGGCTGTGGTCATGCCGCCTTGTGATATGCCATCAGAAGCACACAATAAAATATCAGTTAGTTTTTGCTCATCGACTTGACCGGCGGCTATAAAACCGCCCGCCAGCATACCTGCTTTAAGCCTTGCATCGTGTCGATTGCCGGCACTGGAATTTTGTAAAATACTTGTGCACTGATCAATACAAAATGACTCGTTGCTAAAGTTAATTGATTGTTGCTTTATCTTTGCAGGTGGTTTTGCTGGTTCCTGTTTTGTTTGAAGCGGGGCAGATACCGAATATATTTCTGCATCATAATTACTGTATAGTTTCGCGTCATGACTAACAAAACAGATTCGTCTAACGTCTTTACATGCTTTATCCAGCTTGAAGCCAGCTTTTGCAAACATCGCCTCAACTTGAGGATATACGCGCTTAAAATCCGCATCAGATTTGATTGTATCGGGTGCAATGCGTAATGCACCTTTTAAGCCTTTTCCGCTTGGACTGACAAAACAGAAAACCGTACTTGGTATTGATGCAATTTTTGCTTTATCTGCTTCAATCGTTGCCGCGCTTAATCCATCAATATCAAAACTAAATAGCTCGCTGGATTGCTTGAAGTTAGGGTTTGCCAGCTTGTCGTTAAAGGTTCCATTAAAACAAAATGCCGGTAATTTTTTCTTCTGTTCCTTGTACTCATCAAGATCAAGTAATCTAAGTCTATTTATTTCTGAGGCGTGTTTATCACTGGCTATTTCATCCAATGCCGATATTAAAGAGTGAGCCTTAAAATTTGTCGGGTGGTTGAGTTTTGCTAAAAATGTAATGTCGACTTGCCTTAACATATCGAACCCCCTACAACAGATAGCCATGCTAAAATTTTGCTAAGTTTGGCCTTTACCCGTTGGGCAGTTGATGTAAAATGAATGTGAAAGTTTTGGTAGTGGGTCGCTGCGCTGGTCGGACAGATAGCGGCCTTTTTTATGCCCTCTGCCATTATAGATTTATCCTCTCTGCTTCAAGTTCAATAACCAATGCCATAATTTCAGCATCAGACTTGCCAGCAATGCGGGCGGCGTTAATGGCTACTATTTCATTTTGAGGCCACGCAACACGATCACCGCCAATTTGAACCGGCTTAGTGAATAAGCCTTTTCCGATTTTGCGGTATATGGTTGATCTGCTGTCGCCGGTTACCTGTTCAATAATGGGACGGCGTAAAAGTGGATTGATTACGGGTAAAATTGCGCTGGTCATAGCCATGTGCTTTCCTGTTCAGGTTAGCGCCTATGCGGGATTGCTTCGGCCTATGGCTACACTTTAATGATGACTTACAATTTACTCTATTGAAAAACCTAGTTTAGATTTTCCATGCTCTCCATCCATTCAATATAAGCGTCTTGTTCAGCTTGCCTGGCTTCCCGATCTAACTCTATAGTCAGCTCATTACATTCATGATTTTCAACATCTCGGTATTCTTCCCATGCTCTTTTCCCTCGGCGATACATCTTATCAACTGCATCAACGGTTAAAAACATCCTAGCTGCGATCAATTCTTTACGGGATATTAATGTACACTTTTCATTTTTTTTAACCGCCTCATTTATCAAGCTGTCAATTTCCTGATAAATTTCATAGTCACGTCTAAAGGTAGATGCTTTTTTATTGGGGTCGCGTTTTAGTTTTCCGGTCACAAGGTCGGCAATGAAGCGCCTCATATGGAATGTAATTTCATGGTTATGTTGAATGATGACAGATAATGCAGTTGAGTCGTTCCGGTCCATGAAGTCATCTATTGCGCTCCATTCATCTGCATGCAGATTGATGTAATTCTTAAAATTGAATGACAGGTTAGCCAAAATAAACACCTCGTTAAAGTGTAATCGTTACGATGGGATTAACCGGAAGTAGGGTAACGAGTCCCACTTATCGCCCGCTAAGGCTATCCGGTTAAATTTGATTATACTGCTTTTCTTATTGGCGTTACGTTCCAATCCTTGCCAGCTTCGCAAGCCTCAAGGTAATTAGCCAGTTTTTGCAATGCGGTTTTACGTTCCTCAAAATAATCATGCCGGTTATAAATCCCCTCAATACCTTTTATTTTGTGATTGAGGCATCTTTCAGCAATATGTGATTCAACACCAAGACCGGCCAAATGGGTTCTTGCTGTGCGCCTGAAGTCATGAATCGTAAAAGGCTCCACGCCGATCATGTTGGCCTTAACCTTAGACAGTGCCACGTTTAAAGTATTCTCATGAATGTGAGGCAAGCGTCTATCCTGATATTGCCTCGCAGGTAACAGGTAATCGCTACCATCAGATAATCGGACTAAATTACGTAACGCCTCAACTGCCTGTTCTGGTAAAGGGATGATAATTTCGGCGCTGGTTTTTGTGTCGAATGTGGTTAATTTCCAAGTTGCGGCTTCCAAGTCAAAAGCCGATATTTTTGCAGTAACCAACTCTCCTTTTCTAACGCCAAGCATTAACAATAGGCTAATAGTCAGAGTATTGATTGAAGAAAAACCTTTTGTTTTCCGCATAGCATCAAACAATTTTACCAGTTCGTCATGCGATAAAGCGCGGGTGCGGGCTTCTTGTTTACCGCCAGCATCAGACAAGTCAAAAGCTGAGGCGGGGTTAAACTCGATTAGGTGGCGCTTGATTGCATAATCAAATATTTTCTTTGTCCATCTAAGAACATTAGTTGATACGGTAGGCGCTCCACGCTCGTTAATGCTATCCAGCATTTTTGCTATGTGCATCGGCTTAACCTGATCAATAGGCATTTTGCCGATGTTGGGCTTAATGTCTTTTTCTATTCTTGACCTAACAATATTGGGATGCTTCCAGCGGCCAAGTATATTTTTGGCGAAAAACTCATCAGCTAAGTCGCCGGTGGTAAAAGCGTTTTTCTTGGCTTCAATCTTACCGGTTGCCTCTGCTTTACGCTCCTGTTTTTCAGTTGCTACGTCATAACCTAAGGCAACTCTTGCTCGTAACTCTTTAGCCGTTTTTCTGGCATCGGAAAGGGATAGGTCGGAATAGCTGCCAATAGTCATCATTCTTGATGCGCCTTTTATTTTGTAACGAAACCGCCAGATAGGAATTGCAAAGTTTTCTCGATAGCTTATATAAAGGCCGTCACCATCGCTTCGTCCTTCAAAATACTCACCATTTCTTATCCACGCTTTTATTTGTATATCTGTTAGTTTAGCCACGGTGTGCCCTCGTTGAAGTATGTACCACCAAATTCTCGATAATTATGCACTTGGTACACCTATTGGTACACCTTTATTGTGAGTTGGTGTGGGACTTGATGAAACTGCTAGACACAAAAAAGCCGCTATTATAGCGGCCTTTAGTGGTTTGTCGGGACGGGCTGGGACAGCCTGAAACATCATTCAATATTTTGTATCTGTTCGCGCATTTGCTCAATTAACACCTTAAGTTCGATTGCTATTTGGGTCATTTCTTTGTCTGTAGACTTAGAACCTAAGGTGTTGGCTTCACGGTTTAGTTCTTGCATTAAAAAATCTAGACGCCTGCCAACGGGGACGTTTTGTTTAACAACCCGCAATACTTCTTTGATATGTGTTTCTAGCCGGTCAAGCTCTTCTGTGATGTCCAGTTTTTGAGTTAGTAAAACAAGTTCCTGTTCCAAGCGGTCAAAATCAGGTTGTGCTACCAGTTCAGTAATGCGTGCTATTAATTTATTGCGAATTAACAAAAGCACCTCGGGCATGCGTTTACCGGCTAATACTACAAAGCCCAGCATCTTTGTGCAACGCTCTTCGATCAATAATTTAAGTTGGGTTCCTTCTCTTTCTCGCGCCTCCAACAGTTGCGTCAGCGTTTGATTAACGAGAGTAATGAGTGCATCATTAAGTTGAACTTTGTCAATATCGGGTTCCTGTTGAATGCCAGGGAACGCAAGTACATCCAATGCTGAAAATGACCGGCAGCCTTGCATTTGCTGCTCTATGCCATTCGCAGCGGCAAGCAACGAAGCTACGGCATCCTTGTTGACACTAAAACTGGCTCCGTTTTTAGCCTGCTTTTTATAATTTAACGATAGCTCTACTTTGCCTCTATTAATCTTATCAGTAATAGCGGTTCGTAGATCGGCTTCAACAAAACGGAGACGATCGGGTAATCTTAAGCTAATATCACAGTAACGATGATTAACTGTCCGCAATTCACAGCTTAAGGTTAACTCACCCAGTTCAACTTCGTTGACTGCAAATGCGGTCATGCTTTTAATCATTTTTCACCTTTAATCTATAATTGATGGGTTTTTAGTATAAATATATCAAGATAATGCCTGAATATTACGATCCGCAAACCTATCCCAAACAGTGGAACTACCTGCAAACTGGCACCATTATAGACCAGTATGTGATTGAGAGGGAGTTGGCGCACGGCGGTTTTAGTTCGGTATATTTGGCAAGGCAAATAGCAGATCAGGTTCAAGTTGCAATAAAAGAATATCTGCCCCGCAAATTTGCCCATCGCACCTGGAACAATCAGGTAGTAGCGAACAGTGAAGAGGCCGAGACTTTTTTTAAACGGGGACGAGTGCTGTTCTTTGAGGAAGCGAAAGTCTTATCAAAGCTAAAACATCCTAATATTGTCGAGGTAATCGGTTTTTTTAAGGCCAATTCGACTGTTTATATGGTGATGACCTATGATTATGGCGTGACCTTGAATAAGCTACTGAGCAATAAATTACTGCCTGTGTCTGAAGAGTTACTATTGACCCTATTTAAAACCTTATTGGCCGGACTTGGACATATTCATAATCAGCATTTTGTTCATCTTGACATTAAACCTTCCAATATCCTGGTGCGACCTGGTAATGAAGCGTTACTTCTGGATTTTGGCGCGATTCAAAGTTTCCCGAAATCCCATTTAGGCAAACAAAGTAAAGTTTTAACTAAAGGCTATTCACCGATAGAACAACATAATCTGAATGCTCAGCTTGGCCCTTGGACGGATATTTATGCCGTGGGTGCAAGTATGCGAACCTGTTTAGATAATAAAATTCCTGTTCCTGCCCAGGATAGAGCCTTAGAAGATACGCTAATCCCTGCTGTAAAGGCGTTTAAAAAAAAATATCCGGAATATCTCTTAAATGCCATTGATTGGGCAATGGCGTTGCAACCCGAAGATCGCCCGCAATCGGTTGCCGAATTACTCAAGGTATTTGATGACGAGTGATTAATTCGCAATTGAACAATCATCGGAGAAGTCATTCAGGTATACTGTACGGTTTTTCAATTCAGCGGAACAACTATGAGACCTAGCGGACGCAATCCCGATCAACTAAGAGAGATAAAATTTACCTGCGGTTACACCAAACATGCAGAAGGCTCAGTTCTGGTTGAATTTGGTGACACTCGAGTGCTTTGCACCGCCAGTGTTGACAGAAGTGTTCCCCGCTTTCTTAAAGGTAAAGGTGAGGGCTGGATTACCGCAGAATATGGAATGCTACCTCGCTCTACTCATACCCGGATGGGACGTGAGGCCAGTCATGGCAAACAGGGGGGGAGAACCCTGGAGATTCAACGCTTGATAGGTCGTTCCTTAAGGGCTGCAATTGATTTAAAAGCCTTGGGTGAGCATACGATCATGATCGATTGCGATGTATTGCAAGCTGATGGCGGTACTCGAACCGCATCGATTACTGGTGGTTTTGTTGCCATGTCTTTGGCTATTCAAAAAATGCTTAAGCGTAAACAAATCAAGACTAATCCGTTACATGGACAAGTTGCCTCCGTTTCTGTGGGTATTTATAACGGCGTGCCAGTGCTTGATCTGGATTATGCCGAAGATAGTAACGCTGAAACCGATATGAATGTCGTCATGAATGATGCGGCTGCATTTATTGAAGTACAAGGTACTGCTGAAGGTCATGCTTTCAGGAAAGAAGAGCTGGACGCAATGCTGGAGCTTGCAAGCGCAGGCATCAAGGACTTACTCGAAAAACAACGTATAGCCCTAGCAAATCAATGACATATTCAAGTTTCCAGCACAAATCCGAAGTCGTATTGGCCAGTGGTAATGCGGGCAAAATCAAGGAAATTCAGGCCATTCTTGCAGAACATCCCATTGTTTTACAGTCCACTTTTAATGTGGTTGAGTGCGAGGAAACCGGCATTTCGTTTGTAGAAAATGCCATTTTAAAAGCTCGAAATGCATCGTTACGTTGCAATTTGCCAGCAATCGCGGATGATTCCGGTCTGGTCGTGGATGCTCTGCACGGTGCGCCAGGTGTGATATCGGCCAGATATTCAGGTCTGGGCGCTACCGATCAGGAAAATATTGACAAGCTGCTTTATGAATTGGCAGGCGTTCCTGAGCACCTTCGGACAGCCCGGTTTGTTTGTGTCATGGTGTACATTGAGCATGCCAATGATCCTTGCCCGGTGATTGCCCAAGGTGTTTGGGAGGGCCAGATTTTAAAACAGCCTATTGGTGAAAACGGTTTTGGTTATGATCCAGTGTTCTGGGTGCCTGAGCAGAACTGTGCCTCGGCAGAATTAAGTGCTGAAGTTAAAAATTCGTTAAGTCATCGCGGCCAGGCTTTAAGGCATTTAACCGCATTATTACATCCATAGGGATTATCTCTGGCGGTTGTATTGACCACACCCATTTGATGAATACACTATTTTCTATTGCTAGCCAGTTTATCAACGGGGTTACTCACATAACCCCGCTCGGTCAAGGTCTGATCAATGATACTTATCGGGTTGATTCGACTTCCTTGTCCTTTGTTTTGCAGCGTATAAATCGCACGGTTTTCCCCCGGCCGGAGAAAATCATGGCGAACCTAAGTACGCTTACTGAACATATTGCACGAAAAGATAGTAAGTCAGTAAAATTGCAAATCCCCGGGCTTTTAAACACGCTCACTAATGAGTCGTTTTATCAGTCTGAAAACGGCGATTGCTGGCGAGCTATCAGCTATATTCCCGAAAGCGAAAGCCTTGAAACAATGGGTTCTATTAAAAATGCTGAGCAAGTCGGCTTTGCGCTAGGGCATTTTCATCGTTTGGTTAGTGATCTTGAGCCTTCGCTATTGCATGATACCTTGCCCGGTTTTCATATTACGCCGAACTATTTAAAATATTATCACCAGGTTTTACTCAATTTAACCCAAACACCAAACACCTTTTGCGCCGACTTTATTAGTCGGTTTGGACACATTACAGATGATCTGGAATTCGCAATTAACCAGGGTTTCCTGTCTTTAAGAGTTATTCATGGCGACCCCAAGCTAAACAATTTTCTGTTTGATAAACAGACTCGCAACATCATCAGCATTATCGATCTGGATACAGTAAAGCCAGGCCTGATTCATTATGATATTGGTGATTGTCTACGTTCCTGTTGTTTCGAGAGTGATCCTGTTGTCAGCTTTAATCTTGAAATTTGTGCCGTGTTGTTGAAAAGTTATCTGTCTGAAGCGGATGTTTTTTTTAGCGAGCACGATTATCGTTATTTGTACGCAGCTATTCGGCTGATTCCCTTTGAACTGGGTCTTCGTTTTTATACCGATTATCTCGAAGGTAATCGGTATTTTAAAGTTGTAGAGCCCGAACAGAATTTACAAAGAGCTGTTAATCAATTCAAATTATGCGCAAGCATTATGAGCCAAGAAATAGCGATCAAAGCACTTATTTTGGAGTCAAGTATCAAAAAAACATAAAGCTATAAAACCCTAAAATTTTCTTCAAATAAGAATGAATTGCATTTAGGGGTTATTTTCCCTATACTGCTTTAACTTAATTTATTTTTGAAAGAGTGTAACTATGAAAGAAAACAAACACATATTGAAAGGTGGCTTGTTGTTAGTGCTAGCCGCTATAAGTTTATCTGTTAATGCCCTGGAGAAACCACAGACTATGGACGATATGTGGAAAATCATCCAGGCACAACAAAAGCAGATTGACGATATGAAATCTGCGCTGCAAGCCACCACTCTTGCCAAAACTGTTGTTGGGGATGCACTGAAAGCCGATGCGCAAACTACGGCTGTCGCAAAAACTACCAGTAACGAAGTAAAAACTTTAGAGCGTAAAACCGATGTCTTAACCCGGGAAGTTGAGAAATTACGCACCAACCTGACTATTCCCGATGAGGTGCAGTATAAAAGCGCTTATGGCTTGGGGCCTGCGGCATCCAAGGTCTATCAGGTTGGTAAAGGCCTGTCGATAGGCGGTTATGGCGAGGCTAATTATCAGGTTCGCGTCGATGACCAAGGAGGAAGGGAAAAAGACACCGGCAAAGACAAAGGCCAAGACAAGCTAATAAATCCAGACAACGCCGACCTGGAGCGCTTGGTTATGTATGTGGGCTATAAATTTACCGATAACATTCTGTTCAACAGTGAAATTGAGTTTGAACATGGTTCGGTGGAAGGAAGTGGTAATGGCAACGGTGATGTTTCGGTTGAGTTTGCAGCGCTGGATTTCTTTATTGATCCGATAGCTAATGTTCGCGCCGGTATGGTTCTATTGCCCATGGGCTTTCTCAACCAGATACATGAACCGCCATTTTATTTCGGTAATAACCGGCCGGAAGTGGAGCGCCAGATTATTCCCAGCACCTGGCGTGAAATTGGTGTCGGTCTGTTCGGCGCAATCACACCTGAATTGACTTATACGACTTATGTTGTCAATGGTATGGACGCTGCCGATTTTAGTAGTGCAGGCATACGCTCGGGCAGACAAAAAGGCGCTCAAGCCTATGCTGAAGATCTGGCTTTTGTCGGACGGTTGGATTACACGCCCACGGCATTGCCGGGCTTAACCGTTGGCGGTTCGGCCTATTTGGGTAACTCTGGGCAAAATCAACTTTTTGCAAATCAACAAGTCGATGTCTTTACCCAGTTGTATGAAGCCCATGTACAGTGGAAATATCGAGGACTGGAATTCCGTACCTTAGGTTCATGGGGCCATATCGATGATGCCGACGTACTTAGTGCCTACAGAAAGTTAAAATCCCTCAAAGATCCGACTATAGGCGAAGAAAACTACGGCTGGTATACCGAAGTTGGTTATGACATATTGCCGTTGCTTAATCCCAATACCTCGCAATATCTCGCGCCTTTTTTCCGTTATGAACAGCTTGATACAATAGCCAGTGCGCCGGTCGGTTTTTCAGACGATGAAACCAAGGATAGGAAAATTTATCAATTTGGCTTGCAGTACAAGCCCATTCCCAATGTTGTGATCAAGGCGGATTATCGCAATTTCATGGCTAAAAAAGGCCCTCTGGCGGATGACTTTAACCTGGGCTTCGGGTTTATTTTCTAGTTCATTATCCGTTAAAAATTTCATCACCAAGATACGAAAAACAATCTGCGTAAGGCGTGCCATACGCGTCTTTTAGCCTTCAAGGTGCGCACCGCGCACCATTTAGGGCGACCAGTTATAAAAAACACGGATGCCTCTGATGAGAAGGATTTAAGCGGATTTAATTATCAGTAGTTATCTGTCAAATCCTTGTCATCCGTGATCTATTAGATTTCTGATGTTAAACTATTCATGTTTATCAAAAAGATTTCATACCTTCCACAACGAGACCCATTATGAAAACAATCAGGCCCGGGGGCTTTTTTATACTTATTTTATTGCTGCTAAGCGTCGTGACCCCTGGTTTTGCGAAAATTTTTTACAGTAAAAATGAAGCGCTGGAATTGGCATTCGGCAAAGATACCCAAGTCGAATCATTATCGTTATTTCCCGATGAGCTACAAGTTGCCAAAATTCAGGAACTGGCTAAAGCCAAGCTTGATTCCGGCCTGTTTACTTTCTATGTCGGTAAAGAAAAGGATAAGGTGCTTGGTTACGCAGCGATAGAAACCGGCACGGTCAGAACCAAACCTGAAACTCTGATGATAGTACTAACACCGGAGGGCGAATTGCGTAATGTCACCACGCTGGCTTTTCATGAGCCGCCAGAATATCAGCCGCCAGAGCGATGGTTTGAGCAACTATACAAGCGGCCGCTAGCAGAGATGGATTTTAATAAAGGCGTTGATGGTATCAGTGGTGCAACCTTGAGCACCCGTGCCGCAGTCAGTAGCATCCGCAAAGTTATGGCAATTTATCAAGTGTTGGTTAAGGATCAGGGTAAACATTAATGCGTTATTTTGTAACCGGCGAGCAACATCGAAAATCCTTGTTAAACACGTTGGTGTTAATGTTTCTAGTCTATATCGCCCTGTTATGGGTCAGTAATGGCATGATGTATTTTCATCACATGAACCTAACGCCAGGCTCGGTCATTGCCTATTATCTGGGTTCCGAACAACAATTTACCCAGCCTCGCAGTTATCAGGGCATGTTGGAAGTCTCGCATTTTCATTTGTTCTCGATGGGGATGCTTGTGCTTACCTTGACTCATTTGATGCTGATGACCGAGTTCTCGGTGCGGCTTAAAATCTGGCTTAGCAGTTTGACTTACGGCGCTGCGTTGGCTGATGAAGCAGGCGGCTGGTTGGTCAGATTTGTCGACCCACTGTTTGCCTACTTTAAAATTGCTGCTTTCGTCATTCTGGAAGCATCCCTGGGAGCGTTGTTGCTGGTGGTTATTATTGCGTTGTTTCGCGCCAGATTTAAGATTGGCAAAGTAAGCTCCGAATAATGACCGGGTGCATTTCAAAACAGCAGGGTCATTTCCAACCGAAACTTTAAATCACCAATCAAGTCATCCTATTGGCAATTGAATTAAGGACGAACTTTTATATACTCAGCACTTTATCGACGAGATGCTGCTTGCGGCCAAGGAAATGAGCATCTCCAATTGGCTATAGGGTAATTGGGCTTGAACTGCCTTTATTCTTCCCCTGCAAGTAAACGCTGAATGTTGCTTTTATGTCGCCATAATAAAAAAATCATCATGATGACTGACGCGATAACAAAAGCTTCGTTTCCCGCAATAAACCAGGCAAAAACAGGCGATAGGATCGAAGCAACTAATGCCGATAGAGACGAAATTTTGCCCAACTTATAAATTAAAAACCAAGTCACCATAAAGGCAAGGCCCAGGAGCCAGGAATAGCCCAGAAGAACACCGACTGATGTAGCGACTCCCTTGCCACCTTTAAAGCCGAATAAAATTGGATATAAATGTCCCATAAAAGCTGCCAAGCCGGTTATAGAGACCAGTTCTGCGGGCAATCCGGATGCTTTTGCGAGATAGACCGGAATTAAACCTTTAAGCATATCGCCCAACAAGGTAATCGCGGCCGCTTTTTTTCCACCAATACGCATCACATTAGTTGCGCCTGGATTACCCGAGCCCTGTTCGCGAGGATCAGGCAAGCTCATCAGGCGACAAATTATGATAGCACTTGAAATTGAGCCTATTAAATAAGCAGCGGGAACAAACAACCATTCGACCATTGGGTAACCTTTATCATTTTGAACTTGTAAGCTTAGACCGTTTCCTTGATACTTACCGACTGCCTAGCCAGGTATTTGCTCCTGCAATATCTGCAGTGACTACATTAGTGTGGCATAGGCAGGCGATAGGTTGATGCAGGAGCACAAACCAAGCGACTTTTAAAAAAACATGCATCATAACCGGAAATCATAATGGACATCATATTTTTAGGCGGTCTGGAAATTCAAACCATCATTGGCATTTATGATTGGGAGAGAGTAACCAAACAAACTGTCATTTTTGATATTGAAATGGCTTTTGATATTCAAAAAGCGGCTGAAACTGACGATATTCAATACGCACTTGATTATAAAACAGTTTCTCACCGAATTATTTCTTTTGTCGAGGCCAGTCAATTTTTACTGGTCGAAAAATTAATTTCGGAAGTTGCCGATATCATACGCAACGAATTTAATGTGCCTTGGGTAAAAATATCCCTGAATAAAAAAGGCGCCATTCGTGGAGCCAGTGACGTGGGTATTGTTATTGAGCGAGGAGCTAAGTCATCGTGACTAAGGGGTACATCAGTATAGGGAGTAACATTGGCAAGGACGAACATATTCCTGCCAGCCTTATTGCGCTTGAGAGAATTTTTGGGAAATTGATAATCTCAGATGTGTATGAATCGGAGCCGGTGGGTTTTGCCGGGGACGCTTTCTACAATCTTGTGGTTGGTTTTGAGTCTGATTTGGAAGTGAAGGACGTTGCCAGGCAGCTCAGGCAAATCGAATTGGATAATGGTCGTACACGGGACAGCCAGAAGTTTTCGTCGCGTACCCTCGATTTGGATTTGATTTTATACGGCGATTTAATCATTAACGATGGTCGCTTACAGATACCCCGTGATGAAATTGAGCATTATGCTTTTGTGCTTGAGCCTTTAGCTGCTTGTGCGCCTGACCTGAAACATCCGGTTAGTCACTTAAGTTATGCAGAGCTTTGGGGAAAATTCGACAAAACGGATTTAAAACAAAAGCGAATTATGCCGACCTGGGCTTTAACAAAATAAACTGCGACCACCATCGACAGTCAGGATTTGACCAGTCATATAATTCGCATCGTTGATTAAAAAAAGCACTGCTTTGGCAATATCAATCGTTTCACCGCTACGTTTTAAGGCTACTCGTTGCAGAATTTCTTGCCGAGTCTGCTCAGGCAACTGTTCCGGCCATAGTATTGCGCCGGGAGCCACGCCGTTGACTCTGACAGTGGGGCCCAATTCTTTGGCCAAAATCTTGGTCATCGCTGCAAGTCCGGCTTTTGCAATACTGTAAACGGGATAACCGTTCAGTCCGCGTTCGGCATGAATATCGACAATATTGATTATGCAGCCTGTATTGTCGGCCAAGGTTTTGGCCAGGGCTTTGGCCAAAAAAAATGGTGATTTCAAATTACTGCCCATTAATTCATCCCACTGTTGTTCGGTCACATCGGTTATTGCTGTTGGATAAAAAGCTGAGGCATTGTTGACCAGCACATCAATACCGCCCCACGCCAAACACGCTGCTTTGGCAAGCGACTTCAGTTCAGTCATGTTGAGTAAATTAGCCTGCATGATTTTTGCTGAATTGGCGCGCTGTTGATTAAGTTCGTCACAAAGTTGCATTGCTTCTGTTGAAGATGAGCGGTAATGCAGAAAAATATTGTAGCCTTCCTTGTGCAGCAACCTTGCGCAAGTTGCACCGATGCGTTTTGCGGCACCGGTAATCAGGACGTTTTTTGGGGAGTTGTTCATAATATCAATTGGGTAAAAAACGCGCTAAGCTATGAAAATTGAATAACACATCCAATACTAGCGCATTCGCTCTACGCGTTTTGTTCAAAGCCAGACTTGAACTCTGGTGTGGAATCCAAAGCTGGCTTTGGGCTATTATCTGTCTCGAATTAAATGATTCACAGATTTTCCGGATCAACTGTCAAGCTTGGTAATTTAGACTCTTGCTCGCCACTTCATAAACATCTTTTGAAATATCTTCAGTGCTTATAATGCGTTCCAGCTGTGCTTTCATCAACATCTGTCTGCTTATATCATGCCGGCGCCAAGATGTTAAGGCGCTTACCATACGAGATGCAACCTGAGGATTTAAAGTGTTGAGGGCAATAATCTGGTCAGCAAGAAATTGATAACCTTGACCATTTTTTGCATGAAAATGGAGGGGATTAGCCTGACTGAAAGCGCCAATCAACGATCTGACGCGGTTAGGGTTTTTTAAATCGAACGCAGGGTGGTTCATTAGCGATTGAACTGTCGCAAAAGTATCAGGCATATTGCTTGCGGCTTGCAAGGCGAACCATTTATCGATGACCAGTGCTTCAGTTCGCCATTGGTGATAAAAATCGGCCAAACACTGCTGGCTGGCGGGATGCGGATTATTGACAATCACCGTTAAAGCCGCAAGCTGGTCAGTCATGTTTTTTGCGCTGTTAAATTGCAGTTGCGACAATTGCTGAATATCTTTATTTTCCAGTTTGCTTAAATAACTGAGGCAAGTGTTTTTAATGCGTCTGCGACCAATCGCACCGGAATCGAATTGTCCTGACTCGTCTCGATGATTGTTTTCGTATAAAGCCTGAAACTGAGATTGCAATTGTTCAGCCAAATTCTGAACAAGAAACTCTCGAGCGGCATGAATCGAATCTACGTCGACTACCTGCATCTGCTCGGCAAGATAATTTTCAGAGGGCAGGCTTAATAGTAAAGCAAAGTATGATAAATCGTCCCAAGGGTGTTCCAGCACTTGTTTAAAGGCGGTGACTATAATGGGGTTAAGCTGCATTTTCCGGCCATTTTTGACCTCGTCAATCAAGTCTTCAATAACCTGTCCGGCCAATTGCTGTCCGGCTTCCCAGCGATTAAAAGTGTCACTGTCATAACTCAACAAAAATGCGAGTTCCTCTAAGCTGCGGTCCATTTCCAGTTTAACCGGTGCTGAAAAACCTCTCAGTATGGAAACCACAGGTTGTTCGGCCAGATTCTCAAAAACAAAGACCTGTTTAGATTGAGTGAGTTGCAAAATGACTTGGTTTTGAGCTTCTTTGGCAGCATTGTCTTGCAGTTTGCACTGCGCCACCGAGCCATCTTTATGTAGTAAACCCAAGGTTACCGGAATGTGTAGCGGCTCTTTATGCGTTTGACCGGGCGTCGGTGGGCAGTTTTGACTGAAGGTTAGCGTCAGTGTTTGCGCAGATGGATCATAATGCTGCTGCACTGTTAATACCGGCGTGCCGGCTTGTGCGTACCAGCGGCGGAACTGGCCTAAATCAATATTGTTGGCACTTTCCATAGCGTTGACGAAATCGTCGCAGGTCACCGCCTGCCCGTCATGACGCTCAAAATATAAATCGCTGCCTTTACGAAAACCTTCCGCACCCACCAAGGTGTGGATCATACGTACCACTTCGGCGCCTTTTTCATAGACGGTTAAGGTGTAAAAATTGTTGATTTCCATGTAGGAATCGGGACGAATCGGATGTGCCAGCGGGCCGGCGTCTTCAGCAAACTGACGGGTGCGAAGCATGTTGACATCTTCGATGCGCTTTACGGCTTTTGAGGTGCGATCGCCGGTAAACTCCTGGTCGCGGAATACCGTAAAACCTTCTTTAAGGCTGAGCTGGAACCAATCCCGGCAAGTAATTCGGTTGCCAGTCCAGTTATGAAAATATTCATGTCCTATGACGCCTTCAATATGTTCATAATCAGAGTCTGTCGCGGTATCGGGGCGGGCCAGTACGAATTTGGTATTAAATACGTTGAGGCCTTTGTTTTCCATTGCTCCCATGTTGAAATGACTGACGGCGACGATCATGTACAAATTTAGATCATATTCGCGGCCATAAACCTGTTCATCCCAGAGCATAGAGTTTTTAAGCGATTGCATGGCATGATCGCATTTGTCTATATCGTGTTTTTCGACAAAGATTTGCAAGTCAATGTCACGACCGGACTGCGTGGTAAAACGGTCTGCTATACATTCAAGTTGTCCGGCAACCAGTGCAAACAAGTAGCAGGGCTTGTTAAACGGGTCTTCCCAGGTTACCCAATGGCGATTATCGGACAGTTCGCCTTGTGCGATTTTGTTGCCGTTGGATAAGAGTACCGGATAACGATTTTTATCGCCGGTAATAGTTGTTGTAAACAGGCTCATAACATCGGGGCGGTCCAAAAAATAGGTGATTTTTCTAAAACCTTCCGCTTCGCACTGGGTACAGAGCATATCATTGGAAAGATACAAGCCCTCAAGAGCGGTATTCGCTTTTGGATTGATGGTGTTTTCAATACACAATACAAAAGCATGCTGCTGCGGAACATTATTTATGATTAAGGAATCCTGAGTTTGCAAATATTGTTCTTTGCTTAAGTCAGTTCCGTCATCCAGATTAATGCGAAGCAGCTTGAGGTTTTCACCGGCAAGAGTTAGCGAGTTGATTAGAGTTTTGCTGGCTGGATTGCGACTTAATGTAAGTCTGGAACTAACTACGGTGCATCCCTCATCCAAGGTAAAGTTTAGGGCGACATTGTGAATCAAATAGTCAGGTACGGTGTAATCTTTTAGATAAATCGTTTGAGGATTAGGGTCGCGCATTATTTATTCCTGTTATTGTGATCAGAATGTCTGATATGTAGGGTGGCGAACAATGTGATTAAAAACCAGGCGATTAAAAAACAAACGCCACCTATCGGGGTAATCATGCCTAGCCATTTCAGATTAAGCAAAGCCAGTAAGTATAAGCTACCAGAAAAAAGTAAAATGCCAACGAACATCAACCAGCCGGACCATTTTAATAATTTTGAGTCATGGGCTTGCGGCTGAATCAGAGCAAGGCCAATCAATCCTAAGGCATGCCACATTTGATAGCTTACACCGGTTTGGTAGACGGTTAATAATTCCGGACTGATGACAGTTTTTAAGCCATGAGCGCCAAACGCACCCATGCCGACACCGAGCATTGCGCTTAAGGCGCCTAGCATTAAAAAAATCATGTTCATTATTTTTCCATCAGTCTGGGCATCAGTTGCACTAGGTTGCAGGGGCGGGTGCGATGATCGAGTTGATCTTTGATTAAGGCATCCCAGGCAGTGCGGCAGGCACCGGAAGAGCCTGGCAGGCAAAATAGATAGGTCGCATTGGCAACGCCGGCAAGTGCTCTGGATTGGATGGTAGAAGTTTTAATATCCTGATAAGACAGCATCCTGAAGATTTCGCCAAAACCGTCCAAGATCTTGTCCAGCAGCGGCGTAACAGCCTCAGGTGTACCATCCCTTCCCGTTACTCCCGTGCCCCCGGTAGTGATGACGACATTAACCTTCTCGTTCGCAATCCAGTTGGAAACGACTGCCCTGATTTGATAAATGTCGTCAGGCACTATTTTTTTTTCAAGGACTTGGTGCCCTGCTTCAAGAGCCCGTTCAACCAGGGTTTTACCGGAAACGTCATCAACATCAGTACGGCTATCAGAAACGACCAGTATAGCGATGGTTAAGGGGATGAAAGGTTTTTCTGTAGTCATGTTTAATGAAGGTCCAAGGATTCAGTTGCAATGTACAAGGTTCAAAAGTACTCGCCTTGTACATTGAACCTTTTATCTAATTACTTTAACACAACAAAGAAGCCTTCCTGTCCTCTCTGGATATTAATCAGTAATGCACCCTTGGGATCGACTATCTGTTTTAACTCCTCCAAGTTACGTACGCGATAACGATTTGCCGATACAATAACGTCGCCCGGACGCAAGCCTACACGCCAGGCATTTGATGTGGTGTCTATTTTTTCAATTAAAACACCTTCAATCTGGCTTTTTAAGGGGGTGCTTAATAAGGTTCCCTGTAAGGTATGGTGCAACTTATCCCCAGCCAGTTGGGGCAATTCCTGTTTACCAATGGTGGCGGTCACCTGTTTTTTTTCATTGTCGCGGAAATATTCCAGTTCAACATTATCGCCAATTTGCATCAGGCCAACGATATTACGAATGTCATGACTGTTTTTAATGGGCCGGCCATTGGCTGAAACAATAATGTCTCCGGGTTCAAGCCCTGCTTTTGCAGCGGGTGAATTGCTTTCAATCCGGCTAATGGCAGCGCCTTGTTTGTTTTTTAAATTAAAGGCATTGACCAGTTCAGGCGTAAGATCCTGCGTGGTTACGCCTAACAAGCCGCGCCTGACCTCGCCGTGCTTGAGCAGTGATTCTTTAATGGTCATCACCATATTGGAAGGAATAGCAAAACCGATGCCGACATTACCTCCGTTGGGCGCCAGGATTGCGGTATTCATACCAATAAATTCGCCTCGCAAGTTAACCAGCGCGCCACCTGAATTACCGGGGTTAATCGAAGCATCGGTCTGGATAAAGTCTTCGTAGCCTTCAATGCCAAGACCGGAGCGTCCCAAAGCGCTGACAATGCCCGAAGTTGCAGTCTGTCCCAAGCCAAACGGATTACCAATAGCGACAACAAAATCACCAACTTTCAGTTGGCTGGAGTCGGCAATGGGTAACATGGTTAGGTTTTCTGCGAGAATCTGAATGATAGCGACATCTGCTTCGGGATCGGTGCCGATTAGTTTCGCGGAAAGCTGGCGGCCATCATTCAAGGTGACCACGATTTTATCGGCTTTATCGATGACATGATTATTGGTCATCACCAAGCCTTGCTTACTGTCGATAATAAAGCCAGATCCCAGGCTGTTTTTTTGTTGCTGCCTAAATTGGCCCGGTGCATTAAAAAATTGCCGAAATACCGGATCTTGCATCAATGGGTTTTCGTTAACCTGAATGTTTGTAGAAGTTGAAATATTAACGACTGCCGGCATACTACGCTCTAGCATGGGGGCCAGAGATGGTAATGGCTGTCCCTCTAAATAAGCAGGTAAGCTTGCTGCTTGCGAGATGGATGTCAGGCAGAAATAAATAGGTAAAAAAGTTATAACTAGCAGTTGTTTTACTGATTTAGTATTCATTATTGTTTTTCCGGTGATTGTTAATCGGGTTAAGTTTCACAATATATGATTAAAAATCTTTAATGCAAGGTGTTAAAGTGAATTTTTAAATTAACCAACGCTGTCATTTAACTGTTATCTTGCTTAAAATACACAAATGACTGTAGATGTTAACTCTGAAGACGGGCTCGTTATTCGTAAACTAATTCCTTTGGCAACCTTGTCGGGCGTTCAGTTTAATGCGTTATGCGCTGAAGTATCGGTAGAGGAGTTGCACGATGATTTTTTGTTCAAAAAAGGTGACCTAGCCTCTCAATTGATTTACTTGATAAATGGAGAAATTACCCTTCAGGCTTCAGGTTTGGTTGTTGAGCGTATTGCTTTCGATAGTGATTCTGCCAAGTTTGCTTTGGCACATCAAATACCAAGGAAAATTGATGCCTTGGCAAACGGAAGGGTGCGTTTTTTACGGTTAAATGCGGATATTGTTAAAAATCTTACCCCCCTTGTTGATAAAGAGGACAGCGGCTACATGGTCATTGACGAGACTGAAGACGATCCAGATGACTGGATGACAGCATTATTACGCTCACCTATTTTCCAACGTCTCCCACCCGCTAATTTACAAAAAATATTAATGAGCCTGGAGGCCGTTTATTTTAAAAAAGGGGAGGTACTCCTGGAGCAAGGTGGAACGGGCGATTATTATTATTTGATAAAAAATGGACAATGCCTGTTAACCCGAAAGCCCTCACCTAACGCCAAAGAGATTAAATTAGCTCAACTGGCAAATGGGGATACCTTTGGTGAAGACTCCTTGCTTTCAGGTGCGCCTAGAAACGTAACCATTACTGCGTTAACTGACATCGTTTTATTACGGCTGGACAAAAAGCAATTTGTATCACTAATTAAAGAGCCTTCTTTAAAGTTTATCGATTATGCTGGGATGCAAGAGGCGCTAAAGCAGGGTACGGTTTTGCTGGATGTTCGCTCGCAGGATGATTATGAAATTAAGCATATTGAGGGCAGTATAAACGCGCCCTTTTTTTCCTTAAGAATGCAGCTTAAGACGCTAAGTCATGATAAGCCGGTTATTGTTGTTTGTCGTGATGGCAAAGTCAGCGAGGCGGCCGCATTTTTGTTACTCAGGAACAAAATTGGCGCCATGATTTTGAAAGGAGGCATGGAAAGTTTTCATCAAGAAATAGAAAGTTCTGATGAGGAAGCGGAGGAAATTTCGACTTCTGGTAATCAACAAGAGCCTACTAACGGGCTTGAGGATAAAATTTTAGTGCTTCGGCTGGAAAATGAAGCGCTTAGAGGCTCGAATCAACAGCTTAATGATAAATGCATGCGACTGGAGCTTGACAAGCTAGAGGCTGAAAAGCAGTACCGAATACTTCACAAACAGATGGAAAAGTTAACGCAAGTTTTGGACAAATTAAAAGGCGCTTGAAAAAAGGTTTTCTCAGGGTCAGCGCGAGAGATAAAAAGATAACTTTTAAAAGTATTTTATGAAATTTTGGGTTTGTGCTCTAAGAGCACAAGCCCAAAAGAAGCTGTTTTAAAATTGGATTATTTTATTTTGGCTTCTTTGTAAATTACATATTTACGAACAACAGGATCAAATTTTTTGATCTCCATTTTCTCTGGCATGGTTCGTTTGTTTTTTGTAGTTGTATAAAAATGGCCTGTGCCTTCAGTCGAAATCAATTTGATTTTATCGCGCATTTTTTTTATCCTCTTAAGCGTTATAGCCAGCTTTACGCAAGTCGGCAAGAACAGCATCGATGCCGTTTTTGTCAATAATGCGCATGGCTTTGGTGGAGATTCTAAGACGAACCCAACGATTTTCGCTTTCTACCCAAAATCTGTGATGTTGCAGATTTGGACAAAAGCGTCTTTTAGTTCTGTTGTTTGCGTGTGAAACGTTATTACCTGTAACTGGGCGTTTGCCTGTTACTTGACATACTCTGGACATGATTAACCCCTAATGCGTGCCTAAATTCAAAAGTTAGCCGTGCTTTATACCAAAAATTCTTTTCAAGGTAAACAAGAATCTATAAAATAGAAAAGATAAAAGCCGTAAGGTTCAAGGCATGGCCTTTAAATCCTTGAACCTTGAACCTCGAACCTTGAACCTAAAATAATTATGCATATTAAACTCGGCATGGTCATGGATTCCATTGACCATATCAATATTAAAAAAGACACCAGTTTTGCAATGTTACTTGAAGCTCAAGCCCGAGGCTGGGAGCTGCATTACATGGAACTCAATGATTTGTATATGAGAAATGGAAGGGCTTATGCCCGAACCCGTCTCATTAATGTTCAGAAGAATGAAGAAAAATGGTACGACTTTGTTACAGAACAGGACATCCCTTTAGATGAATTGAATGTAATTATGATGCGTAAGGATCCGCCTTTCGATCAGGAATATATTTATGCAACCTATTTGCTGGAACGTGCAGAAAGCATGGGCGTTTATGTGGTTAACAAACCCCAGTCATTGAGGGATGCCAATGAAAAGCTTTTTACTGCTTGGTTTCCCCAGTGTTGCGCCGAAACATTGGTTGCCAGGGAGCCCGCCAGAATCCGCAGTTTTTTGCAGGAACAAGGTGAAATTATTTTAAAACCGCTGGATGGGATGGGCGGCACTTCAATTTTTCACTTGCGTCAGAACGATCCCAATCTAAGCGTGATCTTGGAGACTATGACTGAATACAACAGTCGTTATGTCATGGCGCAAAAATATTTGCCGCAAATTGTAGACGGTGACAAGCGTATTTTGCTGGTTAATGGCGAGGTTATACCTTATGCCTTGGCACGAATACCTGCGCAAGGTGAAACGCGCGGCAATTTGGCCGCGGGTGGCCGTGCTGAAGGCCGGGAGTTAACCGAGCGGGATCGTTGGATCGCTGAGCAAGTTGGACCTACCTTAAGGGCGAAAGGTCTGGTTTTTGTTGGAATCGATGTGATTGGTGATACCTTGACTGAAATTAATGTAACCAGCCCTACTTGTGTTCAAGAATTGGATCGTCAGTTTGGACTGAATATTTGTGGTCAACTCATGGATCATATCGAAATAACGCTGCAATGAGAGCGCAACTCATGCTGTTTGAACCACCGACGCCGCTGTCGAATAATGATTCATTATTGATTGCGCTTTTTATAGCCGTCATCATTCATGTTTTTATTGGGTTTGGCGTCAATTTTACCAGTCCACAGCCTGAGACGGTCAGCCGCACTTTTGATATTACGCTGGTAAATATGCCTAGCCCAAAAGCGCCAGAAAAGGCAACGGTTTTGGCTCAGGACAATCAGATTGCAGAGGAGGCGCAAGTTAGAAAGCCTGAGCCGCCTGCCCTAAAGGAGCCAAGTCCGAGTTTAGCTGAGGTTAAGCCGGTCAAGAAGAGCCTGCCCAAGCTGGTTGAGTCAAAACCTAAAGCTCAAAAAAAAGTGATTACCCAGAAAGTTGCAGAAAAAAAGATAGCAACCACAAGTGAACCGCAACCTAAAGAGAAGACTGAAGAGCCCCCACATTTATCGGCCGAGATGTTGCAGCAACAAGTCGCACAGCTCGGTGCCGAAATCAGGCACAGTCAGCAAAGTCCGGAGCAGGATAAAATAAAATTTGTTGATTCGGTGAGTGCTCATAAATATGTCGCAGCTCAATATATGAAAGATTGGGAAGATAAGGTAGAACGTACCGGTAATCTTAATTATCCTGAGGTTGCCGCCAAGCAGAACTTTTCAGGTAGCTTAACGATGGATGTCGGAGTTAAAGCTGACGGCAGTATTTATAGCATACGCATTAATCAATCTTCGGGAAATCCAGAGCTGGATGAAGCAGCTAAAAAAATAGTCAGGATGAGCGCCCCCTTTGCACCGTTGCCTTTGGACTTACTGAAAGAACTTGATGTTCTGGTGATTACTCGGGTTTGGAAGTTTTCTGATGAATCAGGTATGACTGCGCGATAAAAAGTTGCTTACGGCCTCATAAACTTTGATACTTAGCCACATGAATCAATCTAATTACTTAAATAACCAGTTTATTATCGCCATGCCAATGTTGGCCGACCCTAATTTTTTTCATACAGTTGCCTATTTGTGTCAACACAATGAGGAAGGGGCATTGGGCATTGTCATTAACAGAGCGACCGATATGAAGCTGGGCGAAATTTTTAAACAGATGGATATAAAAATCGCGACACCTGTTTCTTCTGAAGCTCCTGTTTATGCGGGAGGCCCTGTTCATCAGGAACGCGGCTTTGTAGTGCATACTTCTTGCGGGATCTGGCAGGCAACAATGGCTGTTTCAGAGACCATTTCTCTGACAACTTCACGGGATGTGCTTGAAGCCATTGCGGCAGGTGAAGGCCCTGAACAGTATCTGGTAGCTTTAGGTTATGCTGGCTGGGGAGCCGGTCAACTGGAAAAAGAAATTATGGATAATGCCTGGCTTAATTCACCATCCGGTAAAAAAGTGATGTTCGATACTCCGATCAATTCCCGCTGGAGCGCAGCCGCCGAGCAGATTGGCATTGATATTAACAAATTGACCGCGCCAGCTGGTCACGGCTGATTAATGCGATCATTCGCTTGCCTATAATCCAAGATACAATATGCACGATCCTTTACTAGCCAAGGCGAATACCGATACCTATTTGGGTTTTGATTATGGTACTAAAAAAATTGGAGTAGCCGTCGGTCAAACGATCACTGTGTCAGCCAGTCCACTACAAACCATACGTTCCATTAACCAAAATCCTGACTGGAACATCATCGGCAAATTAATAGAGGAATGGCGTCCTGCCGGTTTGGTGGTCGGAATCTCTAAACAGACGGATGGCTCAGACAATCCGGTAACTCCTCGCATGTTAAAGTTTTGCAGACAATTGGAAGGGCGTTATCAATTGCCTGTTTTTCAACAGGATGAGACGTTATCAACTTTTGAAGCTAAACAAATGTTGTTTGAAGAAGTAAGTGTTAGTGCTGGCAAATTATGGGAAGTTCAGGATCAACTGGCTGCCCAGCTTATTTTGCAAACCTGGCTAAATGATCGTACCTAAAAGGACTCAAGTGTTAGAAATTTCTGAACTATTAAATAACTTGGAAGCTGAGCTTAAAGATATCATCATCCAGAGACAACTTAGCAATCCCTTGATGATCGGTATTCGTACCGGGGGGGTTTGGATTGCTGAGCAAATGCATGCGCGTTTGGCCATAAGTGAGCCTTTGAGTTTAGTGGATATTTCATTTTACAGAGACGATTTTTCGCAAATTGGGGTTAATCCCAACGTTAAACCTAGTCAGTTACCAAGGCACATTGAAGGGCGCGATATTATTCTGGTGGATGATGTTTTCTATACCGGCAGAACCATCCGTGCAGCAATGAATGAAATATTTGATTATGGCCGGCCCAGTCAAATTGTATTGGCTGTGCTGATAGCTCGGGAAGGCAAACAAATCCCGCTTAATCCTGATTGCGTTGGTGCCAGTATTATCTTGAATGCAAACCAGAGGATCAAGATTACTGGTCCAGAGCCTTTAGGTGTTCAATTGGAAACCATTAATACGGTGGCATAAGCAATGATTGGTAACATGCAATTAAACGAGGAAGGTAAACTTAAGCATTTTTTGAGCATTGAAGGCTTGGATAAGTGCTTGTTGACAGAAATTCTCGATACCGCCGAGTCTTTTGCTGGTATGTCAGCACAACAGGTTAAAAAAGTTCCTCTGTTGCGAGGCAAGACTATCGTCAATTTGTTTTTTGAAAACAGTACCCGCACACGCACTACTTTTGAGTTGGCAGCAACACGTCTCTCTGCTGATGTGATCAATATGAATATTGCCACGTCGGCAACCTCAAAGGGTGAAAGTCTGCTTGATACCATTCGCAATCTGGAAGCCATGTTTGTCGATATGTTTGTTGTGCGCCATGCACTTAGTGGAGCTGCTCATTTTATTGCTCAACAGACCGCTTCACATATCAGCGTTATCAATGCCGGAGACGGGCAACACGCCCATCCGACTCAAGCGATGCTTGACATGTTTACGATACGTCAGCTGAAGCCTGATTTTTCCAATTTAAGAGTCGCCATTATCGGCGATATATTACATTCCAGAGTGGCACGTTCAGAGATACAAGCTTTGAACACTCTTGGGGTTGCTGAAGTTAGGGTTATTGCGCCGAAAACCTTGCTGCCGGCACATGTGGAAAGCTTGGGTGTCAGTGTTTCACATAATTTAAACGAAGGCCTGAAAGATATTGATGTGGTTATGATGCTGCGCTTGCAAAAGGAGCGTATGACCTCGGCACTCTTGCCTAGTGAAAGTGAATATTTTAAATGTTTTGGTCTTACCGAAGAAAAGCTGAAAATTGCCAAACCCGATGCAATCGTTATGCATCCCGGACCTATCAACCGGGGTGTTGAAATTGATTCCAAAGTCGCTGATGGCCCGCAGTCGGTGATACTCAAACAAGTTAGTAACGGTATCGCGGTGCGCATGGCGATTATGGCGATGGCAATGCAAACATTGCCTTCCAGTCCAGGAAGGTCGGTGACACAAGCGCCATCCTTGGCTGTAACAGGGGGGCTGTAATGACCCGTATATGCATAACCAAAGGCAGAATAATTGATCCGGCCAACGACATAGATCGTGTAGGTTCGATTTATATAGAAAGTGGAAAAATTGTTTCTGTTGCCGATGAGCCGGCCGGATTTAAAGCTGATAAAGTGATTGATGCCAGCGATCAAATTGTATGTCCGGGTTTTATCGATTTAAGTACTCGCTTGCGGGATATGGGACACAGTCGTAAAGCGACCTTTAAGAGCGAAGTGATTGCCGCAGCCAGTGCCGGTGTTACCACTTTATGTTTACAGCCGGATACTGTGCCGGTTATCGATACGCCCGCTGTTGCGGAACTGATCAAGGATTTGGCCCAAATAGCCGGATACCGGCAAATCTATCCAATTGGAGCGCTCACCCATAAGCTGGATGGCGTGGAGCTGAGTTCGATGTTGTCGCTTAAAAATGCTGGCTGTATTGCGGTCGGTAATGCTAATCAACCGGTTAAAAATCTGTTGATATTAAGACGAGCCATGGAGTATGCCGCGAGTCATGACTTGTTGTTAATGTTTCGCTCCAATGATTTTTGGCTGAGTAATAATGGCTGCGCACATGAAGGTGTTGTTGCTACCCGCTATGGATTGCCTAGTATTCCTGAAGCAGCAGAAACCATTGCTTTAGCGCAATGTCTGGAACTGGCAGAGCTAACGGGTTGTCGAGTTCATTTTGGTCAGTTAAGTTCCAAGCGTTCGGTGATACAAATTCATCAAGCCAAGAAATATGGCTTAAGAGTCAGTGCCGATGTCGCCATTCATCAACTGCATTTAACAGAAAATGACATGCAATCTTTTGATAGTGCTTATCATGTTTTACCGCCCTTGCGGACTGAAGCAGATAAACATTATTTAAGGCAAGGCTTGGCTGAAGGTACACTAAACAGTATCTGTTCCGACCATCAGCCGCATGATCTTGATGCAAAACTGGGTGCATTTCCAGAGACAGAGCCTGGTATGTCAGCGTTGGAAACCCTGTTGCCATTGATGCTTAGGCTGGTCAAACAACATGCTATTACCCTGGAACAGGGCATAGGTTGCTTAAGTGCTAATCCGGCAAGGGTCTTGCGTTTAGAGAGTGGTGCATTAACACCTGGCTTTGCAGCGGATATTTGTATCTTTGATCCGGAAATCGACTGGCAGGTTAATGCTGAAAACTGGAAAAGTCAGGGTGTTAATACGCCATTCTGGGGCCACACACTTAAAGGACGGGTAACGCATACTTTACAAGCGGGCCAGATTATTTATAGCTTATAACGTATTACCCATAATTTATTGAAAGTCTTTAATTTTCCAGGAACAGCCCAGTCGTTAATTCCCGCAGCTATTCCTCGCGGTGTTTTTTTGATTCTTATAAAACAACAGAAAAATTGTCATGATACAAAAAAGAAAAGCTTCCCAAATAGCCGATGTATTGATTGAGGCACTGCCGTATATCAAGCGCTTTAAAGGTAAAACCATTGTCGTTAAATTCGGCGGCAACGCCATGATTGATGAAGAACTAAAACATAGTTTTGCCAGTGATATTGTATTGATGAAATTGGTCGGTTTAAATCCGATTGTGGTTCATGGTGGTGGCCCGCAAATTGGTCAATTATTGGCTAAATTAGGTAAAACCTCAGATTTTGTCGACGGCATGCGTATCACCGACAGTGAAACCATGGATGTGGTTGAGATGGTTTTAGGTGGCTTGGTAAACAAGGAAATTGTTAATTTAATTAATTTGCATGGTGGCAAAGCGGTTGGTTTGACCGGCAAAGACGGTAATTTAATTAGAGCAAAAAAACTACACCTTGTTCCCCATGAAGTCTTGGAGGGAGAAGTGGCTCATGAGATTATTGATCTAGGCCATGTTGGTGAAGTCAGTCATATTGATACTGCGGTTCTTGACATGTTGGTAGACAGTGATTTTATCCCGGTTATCGCACCCATCGGGGTTGGAGAGGATGGACGCTCCTATAATATCAATGCCGATCTGGTTGCGGGGAAGATTGCAGAGCAGTTGAAAGCAGAGAAATTGATTTTACTGACCAATATACCGGGCATTTTGGATAAACAGGGAACACTCCTGACTGGTTTAACTTTAAAAAATACGGAAGATCTTATCGCTGAGGGCACCATTTCCGGCGGCATGATTCCCAAAACACGTTGCGGCACCGATGCGATAAAAGGCGGGGTCACCAGCGTCCATATTATTGACGGTCGTGTCGATCACGCGGTATTGCTGGAGTTATTTACTAATCAGGGTGTTGGTACATTATTGATTAATTGATAGAAGCAACGACATATAAAGTTGTTTAAAGCAGGTTTTTGAAAATACATTATTTTCCCACAGTGGCTTCAATAAATGACCTAAACGCAGCTCTAATATCGCGAACTTTCTGACTCGCACAGAGCTCTATACCTAGGGAAGATTCACGGCAGCGAATATCCAGGAAAAGCTGCTGTTTCTTGTTTTCATCTATTATCTTTGAGATTGAAAAACTTAGGTCGCTGTCATTTGCTGGCGACCTGCCCATAATTAATTTGTCGGTATCGTTATCAATGGGCGTTGTGGAGTATGCCTTAAAAAATTCATGTGCACTTAGCCAGGCGTTGGTGCAAAGTATTTCTGTTTCACAGGTATACAAGCCAATTTGATCGGCTGTCTGCTGATCCATGTTTTTGTCAGAGGCCATAGACGGATCTGTATTCCTCATAGTTAAAAATTTGAAACGTTCAATGTCGGCTTCGAACTCTGCCTTGGCTTTGTTCTTTTTTTCTATATGATTGTTTATTTCGGCATAAGCTGTCTGGATCTGTGTTTCCGTTTGCTTGATTTCATTCAGTAAATAAGCAGGAACTTTCTT
>CANNLO010000011.1 GCA_947505055.1 Methylococcaceae bacterium | reverse complement strand
CTTAGTCCCTCCTCAGCAGCAACCGCAGCTAAAGAATCAGGCAATGCAGAATCTGATAAGCTACTCTGCTCGTCTTCAATCATATCCGATTCGTTAAAGTCATTTCCCGGACCTAAGAAATCATCAAGCTCATGTTCTTCGAAAGCCAGCGCTCCCTCAGCAGCACTATCCGGTAATAGCTCAGTCTGCCTGGACTCAATCAGTTCAGAAAAACCCTCACTCTCCACGCCTGTAATCGGCTGTTTAGGAATATCATCATCACCAAAACTATCAAAACCTGAAAGATCAGGCTGGCTGTTTTCTATGTAACTTTCCAAATACTGATCGCCATCAAAACCGGCATTTTTTAGCAAGCGATCAATAGCATCCTCTTCTCCCTCAAACTCTTCCACCGACGGAAGTTGAAATTGAACTTCATTCAGCATTGCATCCAGATCAGCATCAAGCTTATCGCGTTCTTCTTTAGGTTTTTTGTCCATGGAATCAGTCATATTCAGGTTCAGTAATGAGTAGTAAAATAATTACACTGGTAAATATAGCATCCAGAGCTTATCGTTAATAACAATATTTAATCATTCTAGTACCAAATATACTTAATGTTCATAAAGTTTCAGTCATTTGATGATAAACTTTAAAAAAAACTTCTAAGAGTCAAAATGCAACTAGCAATTACCGCCTTAGGCAACCATCAAATTAAATTTATTGCTGAACTATTACCGGCTGTTCGCGATTGTAAATGTAATATTTTGGAAATAAGATGTTCCCGTCTCGCCCAGTCTACTGCGGCCTACCTGCTTATTTCTGGAAACTGGAATCAGATTGCCAAATTTGAAACCACTTTAGACATCATTCAGCGACGACTGGACATTAAAATTCAAACACTAAGGCCGGAACAAAAAGAAAAACCCAAAGAATCCATCCCTTACTCGCTGGAAACAATATCTCTGGATCATGACAATATTACAGAATCTATTACGTCTTTTTTATTTGATCGGGAAATAGATATTGAGGAAATAACCGGTAGCTGCTATCAGGCTCCTTATATTCAAACCTCTGTTTTCTCGACTAAATTTGTAATTTTAATTCCACCTGATGTACATCTTTTATCGCTACGCGAAGAATTTATGGATTTTTGCGACCATTTAAACGTAGATGCAATTCTTGAACCTATTAAACGGTAACTTTGACATGATAACCAGCAATAATCCTGTACCCGATTTTGAGGCTTTGGCCACTGGCGATAAATCAGTAAAACTCAGTGACTATCAAGGAAAATACCTGCTCGTTTATTTTTACCCCAAAGACAATACTCCCGGCTGTACGCAAGAAGGTCAGGCGTTTCGCGATAATATCGATAAATTTGCCGAACTGAACACCGTGATAGTCGGAGTTTCTCGTGATACTGTGCGCGTCCACGAAGGCTTCAAATGTAAACAGGAATTCCCCTTCGATCTGCTTTCAGACGCGGATGAAAAACTGTGCGAATTGTTTGACGTTATTAAAATGAAAAACATGTACGGCAAACAGGTTCGAGGGATTGAGCGTAGTACTTTTCTGATTAATCCTGAAGGCCTACTGGCCCACGAATGGCGCAAAGTTAAGGTCAAAGGCCATTGTGAAGAAATTTTGCTGGTTCTACAAAAACTCACGGGCGTTCAATAATGAATATTCAAACTTCTCCTGAAAAAAAGCTGTTTGTATTAGATACCAATGTACTGATGCACGATCCCGCATCAATCTTTCGCTTCAAGGAACACGATCTTTTTATACCCATGATTGTTCTTGAAGAACTTGATCATGCTAAAAAAGGTCTAACCGAACTGGCCCGTAATGTCAGACAAGTCAGTCGTTTTTTGGATGAATTAATCCGCGACGCCAACCAGCAAGCGATTAATGATGGCATTTCGCTGTCAAACATTAAGCACGGACCCAAACTTGATTCTGTGGAATGCGGCCGTTTATATTTTCAAACCAGCGCCATGACGGCACTACTCCCTGAAAGTATGCCCGGTAGCCTTGCCGACAACTCCATTCTTAGCATCGTCTTGGCTCTCACAAAAGAATTGCCCGATATCAGAATTATCCTGGTATCAAAAGACATTAACATGCGTATCAAGGCTGCAACCCTTGAGTTGTCTGCCGAAGACTATCATAACGACCAGACATTGGATGATATCGACCTGCTTTACAGCGGTTCAATGGCGCTGGAAGATGATTTCTGGACTGTTCATGGCAACAAAATGGAATCCTGGCAGGAGAAAGACCGCACTTTTTATAAACTGGAAGATCCTTTAGTCGCTGAATGGTATCCAAACCAGTATTTGTACCTTGAAGACGACTCAAATTTTGAAGCCATTGTCAGATCTTGCGAAGGACAGGTTGCGGTATTGGAACTGGCCAAAGATTATCGAACCAAAAACAACAATACCTGGGGAATCTCAGCAAAAAACAGGGAACAAAACTTCGCGCTCAATGTGTTATTAGATCCCAATATTGATTTTGTTACGATTTTAGGCACGGCTGGCACGGGTAAAACCCTGCTTGCCTTGGCCGCCGGATTAACCTTAACGCTGGAAAAAAAGGCTTATCAGGAAATTATCATGACCCGGGAAACTGTTCCCGTTGGCGAAGATATCGGCTTTTTGCCGGGTACCGAAGAAGAAAAGATGGCACCGTGGATGGGCGCTTTAATCGATAATCTTGAATTACTTGGCAAGAATGCAGAACACGGTGAGTGGGAACAAAGCGCCACCAACAACATCATTATGAGTCGGGTAAAAATCAGATCACTTAACTTTATGCGCGGCCGGACCTTTCTCAATCGCTATCTGATTATCGATGAAGCTCAAAATCTGACTTCAAAACAGATCAAAACCCTGATAACCCGCGCTGGCCCTAAAACAAAAATCATCTGTATCGGCAATCTGTCGCAAATAGACACTCCTTATTTAACAGCGACAACTTCAGGATTGACCTATGTTGTAGACCGTTTTAAAAACTGGCCTCATGGTGCGCATATCACCTTGCAACGCGGCGAACGTTCACGTTTAGCTGATTTCGCTTCGGATATTTTGTAATTTCTCACTTAGTCCAAAAGTCTGGAATTTAGTCAACGTTATTTCGCTTAGATGCGGAGGCGACAGTACCTCCGCATTATTGATTTTATCTTAGCCTCTCCCTCTGGATCCCGACCTGCCCTTACCTCTGGCATCGACCCGTTTGCTATCGGTTCGTTTTCCATCCGCCGGTTTAGCGCCACGGACCGCCGGCTTTTTGCTATGGCGCAGATCTTTTTTACCGGTTTCCTTGTTCGGCGCATTCTTTTTAGGCGCATCCATGATCTTCAGTGATACCGGTTCATAGCCTGTATCAGCTACTCGCGGAATTTGACGCTTAAGTAGCTTCTCAATTTCCACCAAATGATAAGCCTCTTCAGGACAAACCAGTGACAAAGCCACACCATTGGCTCCGGCACGTCCGGTACGTCCAATCCGGTGAATATAATCTTCAGGCACCTGCGGCATATCAAAATTCACCACATGCGGTAAATCATCAATATCCAGACCACGCGCTGCAATATCAGTGGCTACCAAGACCGATACCTTGCCGTTTTTAAACTGCTCCAATGCCTTGTTGCGTGCACCCTGAGTCTTATCGCCATGCAATGCCGTGGTGCGGATGCCATCTTCAATCAACTGTTTTTCCAGCCGGTCTGCGCCATGTTTGGTACGCACAAAAACCAACACCTGTTTCCAGTTATTACTACCAATCAAATAAGACAGCAATTCGCGTTTATATTCGCGGTCTATGCCATAAACCAGTTCCGAAACCGTTTCAGCCGTGGCATTTTGCTTGGCGACTTCAACTTCAACCGGATTATTCAACAACTGTGAGGCCAGTGATTTAATGGCATTGGGCACTGTCGCGGAAAACAACAAACTCTGACGCTTTTTAGGCAGCAAGCCCATGATTTGCTTGATATCCGGCATGAAGCCCATATCCAGCATACGATCCGCTTCATCCAACACTAAAATCTCAACATTGGACAAATTGACATTGCGTTGCTGAATATGATCAATCAAGCGTCCAGGCGTCGCTACCACAATATCGCAACCTCGGCGTAACTGGCGGGTTTGAATACCAATACTGGCACCGCCGACTACCGCTTCCGCATGCAAAGGCAAATGGGCGCCATAGGTTTTTACGCTTTCATAAACCTGCGCGGCCAATTCCCGGGTCGGCACCAAAATTAATGCGCGAACTCGATGTGGCTTTTGATGCGGATCATGGTTTTCGGCCAGAAGTTGTAATAACGGCAAGGTAAAACTGGCAGTTTTTCCGGTACCGGTTTGCGCGCCAGCCAAAACATCCTTACCTTCAAGAATTAAGGGAATCGCTTTTTGTTGTACCGGTGTCGGTGAAACATAGCCCTGATCGGCTATGGCTTTAAGAAGTTCCTCGGTTAAACCGAGCTGGGCAAAAGACATTTATAAATCTCAGGTGGAAGAAAAAGGTTCAAAGAGACCAGGATCAAGGTGAAAGGTTCAAGGGAGGCTGTTCGCCCTGAACTTGCTTACCTAACCCCCCGTCATACTCATATAGCGCAGGATAACCGGCTGCTCGTTGATATTAAATTCGTGCTTTTCCGGCTTAATCGACATTGAGTCAATAATGGCCTGCTTTAAAACAGCATTATTTCCCGGATTAGCGCGAAGAATTTGTTTTAAATCGATCGAATGTTCATTACCCAGACATAACAGCAAGCGCCCTTCAACGGTTAATCGCACCCGATTACAGGTGCTGCAAAAGTTTTCGCTGTGCGGAGAAATAAAACCGACTCGGGTTTGTGTACAGGGAATCGTAAAATAATTTGAAGGCCCACCGGTTTTAGCTGGTGTCGCCACCAATACAAACTTTTGCGCCAAATCATCCTTGATCGAAGCACTTGAATAATAAGCTTCAGCCCGATCGTGCTGACTGACAATACCTAGCGGCATTTCTTCAATAAAACTGATATCAATGCCGGTATCAACCGCAAACTGAACGAGATCATTCACTTCGAGATGATTTCTGTCTTTAAGAATAACCGCATTGATTTTTATCCGCTCAAACCCTGCGTTTCTTGCAGACTCAATGCCTTTAAGCACCTGCCGCAAATCCCCGGTTCGGGTAATCGCCTTAAACTTCTCGGCATCTAGGGTATCCAGACTGATATTAATGCGCTTAACGCCGGCCAGTTTTAACGGTACTGCCATCGTTTCAAGCTGAGAACCATTGGTTGTTATAACCAGCTCTTTCAAACCTTCAAGCCGCCCAATATCCTGCAATAACTCCAAAGCACCTTTTCTAACCAAAGGCTCGCCGCCAGTAATTCGAATTTTCTTAACACCCAAGTCGACAAAGACTTGCGCCAACGTATAAATTTCTTCCAGCGATAAAATCTGGGCGCGCGGCAAAAAGGTCATGTCCTCTGCCATGCAATACACGCAGCGAAAATCACAACGATCGGTAATTGAAATCCTCAAATAATCAACAATTCTGCCGTAACGATCGATTAATTGAGTGGGAGGAAGCTTGGTCATCAGCGCGACGGTGAAAAATTCAGGGGAAGTTATCTTAACATAACAGGCATTATGGCGTTGAAATCCTTCTGAAAACCAAACATTGTAGAATCAAGCCTCTGTCAACTCACTAAAAAATGCACTTCCGGCATCGCTCAGCACATAATGTCCACGACTGTTTTTAAACATTATGCCCCGTGTAATAAGATGATTATTGATCTCTTCTTCAATGCCTCTCGAATTACATAATTTACAGGTATGCAAAATATCAAGATAACGCTCTTCAGTTGTTGCTACAGACAGATCTTCCAGTTTTATGCCGGCACGATAATCGGTCAGCACATCAAAAAGATAACCTTTTTCGGTGATGATACGCCCGATAATAATCAGTAAAGCTTGGATTTTAATGGTGGCTTCGTTCGCATCACCGCCACTCAGCTCACGTATAAAGAAAAATCGGCTATTTTTATGTACCAGGTCAAAATTGATCCGTTGATACAGTTGCCGATACTCATCAAAGTTTATGAATATTTCGTTATAGAGCGGATTTTCTTCCAGCTCGTTTGTTTTGGGGACATATCCGTGTTTGTTAATGGCTTTGCCTTTAATCAAATCGTTATATATGGCTTGGCTAAGTTCATTACTAATCATACGATAAACTCACGTTTGTTATATTCCAAGACTTGATTTTGATAACGAATAGACTGCTGAGGTCGTTTAAAACTAAGCTGTATGCTAAATTTTTTGCCATAGCGTTGTTTAAAACAGCTAACCCCGTAAAGCAAATAATTCAACTGATAATCCTCTTGCAAGTTTTCCTCCAGCAGTTGATGTAAAATGACATATAAATCATCGACAGGCGGTTTAAGCTCAAAGCTCTCAACCACTTGTTCAATTCGCCGTTTGATCATATTGTGCCGATCATTCTGTTGTTTGTTCTCAAAGGTTTTAATCTCTGCAGAATTATCGCTGCGTTTACGTGCATTTTGACTGACCAAGTATTCGTTAAAATAAATCAGATGTTTGCGCTCATGCCATTCAATGCGGGCTTCCTGACCGGCGGCATGGGTTTTAAGTCCATTAAAATAAAGTGCATCTGAATCCCATGATTTAAAGATATATCTGCCTTTCAGACTTTCGGTAAAAGTATTTTGTGCCAGAGTCTGTAAATTTAAATAAGCTTTTTCAATCGCATCATATGTCAATCTATGCCGACGTTCCTGATGTAAATAGCGTTGCAGAGCCTGTTTAACTTTCTCTACGGCTTTGTAATGACTCAGTATCGATAATTTATATTGATCAATGTAATAGCTGTCATCTTCATAACCGCGCCTATCATACAGTCGACTGATGTCGTCAATGATCGTTAACGGCGCCTTGGCTTTGCTGTATTCGCGGGTGTTAAGAAATTCCAGGGTGGGAATAATTTCCCGGTCATAAATTCGCTTAACCTGCACCAACATTTCCCTGTGCTGACGGGATTCATGCAAAGACAACAAGGCCTGATCATGATCCAGACGTTTCGATAAACGATCGGCTTCATATTGCAAATAATCGGTGTTATTTTGAATCTTGCTGTTAACCCGACGCAGCAAATCAAACAGATGATCATGTTGTTCAAGAAAAGCCAAATCATCTTCGGCAAAGCTTAACGCCTCAAGCTGCTCATAGGCATTTTCCAACTGTTTGCGAATATCTTCCAGCTCGGCACTGCGCAAGCCTCGCACCCGTTCCTTGTCAAACAAACGAAAGATTTCAAGTACAGTTGGCTGAAAAGCAATGGTCCCTCGCGATTTGTTAAACTCTGAAACAATTCCGATTTTAATCAAGTTTGCCAAATCAAAAGCATCGTTTAGCCGATCAGACTCTTTCTTGCTGCCCATACTTTCAAGCTTGCTGCGAATACTATTAAAAAATACTTCGGTAGGTAAATCTTTACGTTGATTCTGATCCATGTAATCAATCAATTGAAACATCATATCCTTATGTTCGATCAATAAAATCAGTGTACGATCTAAAGCAACAATCATAGTGCTGTAGGCTCCGTCACATTATAGAGACGCTCCCAGAAATGATGAAAGACCAGATCCCTTTCACCGGTTGGATCATAAATAGTATTGGCGTGAAAATCATCCAGGGAAATATAAATATCGACGACGGCTACGACTTCAGCGGTTTGTGTCGGCGAAGCACAAAACAAGGCAAAACCGTGCTTGGTTGCGGCCTGAATCGCGGTACGCTGGTTATACTCATCGAGTGCGGTAAACTCGTCAAAAATAACCGGCAAGGTCAGTTCGCTATCTTGGGCCAGTAGATCACGCAACAAAATAGTCAGCAGAGTACAATTTATCAACGCGTTAGTTCCGGTACTTTGGTCTTTTTCTTCGCGCTTGTCCTGATGCTCTTTTTTGTAGCTGTATTTTACATTGGTAATGATTTTACTCATTTCCAAAATACGGTTGCCTCGGCTACCCATGAAAAAATCCTCACAGAACTGGTTTAAACGTTGGTATAAACCATCTTCATGAATATCGGTGGTATTTAAATTGGTGCGATCCAGCTCATTAACCAATTCTTCAAAACGATGATCCAGCTCTATTTCCACTCTGATATCCTTCAGATTGGAAATACTGTAATTTTCAAATTGCTTATTGACCTTGTTGATAAACGAACGAATATGACTGCGATTCCCAGTCAGTTCGCTAATCTTTGCACCGGTCATTTTATTGTGCTCAATAATACGGCTTTGCAAATTTTCAAATTGGTCAGGCAAGGCGGCGAAGGTATTCGCCAACGCTTTTATAATGGCGCTTTGTTGCTCATGACTGTAACTGCTACGCGCCATTTCGACCGGAACTAAAAAATGACCGCACTGAACAAAATCATTGATTTTACTGTTCAGACTTTCCTTCAATACCTTAAGTTTGGCTTGTTCAGCTTCCAGCTCAACCAGATCACTTACAGAAACACCAAGAACTGCCTGAAACTCAATGTTATCCAGCTCCTCAGGTTTGAGGTTTTGCAAGCGCTGTAAAAGCAAAGTCGAATCTTGCGTCTGTTTGATAAAATTATCCTGGCTTTCTTTAGCGGCCACATAATCAGTTCGATTTTGCTCCAGCAAACCCTGGTTTTCTTGTCGCTGCTTTTCCAGGTGTCGTTGTTCATCTTCTATGGTTTCAATAGCCACCGTTTTACTTTGCCATTGCTGTTGAATGTCTTCAATCGCGTTAACCACTATCAAATCACGCCTGGCGATCTCCAGGTTCTTTTGCGCTTCTTGCAGTTGTGCCTTTTGAAACTCTCCGCTGGCACTGGCTTTTTTCTGCAACTGTTGGGCTTCGACATCCAAGCGCTGAATGTCAGCGTTTAAATCATCAAGATGACGCTGCAATTCTTCCCTGAACTGTTGTGGGGACTTTAGTTTTGCCGTGTCAAAGCTTGAACCGAGAAAGTTCATGCCGGATTCCTCAACAGTAAACAGTTGACCAAACTGTTCAATAACCTGGGTTTGTCCGGAATTCGGTGTCACCATAAACGAGGAGAACTGCTCGTTCAGATTACTCAGCACCGTTGCGCTGTGCTCATCAAGCTGACTGATCAACAACTTTTCTTGCTGCTCAATAGCCTGTTTTTTCTTGTCGCGCTCAGCGATCTTGGATTTCTGTAACATAACCGTGTTTGATAGCTTATCAATGGCGGTCTGTCTATCATTAAAATGAACAATATCCTCCTCCAGTTCACTCTGATAGATATTTAAAGCTAGCCGAATGTCTGGGATTAAAGAATTCGGATATTCATTTTGAATCTTATGAAAGCGTTCAATTTTTTGATTGAGCTGCTTCATGTCCGCATGCAAGGTTTTCAATTGTCCGGTACATTCACCGGACAGTTCACGTTGTTTGTTTTCTGTTTCCTTTAACTGGTGCTGTTCAGAAGCTAATTTTCTGACTTCTGGCTCAAGCTTGGTGAGTTGCCGTTGTATATCGACTGAACTACTATTCAGATAAGCGTCATAAGCCTTAAAAGTGCCGATAAAACCTAACTGATGATCCTGTAAAGTCTGGGACAGGCCACTGAGTTGCGTAAAATCATCACGATAATTGGCTATGGCTTTAAGTTGATCCTGATTCTGGCGCAAGGCGTTGTATTCGTCCAGAATGGTTTGCAAATCCTGATGCAATTTATCCTGCGAATTGATTTTGCCACTTTCAATAATAGTGGCAAAGGTTTCAGTCAGGCCTTTAGTGTCTGTTTTAGCAATTTCAAAAGTGAAGTTCATCAACTGACGGAAAGCACTCAGTTCACGCTCCATACCGCCTTCTTTTAACGGCACCAGACAATAGCGACCTTTGGCCCGCTGCATCGGATTGTGGCTGAACAGTTTATCCTTAAGGTCTTTTTTGGTGGTGAGTAAAACGGCACCTGCCGCTTTGTATTGCTGATAGAGCGCATGAATTTTTGGAATACCCAAATCCGTTACCGGGCTGCCCAAGCCGTTATTGACTTGAGTATTATGAATATCCCAAAAATGTGCCCTTATTTCCTCATAAGCACACGGCAAAGCCAGTCGCTGATAACCGAAACTGCTATTGGATTTAAACAAAATCAGACAAAAAGGGCCGTGGATATTTTCCGCTTCCAAAATCAAAAAACTGCTATCACTGGGAAAATAATAACTGTAACTGTCTTCGCTGGAATACAGCTCACCTTTAGACGATTTAAAAGCAAACTTGGCTTTGCAGTCATTAAAGCTAATTTCCGGAAACAAATGCAATTTCAGCGCATTTAAAAGTGAAGTTTTACCCAGATTATTGCGCCCAAACAAGGCGCAATGCCGATCTATAGGCAACTCGGTATAACAATAGCTGATTGAATTAATTGCAATCAATTTTTTGACTGAATAGGCAATCTTGGTATTCAGTAACTCCATATTTTCCATTATTAATCCTGTAAATACATTTCTTGTTCCAACATTTTTTTGTGATGCATCATTAATTCGATAGCAGGAAGTAATTGCGGATAATTTTCTTTAAAATTACATAATTCAGCACGATGCTTATTTTCCAAATGAATCTTGGACTGCTTTAGCAACGCATTTGCACAAGGCGGCAAAAGAAAGTTGAGTCGCGGATGAGCGGTTAATTTTACCAAATTTACAAAAGTTGTCAGCCCACCCATATCCAGATCAAGCAAACAATCGATGTGCTGATAGTGATTAAAAAACGCCTTATTCAGACGATTACTGATGGCATTGCCTGAACCCCAGGCAACATCTAGCCCGTTCTCATTAAACTCAGGAAACTCATGTTTTAAAAAAGACCAGGATTCATCCTTTTTCACGAAGTTTTCCTGATTCTCAATAATCAGTAAGCGCTGACCTAAAGTAACCGGCGCTTTTATGCCGTTAATATCATTAAGAATAACGACAGGATGAGTTTGTTGATTTGGCCAAAGGACAATCATAGCCTGGCTGACCGGATGCTTATGACTGTCACCGGCCTGCGCAGCTGAAACTCTATTGCTTATCGCATAATCTGGAAACTGGGCATCAAGCTTGGCAAACAATTCCTCATTTATAATACTGACTTGGTAACTTGATCTGGAGATTTTTTCGGTTGAAAAAACATTTAAAATGGCTTGGTCATCATAGCCTTTCAAATAAAGTTTTTTACAAAAACCATCAAAATTGACCGGCTTTCCGGATTTAATATTGTCGAGATACTTAAAAATTTGCATGGAGGGCGATAGTTTGAGGGAATCAATGGGGTCGGACTCGATTGATTTAAGGTTTTTAGCGTCATATACTGCCAATCTTTCAGACGAGAGATTAGGCAATGGAACGCTTACCTAGATTTATTATCCCCCAATCAACCGCAATATGTGATTCTTCGGGATAATAATCGAGCAGAAACCATGTGCAACTTTATTCATAATGAGTCCACATTCGATATACCTTGATTAGTTTGTCTGCTGCTAAAATTTCGTAGACAAGACGGTGTTGTTTATTTATTCGCCTGCTTATTAACCCTTTCATATCGCCTTTTAAATATTCAAATTCGGGCGGATATTGCAAAGGATTTTCACTGATAAGATTTATGAGTTTCAGGGTTTTATTTTTCAATCCGACAGCATGTAACTTTTTTGCATCTTTTTAGGCTTGGGTCATAAATACAAGGGTATATATTACCAATCTAAACCATCCAGGGTTACACCATTGGCAATGGGTTCGATTCTAGCTTCATTTATACTTTGAACCATACCCTTTATTGAGTTTAGATAATCGTCATCGTTTATATATTCCGATTGCTCTAAAATTTTAATTTCATTTGAGGAAAAATGATTAAGTAGCCAAAGAAATTTATCATTGATACTGTCATCAACTCTCAAAGTAACTGTTTTCATTTTAAATTCTCGATTAGCCGGTAGCTGTTTAAATTTAATGTCCAATTACCATAACACGGTAAGGCAAAATCTCTAAACACGATAACATGCAAAGCTTAATCCTGTAACCTGGTAACCCGGAATTCGATAGTTATGAACAATGGGGGAAATTTATACCCTTTGCCCAACATCATTTAACGATAAAAACGGAAGACAAAAAAAAGCGTTTCTCACTCTATATGACTAAATAACCGAACTTAGTTTAATCAATAGCGCCGAAATAAGTGCAGTTTGTAATACGCCAATACCGACTACCCAGCGAATCAAATCAGCTTTGGTTTCCGCCAACTTAACTTCACTTTTAAGTTCTGATTCACGAAGGCGCGCATCAAGCGAATGATTCGTGACTAAGTTATCCAGATCATAGTCAAGACGCGCTTGCTCAAGGGTAGAGGCCGCTGCTGTTTTTTGCAGCTTGGTAATAACCTCGACTTGTTGATCACTGAATCCAGCGCTTTTAAGTTCGTTAAAAAAATTCATGCGTATCAAAGGTGATAGTTGACATGATTTTACTCCTATTATTTTTGGCTAGCCGTGTTGGTCGGATTAACGATAGCGTAACCCGACAATCGAAGTCAATCTGTCGGGTTACGGCTGGCACCTAACCCGACATAAGCAACTTTCGGAACCAATTTCCTTACAATTCAAACTCAGCAGGATCAATTGCCAGTTCATTGGCGATTCTGATAGCGACCCTCTTTTCGCTATCATCAAAATTGCCATCCGAAGAGGCAATACCGATAATCATGCGAACCAATAAACGCGAGGCCTGTTCATTTGACTTCATCTTGCCCAAGGCTTCAAAAGCTTTGGCTTCACCGATGTCTTTATCGAACTCAAGCTGACCGACAAAATCCTGAAAAGCTTTGATCACATCACTGGTGGTAAAAATCGACAGCGCATCGTGGCTTTCGATAAATTTGATCATTTTTTGTTTTTCATCCGAACTAACACTGCCATCGGCCATTGCTACCAGAGCGGAACCCGCCATTGCTGCATTTAAAAAATCTTTGTTTTTGTACTTTAAAGCCTCTGTTTTTAATTCATTGGCTTTGCTTTTTAATTGACTAAGAAAATTGTCGAAACTCATGGTGCTCTCCTGAAGATTAAGTGTTGTTGTAATTGGATTGTTTAGCTGTTGCCTTTTTAAACAGACATCTCAGTATACGCTGGCAAGGCAAGCGACTGTCGATCGCCGTAACATTGCCATCTGTTTAAAATATCTTGCCCCCATTGCTGATGCGTCGCCACTTCACACATCGCATCGTGCATCCTGAACACCGCCGGTGACGAACTTTTACTCAGACTTAACGCCATTTCGTAGTCTTCCCGTTCAACGCCGTACATGGCTTCAATGACCGCAATCTGCGCCGGATGAATGGCAGTCTTGCCTATAAGACCATGCGCCAAATCCAGCCTTATCTCTTGTTGCAAAGTAACGGTATCTTGCAGATACTCAAACACCGGTGCCGACAAGGAAAAACCGTAGGGCTTAAACGTGGTAACCAGTTGCGCGATGACATGACCCAACGGAGTTTCATATAAGGTCATTTGCCTGGGGCGCCTGATACCTAAAAGGTTAAGTAAGTCGTTACCACCAATTCTGAGCATCAAGATTTGCTCAAATATACCATCCTGGGCCAAGCCCTGACGTAATTCGCGCATTGCACCGACATCAAAAACGTCCCGCGTTTCCAGAGTCGGCATGACTTTAAACTTGGTACCCTGCAATTGATCAAAATAAGCGTGAAAGACGTCTGTATTAAATTTGGGCAACACAAAGCCGTCGATTTTTTCGATAGCAGGCAACTCCAGCAAACGCGCAAGAATCTCAGGGTTTCTCGCACGAATAAACCGAAAGCGTTGCGGCGTGTCTCTAAATCCTTGTAAACAAAGTCCCAAATGACGCAGACTGCTATCAACTTCAGTATGCAATACGGCATCTTCGGTACAAAAAATCATCGAACGCAAGTCAGACAACTTTTCGCCATTGGCGCAATCCATCAAGTCTAGCCGATGTGCAGGCATATATAAAGACGCGCCTAAACACCACGGTGAAAATACTTTCTGTGCTGTATTCATAATTGCATCTCTTTGATTAGCGCAACTGCCCGATAAGGCAGGTCTGGAAAAATATCAATTGGAATGGAGCGGGCTTCAGCCAGCCAGCGCAAATGTAACGTGGCTTCACAATCAATATCCTGTAACAACAACAGCTGCGCTTCACGGCGCAATAAAACCCGCGTCGCTTCGCCAATGCCGGGTTTGATATAATTATGCTGGGTAATCTCATAATGTACGGCAATCCACTGCAACAATGCCTGGGATATTTCCTGTAATTGTAGCCGATCCTGAGAGCAAGCTTCAAAAGTCGCAAGTCCTCCGTGCCAGATCTGTTCAACACAAAACAAGATGGTGTCGATAAAATAGCGGGATAAATCGTGTTGTTCAAACTGTTGGTAATAGACGCAACCATGAAAATCAGTTGCAGCGGCGGTGTCTGGATCATAAATCGACCGACTCACCAAGCCGGATACGGTGGCATTCAAGATGCACGAGGGGATCAAATAATCTTCCGAGCTGGCGGCAACGGCTGCGCTGCCCGATAAATCAGTCAACACATACAACTCGGCAGGAATGTTGATGCCATCGCTAATGGCAAAGGCCTGCAAACTGGTCGCCAACTGCCTTGCGATAACACCCTTTCCGGTCCAACCGTCGACAAACACCAGAGATTTTGGTCCATGCTTTTGCAAAATATGGCGCAAGGCATTGTGGTCGATACCGACATCCCGAATGATGGAAATGGAATAATGACTGGGATCAATGTTGAAATAGCGCTTCAATACATGCTTGAGTAAAACGCCGACCGGGGTTCCTGCACGCGCCAGCGAAACCAGAGTAATGCCTTCCGGACGATTGGCCAGAATGCTTTTAGCCAAGACCAGCAAATGTTCGGCCATGCGCTGCTGATTTAACGCCAGCGCCTGATAAAAAAGCGGTAAATAATGTTCCGGTGGCAAGGACTCGTGTGTCAATAGTTGCGAATAATGTTTTTTACCGGATTGAATCAGGGCTTCCTTCTCGTGAATCGGCGTATCCTGCATCACCATAGGTTTTAGCAAAAACTCTACGTCGTCTGCCATGTAACTGCCGCTAAAAGAAATAGTCATTTAGCTTATTTCGACCATAGCCAGCGTTTGATACAACTGTGTATTTTTAGGGATTAACGCATAATCACATAATGCCATAAACGGCGCGTCAGTCTTGCTGTCACCGGCACCAAAGGTCAAGACTTCCGAATACTGTTTGTAACCGTTTAGCAGATAACTGACCGCGCTTTCTTTGTTGATTATTTTTGGCAATAGCGCGAGATTATTGCCATTCAAATGCCAATACAAACTGCCATCAGTAACGTGGGGATGTTTTATGATCAGTTCATCCAACAGTGTTTTTAAAACCGCTTCGATGCCGTCACTGTGTTTGATAACGCCATACCAGGTTATATCAAAATCGTTGACCAGGCGGGGTTTAAATCCGGGGTGACGTTTTGCGTAAAGCTCAACCTCCGCCCACAGCTCAAGCAATTTGTCATGATAAATCGGCATTTCTTGCATGATCAGTTCCATCCATACCTGATCAACTACTCGCTGTTTATCCAAAATCACCGCGCCATGATTTAACACTACTTCTTCTTGAAACGGCAAATTGACACGCTCAAAAGCATGAACATCCCGCGCCGTTACCGGCACAATCTTGAAGCCCTTTGCTAGCCATTCCCACAACCATTGCTGCTTGTGGGTAGCAAACGAATTGGCCGTGCCATCAGGTAAATAAGCCCGCACTTCAAGGTTGTGATCATTGACGCCGGGAACACATTTTCTCAGCGTCTGAAACAAGGTGTCATCAAGGTCTAAAAAAATGTAGCTTTGCATGGTTAGCCGTGTCTGGTTGAAATTCAAATCGTGCGCTAAGTGCTTGCCATGCCTGCAATCGGTTAGTTAATGCAGCACCTAACGGCGTTTCATGACAAAGAATAATATCCCGATAATCGTCCGGATTTAAATTGTAAATAAAATTGGGAATGCCATCGTCATAGTTATCTTCAAACTGGCACACACTGGCTATAGCATTGCCTTGATGAATCGGTGAGCGGGTGGTGCTCTGTACCTTAACCTTAAAGCCTTGTCGTTCCAATTCACGACCCAGCAGATAAGCGGGTGCGTTGCATTCGCCTGTACCCAAAACCAAAATCGGACGGGTTTTATCGTGACTGAAACCAGTGTTATAAAGCTGTTCAAGGACATCGTCTTCCAGATTGAGCGGTGCATCCAAACCTACCCGACCCGGCCACGCCAACAACGCTTTTTTGCAAGCACCATTTCCGGAAACATTGACAGTGATGCTATCTATGGCGATGTTCTGACTGTCTTCAAATTGCAGTAAACCTTGTCTGAAACACACCCATTCCACTGTCACACCGGCTTCATTCTCCAAAGTTGCACGATCATCCGGATGCGCAAAATTAACCAGGCTGACGATAAATACTTTTTCAAGCTCCGGATTAACTAACTGATAGGCTTTAATCAGTCGTAAAAAAGTTTTCCCGGTGCTGATTTCATCATCGATTAAAACCAGCGTTTTAGCCGACAAAAACTGTGCTCGATGCCTTGCCTGTTCTGGATAATACAGGAAAAAATCTGTCGCATGACTGTGTGCTTCTTCAAACTCAAGTCGCTCAAGACCCCCCAGATGATAACGGGTAGTCTGAATGAATAAGGCCTGTTCCACGCCGTCGCGACACGCCGCTTCAAATACCCCGTAACCCAAACCGGTTGCGGTTTCCGCCATGCCGATCCAAACCGAACCGGTTCCGGCACCATGTTCCAAAACCATGCGAGCCAAGGCTCGATAAGACCAGCTCATCAGTTTGGGCGATACAGGATAATGCTTGCCTAAAACTTTGCTGACCAACAGAAACTTGCGCTTGCTACTGACTCTGGCCGCAAAACCCAGCAAGCGATTAAGCGGAATACGTCCGGATTCCAAATCAAGCTGCAAAGTTCCTGTGTCCAGTTTTATGGTTATTGTCTTAGTCATATTTGGCATTTAATTAAAGTGCGGTGTAGGATGGGTAGAGTGTAACGAAACCCATCAACATTGGTTGAATCAAGATGGGTTTATCGGGTCACACCGCTCTACCCATCCTACCCAATTCATAGCACTTCCCGCATCATCACTGGCGTATTAATCTCGGTCACTCTCAGTCCATAACGAATGGTCGGCATCTGAAATACCTGGCCTCTGAAACTGCGCAAGGCAATATGCGCCAGGTTTGCTCCAGCCAAACAAGCCATGCCGAAGCCACCGGAGGGTCGGGGATTGATTTCCAGTAACCGCACGCCGTTAACACCTTCTTTAAACTGGATATTAAACAAGCCATTAAGACGGTAATGTGTCGTCAATCTTTTCACCATGCCGTCAATCTCGGCATTATTGTCAATTGTTTGCCCGCCACCAGCCAGTTGCGATTTTTTGCGTTGTACGGCACTCAGCAACTCGCCGTGCCGCCCGGCACAATCGACGCTCCATTCAGGTCCGCCCAGATGTTCCATTACCAGCAAGGTATCAAACTCAGCCGTGTTAACCATGCCGTGTCTTAATTCTTGCAAGGGAATCTGATACTCCACCCCTTTAAGCAACTGGGTAATACTGTCTCGCTGCGTATCCAAAACCCGAAACCCCAGACCGAACACCGAAACTGCCGGTTTTACGCAGAGGACTTTATGCTTTGCCGATAATTCGGCAACCGCACTATCAAACGCCTCACCGTTATTAACGGCAATAAAATCCATGATTTTTGCGACGTCAACAGGCAACGCCATATAAAAATCTGCTTTGTTATGCAACAAGCTCAGCGTGTCGTAATCAGCAACCGAAACCACCTGTACACCGACTGCCTGAAACAAGCCATGATGTTTGGATATTAGAGTCGCTGCTTTGCCGGGCCAAAATAACTGAACATTATGCTCTCTGCAAAACGCCACACACCATTCAAGGTACTCGTAATCTGTCAGTTCAGCCGGTTCCAGATAACATTCATCGGCCGCCAAAAAAGCCGCCGCATGGGTATAAGTATGAGTACAAATCAAGGTGACTTCACCAGCCGGAACTGACTGATGAAGATTTCTGAAGACTGCGTGGATGGTCGAAAATGTTTTGTTAAACCAAATTCTCATTGATGCCTACAAATGGATAACTATTTGCGGCAACAAGGCATCAATAGTTCGACCGACACCATTTTCACCAATCGCGTGCATTTTCCATTCGCCATTATGACGATACACTTTTGCCATGATTTGCGCGGTATGCGTGCCCTGCGAACTTAAAGTGTAACGGGCGACCTCTGAATTATTGCTGCTGTCAACGATACGGCAATAGGCATTTTCAACTTCATTAAACGTTTGACCGGAAAATGAGTTAACGGTAAATACCATCGATTTAACTTTCTCTGGCACTTTATCCAGATCAACCTTAATTTGCTCATCATCTCCGTCACCGGCGCCAGAACGGTTGTCGCCGGTATGCACAATACTGCCGTCACGGCTTTTTAACTGCCCAAAATAGATGATATCAACTACTTTGTTTTGATCGTCAAACATGACACAAGAAGCATCCAAATCGATGGCATCAGTTTTACCGCCGCCGAACATACCTTTTAACATACTGACCTGGACTTTTTTAGCATCCCAACCCAAGCCCATGACAACTTGACTCAACGAACCGCCGGATTCTTTGGACAAAGAGATTTTTTGCCCTTTTTGTAAATTAATAGCCATACAGATTACCTTAATGATTTTTTTTGCAGACCTGCCAGAAACAGCTAGTCCACAAAAAGCTTAAAAGAATATCAGTTCCAAAGACACAAAGGGCACGAAGATTTATTTCTTCGTGCCCTTTGTGTATTGGTAAAGACAAAATTAATTTTTTAATTACTTGGTGAATCGACCAAAGCAATTAAACATTAACACCAAAAGAACCGGCTAAAGGCCCAAGACCACCGGCAAAGCCTTGGCCAACCGCTTTAAACTTCCACTCTGAACCTACACGATAGATTTCGCCAAAAATCATGGCCGTCTCGATTGAAGCGTCTTCGCTTAAATCATAACGCGCGATCTCTGCGCCGCCATCTTCGTTGAGAATACGAATAAAAGCATGACTCACCTGACCAAAATTCTGTTTGCGTGCTTCGGCGTCATGAATGGTCACGGAAAATACGATCTTGTCCAATTCTGAGGGAACTTTTGATAATTCAACCTTAACCGTTTCATCATCGCCATCGCCCGCGCCGGTGGTATTGTCGCCCATATGTTGAACGGCACCATCGCCTGCCACTTTGTTGTTGTAAAAACAAAAATCGCTATCTGAACGAACTTTACCGTCCAGTTTGACCAAAAATACACTGGCGTCCAAATCAAACGCCGCGCCATCTGTTGCACGTGCATCCCAGCCTAAACCAACGGCAATTTTATTCAGACCTGGTACTTCTTTACTAAGGTTAACGTTTCCGCCCTTGCTAAGTGATACTGCCATGATTCTCTCCTGATTATTATTAAAGTATTTTTATGATGTTAAATATTAATTCCATATTGACGGGCCAAAGCCGCCAAGCCGCCAGCATAACCCTGACCTACCGCTTTAAATTTCCATTCAGCGCCATGCTTGTAGATTTCACCGAACACCATCGCGGTTTCAATAGAAGCGTCTTCGCTTAAATCATAACGCGCAACTTCGCTATTTGAGTCTTTATTAACCACCCGCACATAAGCTTTTGATACCTGACCGAAATTTTGTTTACGTGCTTCTGCGTCATGAATAGTGACAACAAACACAACGCGTTGAATATCTGCGGGTATTTTATCGAGTAACACAATAACGGCTTCATCATCCCCATCACCGGCACCGGTAAGGTTATCGCCGGTGTGCTCTATCGAGCCGCAGGTAGATTTGGTTTGATTGTAAAAAATAAAATCACTGTCGGATCTGACCTTACCGTCTTCTTTGACCATAAAGGCGCTGGCATCCAGATCAAAATCTGCGCCATCAGTGGGTCGTGCATCCCAGCCGAGACCGACAATCAGATTTTTAAGAGTAGGATCAGTCTTGGACAGACTGATGTTACCGCCCTTAGTAAGTGAAACAGCCATAAAGCAACCTCCTCAAAATAGAAACAAATGAAATACGTGACCAGTTATCGGTGCAATGATAACCGCTAACAATACACTTGCAAAGGTAACTCGCAAATTTGAGTCAATCCAGAAATGCCCTGATGGCAGCTATTCCCTGTCCGCCACTCTGCCTCGCGATCGGCAGACAATCGACTGTCATTCCTCCCAAGGCGTAAACAGGAAGATTAATTCTGGCAACAAGTTCGGTAAATGCCGTCCAGCCTAGCGAAGAAGATCCGGGATGAGTTTTGGTTGCCAAAACCGGACCCAACACCACAAAATCCACGCCCAAGTTTTGCGCCTGCATTAATTGCTCAAGGTTATGGCAGGAGGCGGCAAGCAATTTGACATGCTCAGGTCGCTGCTCCAAGTCCATTAAATGCCTGCCGGTTAAATGCAGGCCATCAACAGTTCCTGCATAGTCAACGGCAGAATTCATTAACAACAACGCCTGTTGCTGTTCACACAAAGGATAAGCGTGTTCAATAAACTTTGTAACGTCGGCTGCTGGCAAATTTTTCAAGCGTGCCTGAATCAACTTGACGCCTCTGTTCAATATTTTTTGCAAATTCGACAGTAACAAGGTCGGTTCGGCGTCATCTAAAATCGCATAATAAGGCGGCAAGCGGGCGGCAGTAATAATAGACTGATTGGCTGCCGGAAAGTCATATTGCTTAAAATCGGCAGGCGTTATCCATTTTATAGCCTGACTCTCGCAACCTTGAGCTTCTCCCAAAAACTGTTCAACCAAATAAACCTTAAGCCTTACAGCCAAATCAGGGTATTGATGATTGACAGTAATTAAGGGCGTTGCCGAGGTCACGGTAATATTCAGCTCTTCCTTCAGTTCTCTCGCCAAGGCAAACTCTGCGGTTTCCGACGCTTCAATCTTGCCACCGGGAAACTCCCACAAGCCACCTTGATGGGAAGACTCATGGCGTCGAGAAATTAGAATTTTCCCTTCGGAATTTTTTATAACGCCTACAGCGACTTGGAGGATGGTCATTGCTTAGTAGATGCCGAAAAATCCAAAACTGCATGCCCAAACCGAAACGTGGGAACAATAAAATCTTTCGCCCTGAACTTTGAACCTTTCACCCACTTCTAAGTCCTATATTCCGCATTGATTTTTACATACTCATAAGACAAATCGCAGGTCAGGACTTCCTGTACAGCTTTACCACGACCCAGTTTAACGGTTATGGTAATTTCTTCCTGATTCATCACTTGCTGCCCGGCTTCTTCGGTGTAATCATCGGCTCTACCACCGTTTCTGACAATGCACACCTCACCCAAATACAACTGAACATTTTCCAAGACCATGTTTTCGACGCCGGCACGACCTACGGCAGCGAGTATGCGGCCCCAATTCGGATCACTGGCAAAAAAAGCGGTCTTCACCAACGGCGAATGAGCGATGGTTTTTCCGACACGCACCGCTTCTTCCTCGGATGCTGCTTGCTCAACCACAATTCGCATCAACTTGGTTGCACCCTCGCCATCTCTGACAATGGCTTCCGCCAGTTGTTTACAAACAGTCATCACCGCATCCGCAAAAATACGATAAGTTTCGGTGCCCGGTTCAATTTCAGGAACCAGCGAACAACCGCTGGCCATCAATACGCAAGCGTCATTGGTAGAAGTATCTCCATCAACCGTGATGCGGTTAAAGGATTGCTCAACGGCTAGAGCCAGACAGTTCTGCAATAAGCTTTGGCTGATTTTTGCATCAGTCGCGATAAAACCCAGCATGGTCGCCATATTCGGCTGAATCATGCCTGCGCCTTTTGAAATGCCATTGATGGTGATGGTTTGACCGTCAATATCGATAACTTTGGATACGCCTTTAGGGAAAGTATCAGTAGTCATAATGGCTTGCGAGGCCTTGGCCCAATTATCAAGACTCAGATTATTTATAACTGTCGGCAAAACAGATTTAATCTTGTCGATCGCTAACGGTTGACCTATGACACCGGTCGAAAAAGGCAGAACCTGAGTTGCAACACCGCCAACAACTTCGGCAAGATCAGCACACGAAGTCAAAGCGTCCTTCATTCCCTGTTCGCCGGTTCCTGCATTGGCGTTGCCGGAATTAATCAATAACCAGCGCGGCGCAAGAAGCAAATTTGCCTTGGCCACATGAACAGGTGCGGCGCAAAACGCATTCTGAGTAAAAACCGCGGCGCAAGTTGACTGCTCAGCCATTTGTATAACCAGAACATCGTCCCTGAAGGTTTGCTTAATACCGGCATTCGCACTACCCAGCGAGATGCCAGGTACTGGATGCATAACCGGAAAACTGCACTGCCCTACTGCCATATAAAACCTCGTTAAACTTTAAAAAACACAAATACGTTATCAATTTTTTTCACTTTCATGGGCATCAGCTTGCATTGCTTTCTGATTTTTTCTAACTGTTGTGGCTGCTCACTCACTGAAAAAGGAAAAATAACTTCCAATTCAATCTGTCCATCCAAATAATGGATTCTGAAATCTTCTATATAGGACTGAAAATCCGACAAATAAATATTCAATAAGCGCTGTACTTCACTGCGGGACAGCGGCTTGGAAATATCCAGCAAACTTTCGTCATCTTCAGGATCGACATGCACCAGTACATCCATTACGTCATCAAAACGCCTGATCAAATCATCTCTCACAATGTCACTAATCATGTGACCTTCAGAAACAGTGATGCGAGGATCAACGACAATATGCGCATCTATCAACGCATCTTCGCCCATTTGTCGGGTACGCAATAAATGAATTCCTTCAACACCATCAATCTCATGAATGGCCGCCCTAATCTCTGCAACCAGCTTGGGCGGCAAAGAGGTATCGACCAATTCCTTGATGCTTTCAAGCATCAGATTCAAGCCGATTTTTGCTACCATCAGCGCGACAACAATAGCCGCAACGGCGTCAGCCAAGGGATAGCCGAGCATTACTGCACCGATACCGAATAAAACAACCAACGAGGAAATCGCATCACTGCGCTGATGCAAGGCATTGGCCAAGAGCAATTTGGAGCGGGTGGTTTTAGCGATTCGTTTAGTGTATTGATACAGCCATTCGTTAATAAGAATGGAAAGCGCTGCGACACCCAGTGACAAACTGTTGGGTACCGGTAGGTGTTCAGGGTGAGCCATACGCTCCATGACCGTCCAGGCAATTGCCCCGCCTATCGTGATTAAACTGCCGCCCAGGATCACTGTTGCTATGGTTTCAAAGCGACGATGGCCATAAGGATGATCATGATCCGCCTCACGACTACCTAATTTAACAGCAGTAATTACTAAAAGATCACTTAATAAATCCGAGAGCGAATGAATGCCATCAGCCACCAGCGCTGCAGACTGACCCAAAATGCCGAAACCGATTTTAATCAATGCCTGGAATATGTTAACAGCCGCACCAATATAGCTGGCGCGGGTTTTAAGTTTATCCATTTTAACGGTATCTACAACTTCAGCCACTAGGCGCCTACTTCCAAAATTATAATGTATTCATTATCGCCTGAAGTAGTTTCCAGCACCTTATGTCCATTGATACGACACCAGGCCGGTATGTCCTGCATCACGCCGGGATCAGTACAAATCACTTCCAACTGATCTCCCGCTTTAAGCTGTTTGACTTTATCCTGGGTACGAATGACCGGCAACGGGCATAACAGACGACGCGCATTTAATGTTTCTCTATTCATATAAACCATTCTTGCGGAATTTCTTCCACGCCAAACGGTTTGACCTGAATAATCATTTCCGAGCCGTCCTTTCCGGCGATACATACATCGACTTGCTCTGCGTCACGACCTTGGCCATAGCGGGCTGTAATTCTGGCGGCCATGAACAAATCTTCAGCCGAAGGCGTGCCATCCACCAGCGCCAAAGCACCTGGATGACTAACGCAAGTTAGGGTGGTAAATTCCTTTTTATAACCTTGCATGAAGCGGCCCTCGCCTTCTTCGCGGGCTACAATCACTTTAAAATTTAGCTCCGGTCTGATGTGTCGTCCGACTTTTAACAACATGACATCATCAAGGTCATATTGTTTATCGCCGTCACGCGCTTTCCATAAATCAACCAGTTTTGCCGAATAGCTGGCGTCAGTCAGAAAACAACAGCCGCCTGCCGGTTGGGCATAATCGTCAAAACCGAATTTTTCAGCCATCGAAATCTGCGGTTTCCGCGAACGGCCGGTAAAATCATGCAGTTTTTCTCTATCTACCCAACCTTCCCGTTCAGGGAGCGTTGCGGGCAAATTCTTGGCACATAAAGGTCGTAATAATAAATCATCGGCGCCAGACTCTTTAGCCACGATCGGCATAGTCGCTTTACGTTGCGACATCGGCCTTTGACCGATTACTTCACCGGTGATGATAAAGTCAAAATCATTTTCAGCTATCCACTGCTTGGCCTTGCTCACCATGAAAATCTTGCAATCCAGACAAGGATTCATGTGGGCGCCGTAGCCGTGTTTGGGATTAATCAGAACATTTTTATATTCTTCTATGACATCAACAATATGCAGCTTCATGCCCAACTGTTCCGCAACCCAAAGCGAATTATTGCGTTTGGGTTTGGCTTTATTATTAGCCCTGATGGCATGCGTGTGGCCTTCAACACAAAAACCGGTAAAGAAGTTAATCCCTTCCACATGGATGCCTTGCTCCATAATAGTTTTTGCCGCCAGCATCGAATCGAGACCACCGGAAATTAATGCCACTGCTTTTCTTTGTTCACTCATATCACTTACAAAAATATTTAGAATTATTCTTTATTATACCGACTTATGCTAAACAGTGGATTTCAATCAACCCGATAATCAACCGGCATCATTATCATTTGCCTCCTCGCTTTCTTCTTTCGCTTGCAAAGAAAGTCCACCGTGAGACCTGTCTTCACCAGAGCTGAGTTTTATCTGTAGACGTAATTCATTTTGGGAATCAGCGTTTCTTAAAGCTTCGTCATAATCAATTTTGCCAGCCTTATAGAGCTCCAATAAAGACTGATCAAAAGTTTGCATACCCAATTCACGAGATTTTGCCATGAGTGGCTTGATACTGGCAGCTTCACCTTTTGCAATATAATCTGAAATTAACGGTGTATTTAATAATATTTCAATAGCCGCACATCGCCCCCCATCAACTGTTTTGACCAGACGCTGGGAAATAATGGCGCGCAAATTAACCGAGATGTCCTGCATCAGTTTTGCCTGGGCTTCCATCGGAAAGAAGCCCAATATCCTGTCTATAGCTTGATTGGCATTGTTCGCATGCAAGGTAGCCAGCGCTAAATGCCCTGTTTGAGAAAACTCCAGCCCATAAGTCATGATGTCTGCACTTCGAATTTCGCCTAAAACAATAACGTCTGGCGCTTGACGTAAAGTATTGTGCAAACCTGCTTCCCAAGTCTTGGTGTCAACACCGACTTCGCGTTGCATGACTACGCAGTTCTTATGGGCGTGGACATATTCAATGGGGTCTTCCAAGGTGATGATATGACCGTAACTATTGGCATTGCGATGATCTATCATTGCGGCCATGGAAGTCGATTTGCCCGAACCTGTAGCACCCACCATGATGATAAGACCATTTTTAGCCATCATGACTTCTTTTAAGACAGGCGGTAATCCTAGCTTATCAAAATTGGGCAATTCCGCAGCGATGACCCTGATCACCAAACCTTGAGAACCCTGCTGTACATAAGCATTAACCCGAAATCTCGATAATCCTGCTGGAGCAATAGCAAAATTACATTCATTGGTTTCTTCAAACTCTTTAAGCTGTTTATGATTCATTATGCAATGTGTCAGTGCTTTCGCATCGCTAGCCGATAAGGGCTTTGGCGAAATCGGTGTCATCTTGCCTTTTATCTTTATGGCCGGCGGAAAACCAGCGGTAATAAATAAATCAGACCCCTCTTTATGTAACATAAGTTTGAGCAACTTAATCATAAAGTCCATCGCTTCGCTTCTTTCCATTGAATTTCACCTTTATAAATTAGTTGTAATCAGTTTTACAGCGAATAAAACCAAACATGCAAAGATTATAATTTTAATTTTTAAAGATGCCTAAGAACAAATAAACAAGCAGAGCTGCACCATGAACTTATTGTATAAAATCTCACATGATGAAAGTCGTGCTGTTATGCTAACCCACTTATTTATATAGTTATAAATCAACCGGAAGTAACCGAAACATTGATCTAGCATTAAGCATTTAATTATTTACCTGATTAAAAAACAAGCAAGAACATGTTATAAATCCGGATATGGTGTTAGAATTAAATATCATATTTAGTTTTATACAACGTATATGGTGTACCGTTTACTATCAATTAAGTAAGGAGAATGTTATGCGGAAAAAACAATTACTTGCCCTGTTAGCTCTTATAAGCCTGGGCTTTTTATCAAACGCACATGCCGACAAATACCAAGACAATAGATGGTATGTCGCACCCTTCGGCACATTTCTTTTACAAGATGGCGACCGCAACTCCCATAGTGGATGGGGCGGCGGCATGGGTTTCGGAAAGATCCTTAACGAACACTTCAATGTCGAATTGAAGGGCTTCTATCAAGGACTACAAGGCGCGAATCAAAACGGAAACTGGGATTTAACCGGTGGCACAGCTGACGTGCAATATTTTATTTCTCGCGGTGTATTTTCGCCTTATACCGTCATCGGTATAGGTGGCATGAACTCCAGCCATAATAGTGATAGCGGTGCCGGCTTCATCGGCGAAGCAGGTGCAGGTTTCACTTACGAGCTTCATGATAACTTCCTGGTTCGCAGTGATGTTCGCTATCGCTACAACAATAATTTCAACGCTAATCTTCAGCCAAGTACCGACGAATTTCATGACATGGTTGTAAACCTTGGCTTTGTTATTCCACTGGGACCAAAGCCTAAAGCTGTTGTCGCAGAAGCGCCAGCCATAATTTCTGCAGCTGCCCCAGCTCCAGTTGTTGTAGCTGATTGCTCAACTCTTGATGGTGATAACGACGGCGTCAACGATTGCAAAGATATCTGCCCCGATACCTTACCTGGCGTTAAAGTCAGCATAAAAGGTTGTTGGATTGTTGATGTCAAATTTGATAATAATAAAGACAATATCAAACCGCAATATTTTGCAAATCTGGACAATACTGCAAAAGTCATCAAAAACCATCCTGAATTGGTCATCGAAATTCAAGGACACACCAGCAAAACAGGCGGTTTAAAACATAATATGAGTTTGTCTGAACGTCGCGCTATGGCCGTTAAAAAATATCTGGTTGATGGAACTCATTCAGCTAATCTGACTACCCGTGGCTATGGCTGGACTCAACCTATAGACACTAATGATACTGAAGAAGGTCGCGCAAACAACCGTCGAGTTCAATTAGAAGTTGACGGAAAACCACAACAACCTCTTCATGGTAAATAAGGGAATTAAAACTCTCGTAGCCATTTAGAAGTCTTGAAACGAAGAGCCCGCTTTAATTAGCGGGTTTTTTTTGCCCGAAATACTGGATAACATCATGCTGGCTTTACAACTTATTATTAAACAATGGGATAAATCTGAACGGACTGCCGCTCATATTTTACAACGCGCAAATAGTCCGAACAGTTTTGCAATTAAGTTCCCACCTGCTTTTTACTTTATGAATGAGGCCATTTTAATTGATCAGCATGACGGGAATTTACGTCACAAAGAAATAAAAGCTGAGCAGTTAGCAGACGGAAAAATAAAATTGGATCGTTTTGAACTGGATATAAAAAACAACAGACTGGGTTATTTTGACGAACTTAACCCTTACAAGACAGTTAAAATACTTGGCTCATTGAACAAACAATGGATCCAATGCAAATATAGTCATAGATATAGTGTTTTTGAAGGCGACTTTTATTATTGGCTGTATGAAGAAGTGACTTTAAATGCTATTTGTATAGATGAATTTAACGAACACACTTTCATAAACAACCAACCGACGCTAATCTTTAAAGACCTTAAAGATTTTTAATCCGAGATTAGAATTAAAAGATGCTTGAAAAACTTAACCCGACAATACCTAAGCACTTGTCAGGTTAAATTCAGATTGTCCTATGTTTTGTTTCACAGGATTTCCAAAAAGAACATTATCCCGTAAAAACGGTTAAATACCATTGGGATAATCATAGCTGTAATGCTTACGCAATGGCTTTACCACTTCCCATTGACTATCGAGACCCGCATGGAACGAAACCAAATCACCCGGCAGAATTCGTACAGGTTCACCACCAGCTGGCGTAACCAATATCTCGCCTTCTAATACATAGGCACATTCAGTTTCATCGAAGTCAATTGGAAATATTGAAATCTCTTTTTCCCAGATTTCCCAACCGGAAACACCCAGCTCTTTTAATCTGTCTTCACTCGGATTGTGTTCTATAGTAATTTTGCTCATGCTGTTCCTAAAAATTTAAATTGTAGAGCTGTTGATTCTAGCATCAGGACAGTCAGTTTACTATTCGCCGCAAATAATCGATTTAACATCAGAAGTTTGGGAATATGGACTAACTACCCCAAGTTCTTACGTCACCTGTATCCAAATGCACAAAATCAGATCGCTCATAATAACCGACACCACCACGTTGCATAGCCAGCGCAGCATTTCTGATTCTTCTGGTATCAAGTCCTTCAATGCGAATATCAATCGCCCTGCCCTCCATGTGCAAGCTATTTTTGGCGACGCCATCGCTGTGTTTACGCAAATCGGCATTGGTCGCCGGAGAACGGTAACCTGAAACAATATGGAACGGTTTTCTGACTTCAAGCGTATGTTTTAAATCATAAAGTTGATCCAATAATGCAGGATCAATAGGATGGACAGTACCGTCATGATAGTCTCGAAACAAATGATTAATTTCGTGTAAAGCGTCGGTAATATAACGCCCCTGCTCAAAATAGGTCAGATTTAACTGATCACCCGTATGAGTGTTATGGAAAGCCAGCATCTTATGCGAGGGCGAATGCCTATCGAAAAAACTTGTTCTGTTGATCTTAGAGGAGGGCTTTAAAAAAGAAACATGCTGATGCAGCGTATCATGAACATGTTTTTTATGATGAACTGAGTGCGGAGTAAGTACTGTATGGGCGTTGATATGTTTGGCTCTAGCGTTTGCGACTCCGATTCCACCGGCCATCAGCAACGAGCCATAAGCCATATTTTTTAGAAACTTGCGTCTTGATGAAATAATGGTACTTTCATTCATAGTCGATTCTGCTGGGTTCATATAATCTATGTATTAATACTGATACGCTATTCTGATGATTTAACCTTAAATTAATCTTAACAAAACTTAACCGTCGTATTTAATAGCACACTTAATAAGCAATTGTGCTTAGCAGTTAACATAATTTTCAAGCGCCATTTATGCGGATGACTTGGTTTACGAAGCGCTAAAGCTTTAATATTAAAGGCTCTATGTTGTATACTGGCAGGCTATTTTTACAACCAGGAAAGAAATAATGGAAGAGCATTTTGCCAAGATTATCGAAGCAGTCGGTGAAGATTTAACTCGCGAAGGTCTAATCGATACGCCAAAACGCGCGGCCAAGGCTTTCAAGTTTTTAAACAACGGCTACGAAAAAACGCTGGAAGAAGTGCTCAATGGTGCCATTTTTTCTGCAGACACTGAAGACATGGTCATTGTAAAAGACATCGAACTCTATTCTTTATGTGAACACCATTTACTGCCGTTTATCGGAAAATGTCACGTAGGCTATTTACCACAAGGTAAAGTAATGGGACTGTCCAAAGTGGCTCGCGTTATTGACATGTATGCACGCCGCCTGCAAATTCAGGAAGTACTGACCAAACAAATAGCTGACGCGATAGAAATAGCAACCGGTGCCAGAGGCGTTGCCGTAGTTATTGAAGCCAAACATTTGTGCATGATGATGCGCGGTGTTGAAAAACAAAATTCGGTGATGACAACATCAGTAATGACCGGCATTTTTCGTAAAGAGATCAACACCCGATCGGAATTTTTAAATCTGATCAATCGATAGAGCTATCCTGACAACATAAAAACTACTCATAGCGAGCGGAGTCGAACACATGTCACACAAAAAAACCGGTGTCCTGCTGGCCAATCTGGGTTCGCCTGCAGCACCGACAGTTTCTGCAGTCAGACGTTTTCTTAAAGATTTTTTGTGGGACCCACGAGTAGTTAATCTGCCTCGCCCCTTATGGTGGATGATTCTGCATTTTATTGTGCTGCCTTTTCGTCCCAGTAAATCTTTAAAAGCCTATAAAAAAATATGGCATGAAAAAGGTTCACCGTTAATTTATCTGACCCGCCAGTTAACTGAAAAAGTTGCCGACCAGCTAAATTCTCAAGGCGTTATCACCCAACATGTGATGCGTTATGGTGAACCCTCCATCGCAAAACAATTACAAGCGTTTAAAAAACAAGGGATTGATAATTTAATTATCCTACCGCTGTATCCTCAATATTCTTCGACCACCACAGCATCAATCTATGATGATATGGTCAAAGAACTCAACCAGTGGCGACACCTACCCAACATCCACTTTATCAGTGATTATCACCAGGACAGTCGCTATATTGCTGCCGTTGCCGAATCCATAAACCGGCACTGGCAGGAACATGGTAAAAATGAGCTCTTATTAATGTCTTTTCATGGATTGCCTGAACAACTGACCAAATGGGGTGACCCTTATTTTCATCAATGCCACAAAACCGGCGCCTTGATTGCTGAAAAGCTGGGACTTGATGAAAAGCAATGGATGCTTGTTTTTCAGTCACGTTTTGGTAAGGCGGAATGGCTAAAGCCTTATTGCGTCAACACACTTGAAGAGCTTCCAGCCAAGGGAATCAAGAAAATTGATGTGGTTTGTCCGGGCTTTGCTGTTGACTGTCTGGAAACGCTGGAAGAAATAGCTATGGAAAACAAGTCAATATTTCTCGAGTCCGGAGGCGAAGACTATCGCTATATTGCCGCTTTAAATGATTCGGAACTTCATGTTGATGCTATAGTTAGTCTACTTGAACAAAAACTTATTAGTTAATTTTTCAATGTACCGCGTCCTCCCATTACGTCAGTGCATTTAAATTGATTAAATGTCATTGACCGGTATGTAAACGATAATTCCGGTCACAAAAGGCTAAACAGATGAACCCAACCCTACTAGAAAGCTGGCAAGATTGCTTACCGACCATCAAAGCCAGTAAAACTTTAGCTACCGATGCCGGTGTCCTTGATGAACGCTCCTTCAACACCATTGAAGTCGATCAATTATTTGAGGCCAGCAATCACGCCTCCACCCTGGCAGGGCAAGCGACATTATTTAGATCTTTATCGCAACCGCTAGCTAATATTGAGCAGATTAAAGCAAAACAGCAAGCCATTGAAGAACTACAGGCGAATCCTGCGCTGAAAGAACAGCTCGAATATCTGGTACATCAGGCTGTACCTAACGAAAAAAACTTTTATTTATTGTTGTTTGGTGAATTTCTAGGCTCAATGGGCACCGCCAGAGCAGACTACGAAATTGAAGGTTACGGCTATCTGCAATATAAACGTGGTATCCGCTTCATGCTTGATCTGGTTGCTGAAGTTCAGGCTATCGAAGCGCCGAAAAGCGAATATCTAAAAGCTATTTTCGACAAAATAAAAACGTTTGCTGAGTCTCGCCCCTATTCCTTAATGGAAGGCCCGGTTTACATTACCGAAAACTCCATTCAGTGCAAAGAACAACGTCAGGGTTCTTTTTCACCGGCGATCATTTTTAAACCGCGCATATTTAAACCAGTATTGATCTGCTTATTTTTTGGAGCCCTCTGGGCAATGGCGCATTTTTTTCCAACTGACATGTTTCAGGTTTCAGTTGAAGCCATCCCGACAGCCAGTATTTTTGTTGTACCACTGTTACTGGTTTATTTTCCGATCATCGGCGGTTTTGATCGCGACAGTTGCATTATCCCGCTAAGAAACGAGTTTAAAAAATCACCCGCAGTAGCTGAAACCATTGACGCACTGGGTCAATTGGATGAATTATTATCGTTTATCAAATTTGCCGAAGCTTTCGGTGGCAATAAAGTTCTGCCAGAACTGCTTGAAGCGCCGCATCACCAGATCAATCTGGAAGACGCCAGAAACCCGATTTTAGGCAAACAAAATCCGGATTATGTGGGCAATGATTTTGTCCTGGATGAGGACAAACTGGTATTGGTAACCGGTCCCAACAGTGGCGGAAAGACCGCTTTTTGCAAAACCATCACCCAAATTCAACTACTGGCCCAGATTGGCTGCTATGTTCCGGCTAAAGCAGCACGACTCACCGTTGCCGATCGTATTTTTTATCAAGCGCCGGATATTAGTCATCTGGATGACGGCGAAGGTCGTTTTGGCACAGAGTTAAAAAGAACCAAAGATATATTTTTAGCCTCAACCCCTAAAAGCCTGGTGGTGCTGGATGAATTATCCGAAGGCACAACCTTTGAAGAAAAAATGGAATCATCGTCAAATGTGCTTAACGGTTTCTATCGAAAAGGTAACAGCACCATTTTAATCACTCATAATCATCAACTGGTTGATCATTTTGTCGCCCAGCGCATCGGTTTACCCAGACAGGTTGAGTTTGCCAATGATCTACCGACCTATAAACTGATTGAGGGCATTTCGCGTGTCAGTCACGCTGATCGCGTAGCTAAAAAAATCGGTTTTTCCAAAGAAGATATAGATAACTATCTGGCAGGTTCACAATGAAAATAGGTACCGCATTATCCAACAACGCAACCAAAGCCCTGCTGTTGGGCAGTGGCGAATTGGGTAAGGAATTGGCAATCGCCCTACAGCGTTATGGCGTTGAAGTCATAGCGGCAGACCGTTACGCCAATGCACCGGCGCATCAAGTGGCGCATCGCAGTCATGTGCTTGATATGACCGATACCGTCGCTGTAAAAAACCTGATCGCCCTGGAAAAACCCGACTTTATCATCCCGGAAATTGAAGCCATTGCAACTCAAGCGTTACTTGACATTGAAGCGGAAGGACTTTGCACAGTAGTACCAAACGCCAGAGCCATTCAACTGACCATGAACCGCGAAGGCATCAGAAACCTGGCCGCTGAACAACTTAAAATCCCCACCTCAAAGTATGCGTTCGCACAGAGTTTTGCCGAGCTGCAAGCAGCGGTTGACAGTGGCATCGGTTATCCGTGCTTTATCAAGCCGACCATGTCTTCCTCCGGCAAAGGCCAATCGATGGTTAAAAGTGCCGATCAGCTTGAGGCTGCTTGGGATTACGCCAAATCCAGCGGCCGGGTCGATACCGGCAAAGTCATCGTTGAAGCCAAAATCGATTTTGATTTTGAAATCACCTTATTGACGGTTCGCGCCAAGGATGAACACGGCGAAATCAAAACTCATTTTTGCGCACCGATAGGTCATGTGCAAGAAAACGGTGATTACCGCGAAAGCTGGCAACCTCAAGCCATGAGTCCCGCCGCTCTTCAAGCATCACAAGCTATTGCGTTTAAAATCACTAACGAAATCGGTGGCCTGGGCTTGTTCGGGGTTGAGCTTTTTGTTAATGGCGACGAGGTCTGGTTTAGCGAAGTCAGTCCCAGACCGCACGATACCGGCATGGTCACCATGGTTACCCAAAAACAAAATGAATTTGACTTGCACGCCAGAGCCATTTTAGGCTTACCTGTCGATGCCTGCCATCAAAGCACCGGAGCCAGCGCTGCAATCCTTGGCGGAATTAATGCAAAAGGCGTCGTTTATGAAGGTCTGGAAAAAGCGCTAACAGTACCAACCAGCGAAATTAGATTATTTGGCAAGCCGGAAGCGTTTGTCAACAGACGCATGGGTGTTGCTTTAGCGACCGCTGATACAGTCGAGGAAGCAAGAACACGGGCACTAAAGGCCGCCAGCATGATTGTCGTAAAAGGATAAAAACCAAATAACTGTTAACGTTATTAAATACTGTTTTTAAACCTGAGAATAGGCACAAAGATGAATAAGATTGCCGTTATTTTGACCAGTTTACTTTTCTCCAGCGAGACACTGGCCGACATTTTTAAATTTGTCGATAATAACGGCCATGTCTACTATACCGATAAGCCACCCAATAATTCCTATAAACGCATCATCCGTACGCGGGCATTAAATTACAATGCTGCCCTGCCCTTTATGGGCGCAAATAAAAGAAAATTTACTGACATAATCACTGAAGCCGCCAATCGTCATCAGGTCGATGCTAAACTGGTACACGCCGTTATACAGGCGGAATCCGCTTATAATGCGACGGCAATTTCTTCAGCCGGAGCGGTAGGATTGATGCAATTAATGCCTGAAACGGCAAGACGTTATGGTGTTATGGATCGCAACAGTCCCGATCAAAATATTGATGGTGGCACCCGTTATTTAAAGGATTTAATCAGACTGTTTGATTCCAATATGGACTTGGTGGTTGCCGCTTATAATGCAGGCGAAAATGCAGTCATTAGACACCATAACTCTATCCCGCCCTACCCTGAAACGCAAAATTACGTCAAAACCGTGTTGGCCCTGTATAACAAGAATGGCGTTAACTGAACACTTAGATTAGAACTATTTAAAGTTTACAACCTTGAAACTTCGTCGGACTTTTTCTTCCGCCAAATATACACACCGATACACACAACAACCGCCACAACAATTGCCATGACAATAGGGTGTTCATAGAACATCTCAAAAAAGCCCCCCATTCCCTGCGAGGTATTTCTATAATAAGGACCCATGGTTTCTTCCTCTTCTAATAGTTAATTTTGACTCAAAAAATCTGACTTGGTTTTAAATAAAGAACACACCGCCAATATTTTTATTGGTCATTTCATATATGAATTTTGACTGTTTTTTCTGACCGAATCTATAGCGTGAATCTCTGACGGTGCTCGCGTGTCACCCTCAGATAAATAAGTCAAAAACATCGGCAGCATTACTGCGATGGATAAAACCAAAATCAAGCCACCGATACCGAATAATAAAGATTTAAGGGTACCTGCAACATTATCCACAACATCTTCCTGTTCTTCGACTGCTATTGGTTTTACGTTTTCGATATTATTTTCGTCTTGACTTGTCATAGCGTTGTTCCCCTCATATATTAATCAACAAAAAAATTAGTTTGGAGATTTTCTTAAAAAAACCCGCAAACAAAACCTACCCTAAATGGTTTGATTAGAATAAAAAACAAAGACTCACATGACCAACATAACTAAAAATGCAAAAACCATCATTCCAATCAACAAGTAATTAACAAACTTATCGTCTTCTATTTCATTTTTCATTGCTATCTCCTTTTTAGTTTAATTGTTCCATGACTTAAAAGATTTACAATGACCGATAGATTTTTTATTTCCGCACTGAGTTACAAAAATTTTTTGGAGACTGCACTAAAAATAATCTTCCATTATAAAATTTAATTTATCAAAGACCTGTCTGCGCTATGGAAAAACTTTAAGGTAGTATTGATGTGATGAATAAACTTAAAGAGTCCGATATTATCAAGCCATTCATTAAAGTCGGTAGCACGGATTAAAAAAACAACCATATCCCCTCAATGGCGCTTTGTACTGTTTGCGCCCTGATTTGCCGACGGTTCCCAGAAAACTGATTTCTAATGACTTTG
>CANNLO010000010.1 GCA_947505055.1 Methylococcaceae bacterium | reverse complement strand
CTCACTGTGCGACGATATTGACAGAAAGGCCGGCTTATACGGTCAAGGGGCTTTCGCGGCATAAACCGGTCGCTATCGCGCCCTATTTATTCCACGTCCCCTTGACCGCGCCGGCCTCCCTGTCAACCGGTACGCACCGCAAGCCCTCGTCCCATTAAGACCGATTCACTCCAGGCCGGGAGTGTGCCCCGTTAAGATTAGATAAGGTGCGGCGATGCCGCGCTTTATTTTGATTCCCCGCTTCCCTGAACCCTTAATCCCGATTGCACAATCCATTTTTGGCGCTGAAATTGTCTTGCTTTATCTTTGGTTGAGCGTTAGAAAGTTCTTGACATACGCCCCAATGGGGCGTAATATAACAATCAGGCCGGGCACTTCCGCCAAGGCCATTTTTGAGAGGTTTACCGAATGAACACATTGACCGCCGAGCAACAAGCTACTATCAATTCCGCCGTTGAAATCCTGTCTGGCTTATATAAGAAACAAGATTTATTTGCTACATCACCGGAAAGCGTTAAGCAATTTTGCCGGTTGCAAGCCGCACACCTTGAACATGAGGTTTTCGGCGTGTTGTTGCTGGACAATCAGCATCAATTGATTGAGTCGATTACCTTGTTCCGTGGCACTATCGATGGCGCAAGTGTTTACCCTCGTGAGGTAGTGAAAGAAGTTCTTTCCGTTAATGCGGCTGCCTGCATTTTCTTTCACAACCACCCGTCGAGTCTGGCGGAGCCTTCCGATGCGGATCGCCGGATTACTACCCGCCTGATCGATGCTTTAAAACTGATTGATGTCCGGGTTTTGGATCACTTGATTGTCACTTGCCGCAGTGCCTATAGTTTCGCGGAAGCTGGAATTTTATAAACTTTCTGAGGGGCGGATTAAGCCGCCCCTCATTATTCATTGAATGATTTACAGGGGTTTTTATGGAAACTGTACCTATTTATGACGTGGGCGGATCGTTGCCAATTTCGCTTGAAGCCTTTCGAAACCTGCCGTGCGCCTTGCCTTTTAGTCACGCCGCATACGTGCCGCCTACACCTGAAGAAGTGAATAGATTGATTAAGCTCGTTGGTTGGTCGCAAAGTGTCACAGCAAAGCTTGTAGGCGTTAATTACGACCCTAAAAAAGGCTCTTCGACAATTCGCAAATGGCGGGCTAGTATTGAGAAAGATGATTATCGAGAAATACCGTATTCAGCATGGCGGTTGATGTTACTTTATGCCGGCGTTGTATCCATTGATGATGGATTGGCGGCGTTGAATGTGCATAGTTGATTTAGACGTTTTGTTGCCGGGCTGCACCTCGTCAACGTGGGGCGACAAAAAACAACTCTGTATAATTGAGACATAAAAATTATGTGGAGGCCGGCTTGAGTGCCGACAGTAATCCCTATATTGCGGGGACTTGGCCTTATCAATGGTTTAACGAGGCGTTTTTAGAATACGCCAAATCCTATAGTGAATGTTGATGCCGGCTTTGTGCTTTGGTGTTGCTGATATTGTGATGCCGAAAACATGGCTGTGTAAAAGATGGCCTTGCGACAATGGCGACAGACCAGGCGCGGGTCGTGACCAGCGCCGGAGGGTTGCTGTCACCAATAATAATGATATTACCAGTGGTGACAGATCCATGTTGGCTAGGTTTTGTTTTTGTCGCCAGCCGCTTAGTGTATTTGGCTGTATTTATCCACAGAATTTGTGGATAACGTTGTCAGTAAATAGAGTATTGATGCAATAATGAATTGAAATTATTAAAGGTTTATTGGAATGGTTGAATAATTACCATTCGAATAGCATTCTGGCGGCGATTCAAAGTGAATCGGCTAAGAAAAACAGACTATTACTTATAACGGCTTGCATTTGAAAACGGGTGGGCTCGCATTATCTGCAAATGAGCTTGCATTCCATTGGCTTGAGCTCAAATTAACTGCAAATGAAATTCAGGCTTCAGACCCTAATCAGATTGGCAGACCAGCGGCTAAAAACTGGCTACGTAATTCAGCCGCACGAGTGGCGTCCAAGCTATTGTTAAATAACGCCTTGATCTCCGCTGGTTTGGTATCGAATTGTTCGACCAAGTCTTTGACGCGGTAGCCGTGGCGAGTTAGTGTTGGTTCCAGATCGTCTAGTTGGCGTGACAACACTGATTTGGGTTTAAGGTGCAGTGGAACGAATAACCGTGTTTCTTAATAAATATATGGGGGGGCAGCAAGTTTCTGCTTGCAATATGGTGACAAACTTGTCAACATTGGCTTAATGAGAAACACCAAACCGATTTCATGGCTGAAGGCCGCGCGTAAAGACTTCGAGGAATTTCCCGAAGACGTGCAAAGCGACATGTTCGACGCGCTCACGATTGCCGCTGATGGCGGCAAGTCTGACAAGGCAAAACCGTTCAAGGGCGTTGATGGTGGCGTGTTCGAGATTGCGCTTAAGTATCGAGGCGATGCTTTTCGCACCCTCTACGCCGTCAAAATCGGCGCAGATATTTGGGTGATCCACGCCTTTCAGAAGAAATCGAAAACAGGGATCAAAACCCCGCAAATGGAGGTCGATATTATCCATGAACGGCTCAAAAGATTGAAAGAGGCTTTGAAATGAAAAACGACGACATGCAATTGGTACGCGGAAGCGGCAACGTTTACCGCGACTTCGGACGCCCCAACGCAGGGCTAGAGCAGGCTCGCGCCATTATCGCGGCGAAAATCATCAACATCCTTGATGATCGCAAGCTTTCGACACGCGACGCCGAGAAGCAGACGGGGGTTTCTCACTCCGAATTCTCTCACATCCGTAACGCACAGCTTCGCCGCTTCACGCTCGACCGGATGATTACGATCCTCGGCAAACTCGATGAGGATGTTGAGGTAAACGTCACTTTCCAACCTCGCCAGCATAGCGCAGCCACGCCGCAACTTTTGTAAGACGGTAAAGTTGGCACGACAAATGACGGAAAACGAACTATTTGTATCTGGCTATGTATGTAAATCACAAACATAGCTCCATCTCCGTTCCCGTATTTTCATACCCTGCCCGTTCGATTCAAAAGAAAAAAGAGCAACCTTCGATGTTTGTTTTTCAAAACTAAATGTGAAATCAGTTTGAGCCTCTGTATCAGGCGGAAAATGGCCTAATAATCCAATTTTGTCAGTATCACTACTAAATGACCTCTCATAAATTGGTTTTTCAGATTGATAATCTGCTGGGTCTAAATAAGTGATTATTTTGCCCAACGGCGGTTGTTTCATAATCCAGACTCGCAGGGTGGCGCTCTTGAAGTCGATAGCCTTTTTCCCAATATTCTTAAATCTGACACCGAACGAGCCAAGGCAATGATTAGGGGTTGGTAATTGAAACCATTCCATAACACTTTCTGAGTGTACACGGGATTCTAGGGATGGTTTTTCTGTTTGCTGAAAATTAGAAAAAGCCCACAAGCCAGCGACGATTAACGCAATAATCTCGACAATGCTCTTTATTATTTCTGTAATAGTCTTGCTTTTTTCCAGTCCAGTCATATTGTGCGGTTTTTAATGTATTTAGTATAAATCCATGAATACATTGAAATCCAATAATTATTTACCATGACCGCAAAGCTTTTCACAAGGAATACCATCACCGTCTCCATCCAAACGCGATAAACCGCATTGAGTCAAATAGAACTTAGCTTCTTCGCATGAAGTCATTTCCTTGCAATAGCGTTTGCTGCCACATGAAGAATTTACTTGCTGATTCGTTGGCTCTGCTTTTGGCGCGACCTGATTTGTAACACTTCCGTTCTTTTTGCCATGCCGGTACTCCCAGGGTGGCATCGGGTTTGGGTCAGACCACAGCCCCGCCTTAGCTCGTCGCGCTTCATCTTCTACTTGCAACAAGGATTGATCGTGTAGGTATTGCCTGTATGCCCAAGCCATACCGCGCTTGATCTGCTCTCGATTGGCATCAAGACCATCTACAAAGATTGTGCCTACCGTGCGGCCATATTTGTCAATAGTATCCTTCTCTACCCGGACGTTCTTGTTGAAAACCATGTCGGATAAGGATTGCTTGGATCGTTGACCGAAAGCCTGGTCGCTCTCAGGCGCATCAATTTGTGCCAGCCTGATTTTGACTTGTTGATTGCCCGCCATTAACAGGGTGACAGTATCCCCGTCATGAACACCGACAACACGGCCTTCCAGGATTTCCGCAGCACCTGGCAAGCTGGTGTAAAGGAACAATAAGAGAGCCAAAAAAACCGGATGGATAATTTTGAATTGGGTTATGCTTGCCATAGGGTTTGATGGTTACAAGGCTTTAATGTGGGCGCTTGTCTTGGTTAAGTTTGACGAGAAAAACCCGCCGCATTCCTGTCTGGAATTGCAATTCTGGCATTCATTAATGAAGTCGTTTTTCCAATCACTGATAGACTTCACAGCAAACCGCCTCACCGGTTCTGGAATAACGCAAAGAGGATGGTTATAGAGGGATACGCGCATTCGGGAACGAGCCAGGGTATCAACGGCCTTAGCTAGCTCGTCCCGGTAGTCGTAGGGATCAATCCAGATTGCGTCCAGGTTGGACTTGGCAAACCCTCTAATCTCCAATCCCATCAATGCCACATGATCGACGAACAATAAATTCCGGGTGATGAATTCTGCCAGTTGCGGCAAGCGGTGATAGTTTTCACGGTGAATAACCACCCGGATTTCTACCGGGACGCGGCACCGTTTGAGATTCAGAATGCCCCGAATGGTGTCATCAAAGGCGTTGTCAGCTTGAACGATATAGTCATGGAGTTGGGAATAATCGGCATACAATGGAATCCCAATCATCACGTCATGGTGTTTGACCCCGGCAACTTTGATCGCCAAATCCAGATTCTTGAAATTTCGACCGTTTGACAGGATATGCAGGGATGTTCTGGGCAAATGGGTTTCCGAAGCCCGGATCATTTGTATGAAGTCATCGCCCCATAGCGTCGGCTCCCCTCCCGTAATACCGATTTCGTGCGTTTCTTGGTGGATCAGGGGCAATGCTTCCAGCATGTCATCCACCAGGTAATGATCGTTAATGTCCCTAGGAGGTTGGGAGCACATGATGCAAAAAGAGTTGCAGCGTTCCGTTACCAGGAACGCATTGGAATTAGCTTCATGTCGGTACAATACATTGATTCCGCAGTTTGCCGGTTGAAACTTGATAACATCATGCTCCTTGAGGTAATCCAGTTCCGGTGCCAGGCGGACAATATTTGTCAGTCCGTTTCCTGCATCCATATCTGGGCAAGCCTTTCCGCTTGAAATCAGAACCAGTCCGAATCCTTGTGGCAAGGATTCGGTTAAACCATGCCAGCGTAAAGTATGGGAGGCGCGAAGGGGAAATGGTAGGCTGGGGTTGGTGGTGACTTTGGAAATGAACGGGCGTTGGTGGCTTATCTCACCATGCGCCGTATTGTTTTTCGAGTGCAGATAGATCACGGACGCACCCAACTCAACAGGATTTTTTTAGCCTCTGGATCATCTTCCAATAGCGTGAACAGGTAGCGAAATATTTTCATATTCTTGCTGCAAAAGCCGCTTGTGGCCTTATGCCCCACGGCGTCGCCCTGAGTTGCGTGGTGATAGACCGGATCGGTTCCGCAGTAAGGCAGAAAGCCGCAGTCGTTACACATGGGCAGGTTTTCCGATAGCGTGGCTTCAAGGGTATCCAGAACGGTATCTGACAGGATCACGTCCTCGTAGCTGTCATGATGAACGCTTCCGAGCCTGAAACTCTTGTCCCCCATTTCCGCAAGCATCCTGGCTTCGTCGGAGGCGTAAATGTCGCCGTCATAGTTGTAAACAATGGCCGAAATTGCCATGCCGGACGGGGATTGCAGATCAACATAACCCGTGCCGAAGGGCGAAAAGATTTTGTTGATAATCATCGAGGCGTACAGTTCAACGAATGGATACCCTTGACGATTGATTTCCAGGACGTAATTCAGCCCTTCCTTGTAAAACTCAAACCAACGATCCACATCATATTTGTAGGCTTGCCGGGTTTTTACTGCGAATCCATAAGGACTCAGGGCGCGAAGAAATATAGCGTCCATTCCCAAGGACAGGTAGGTGTCTATGATTTCCCGGACACGCGGAAGGCTGGCTTCCGTTGTGGTCATCAAAGCGCCCACCTTATCCCGACCCAAGACCGCTTGGGCTTTCCTGATACCTTCAACGGTGAGTTGATAACCATTTCTTCCTGGCCGTGGACGGTTCAGGTTGTGCAAATCTTGCGGTCCATCTAGTGAAGTCGAAAGGCAAATGTCGTGAGTGAGACAGAACGACAGAATTTCATCCGTTAAAAGGCTAAGGTTGGTCGTAATAACAAATTGAATATATTTGTCGTGGTTCTCATTGATCCGCTTGGCCTGATCGACCACATATTGGATGATGGGGAAATTCAATAGTGGCTCACCGCCCTGGAATTCAATCTTGATTGCCGGTGATGGGCTTCTGAATACAAATTCCAACGCCCGATCTGCGGTTTCCTGGCTCATGTCATAAGCCAGCTTGTCGTCGGTTTGCCTGGAAACCTGGCAATACTGGCAGGTGTAATCACAGCGGAGAGATACAACGAACAGGTGCAGCGCCGTAAACTGGGAAATTCGCTGTGCCTTTGTTCTGTATTTGAGCGCGAGGAGATCAACGGCAACGTTCGAGTCGTCATCTATCAGGAAATGCTTTGATTTGAGGTCGTGGTAAAAGTCACCGTGGAAAGGAACGATTTTTCTCACGAACTGTTCCAGTTGTGGCCGCGTGACAACCAAGTGCTCCCCAACTTCGTTGGTCAGCACATAGCGATTATCATCGAGGCTAACAAAGCGACATGGGAGCATCCGGTACTGGCCGGGCACTGCTTGGTCAAAGGCTTCCGGCAGGCGAAATTTTTTTCCTAACCCAGACATACGGGTTAGGACTCAATCAGGCCGGTATTGGAGAAGGCGTTAGCCAGAATCAGAGTGCGGATATTGGCCGTTTCCCTGGAAATGCTGTCCCGTAAGTCCTGATCCAAGACTTCGTTGCGTATCCTGGAACACAGCTCATCAATCGCCGGTTCAGACATGTTGGCCGGAACGTGCAAAGTGACCTTGGTTTGCTTATCCGCCAACTCAACATCAAACGAGCATCGATCCGCAAAGCGGTACAATGCTCGTTTGATGGTCTCTAAAGGGAAAACGTTGTTGTCAAAAAACAGATCAACGTGATGGGCATCCGCACCCGTCGTCATGCAGTATCCCTATCAGTAACGGGAAGAAACGTGCGATGCGTGCGATGCGTGCGATGCGTGTGAGCTATGGGATACGTGCCCGGCTACATTCTGTGTGCCGCTGGAATCCGGGCGCTCAAGCACAAACGGGCTTTGGGCCGCTTTAGGGGCTTCTTGCTCCTGGGCCGCATATCCTGCATTGGCGTTCAATTGTTCCGTCAACGATTCCGGCAATGCGGCGCTGGCATCAATGGCCATTGATGCAGCCAAGACAGCAACTGAGATCAAAAAACTTTTCTTTTTCATTATTCCCCCAAATATATGACTTAAAAACCCTATGATCATTATCAAACAACCAAGCGATCAAGTCAATATTTAGGCTAGTCATGTTGAACCGCGAACCCGGCAAGCGCCTGGACGGGTGCTACTCGCCGCGCTTTGCCCATCATATTCGGGCCGAAATCGCCAATATCTGCACGATAACGCCTAAAACCCAGAGGCGAGCTAGTAGCGCAGGCTTCTGGCTAAAGCATTCGCCGCTTCTAATCCACTTTCGTAAAATTTTTGCGTTAACAGTCCTTGTCCTAAACTACCAAGCAAAGTTGTTGCAGACGCTTTTCTGTATGCGGCTTGTTGTTTCTGTTCTGTCAGCCAGATGTCCATAGTCTGGTTAATAATGTCCCCCTCATACTGAGTCGTAATCCCAAGCCCGCCATAAACCGGATGAAGTAGGCTTTTATTGTGTTGGTTCAGATTATCAAAAACTGATTTGGATACCTGAATGGGTTTCCGTGGGTATTTATTGCCCTGATGGCAAAGGTTTGATGCTTGGTTCACAACATCACCCATCCAAATTACATCATTAAGTCCCCACCCCTTAAAGCCTGCTTGTATCATCAAAGCTCGACCATAAGCGATGCCTATTCCGCAGTTTATTGGCGTGTATCTTTTTTGTTCTAATCGCCAGTTCAGGACGTTAATTAGCGCGTTTAAGGCTATTTTTGCCCATTCCCTCGAAAAGGTAAAAATTAGCAATGGCTAATATTTGAAACCCTAATCTACATCGTCTTCCAAGGATTTACGCCAGAAATTTGGATCGTTAAATCGTGCAGCAAGCGCCTCGATGTTGACTATCGTTGGTTCTCCAGTAAAGTCCATATTACCGATTAAATTAATGTTCCGCCAGGCAGCCGGCGAAACGTTCTTGATAAATTGAATCGCCTCCTGATCGTCAGCAGCCAGCTTCTGTTCGTAAACCCGTGATAAGAGCAACATGTTGTAATAAATAATAGCGTTAGCTATGAGCCGGGAGCATTCATTCCATATTTGCTGTTCGGCTTCCGTTTTGACGCGGAACTTGCCGGAATTGACATAAGCAATTGCTCGCCGCAAGCGGTGATAAGCTTCTCCGCGATTGAGCGCCTTTTGAATATTTTTTCTATAGTGGTGGTCATCGATATAGGTCAGAATATGTATAGACCGGCAAATATTTTCCAACTCCCATAGCGCTTTCTTCGTCTGGTTTTGCCGAGTATAACTGGACAGCTTGCGTACAATGGTCGCCTGAGTCACTTCTTTTTGGGCTAGGGAAGCCAGAATACGTTGATTAATGGGCCACTCAGTAATGATCAATTTATCAAGCACCTTCCGCGAAGGCTTGATTAGCGCATTCCCATAGTGGCTCGGGTGGTAGAACCCAACCAGTCCATCCATTTTTTTGTGCAGATCACGATAACGCGGTGCGAATAGATACTGGAAGACACGCAAGATGAAGAAATTCACTTGGTTGGTACCGTGCGTGTCAGTCGAATGACGCGTTGGCCGAATTTCCGTTGTATTGTTGTACAGAATGTCGAACACGTATTGCGATTCATGAGCGTGCCCACTAATGATGTCGGCATTGGCTGGCACCTGGTTCACTGACAAGGTATAGGAACTCACGCTTTTCTTCATACCGAAATTCTTCTTGGAGTGTCGGGCGTTGATGGTATCAATTTGTGTTTCAATGCGCTGTCCATCACTGCTGGAATGGATGTGGTGATCGATATCGTACTCGCGGAACAGTGGTAGCGCTGCCGTAGCATTAGCAATGGCATCGTTTGCCGCATGGAGCGTTTCGGCCCGTAAAAAATTTCGAGCCGTTGTCAATAAGGTCGAATGGCTGAGTCCCGAAACATCAGCCATTTTCCATAAGCCCATATTCGTACCCATGGCCACAATACAGGCGAATATGAGACGCGGATCGGCATCCTGCTTGACATTACGCTCCAGTACGTGGGTAAACGCTTTTAAGAACCCAGCTTCACCGGCAACAAACCAGAGTAGATCGGCAACACCGATGCTCGTTAATTGGCTGTAGAATGGACTATTAGTCGTTTCTTCCTCAGTCGGATAGATCAATGACCAGTGTCGTTTATCGCCGGCACCGGTAATTTTAATGTATTGATTGTCGCCGTTTTCAATACGCCGGTTCACAGACGTGTACTGGTCTTCCAATTCTTTCCGCAAGTCAGCCAAAGTGTCCTGAATCGGTGCCAGTAAAATGGGTGCCCCGATCTCCAGCAGAATCGCATCCTTATCCCTTTTCCACCGCTCAGTGTTGATGAGGTCGTCATCGAAACTCCGGAATTCATTACTGTCCTTAACAAAAACATCACAGGCCTCAAGCGCCTTACGTAGCTGCCGGTAAACGAGGAACTCATAACGGTCTACTTCCAGGTGCTTCCGTTTCCCTAATTTAGTATATAAATAGCGCTGCAAATTTTTCGCGATAATGCCGGTCGGAAAACGGGCCGGATCTACCTGGCGGGGTGTTTTACCCTGACGCAGGAGATCCTGTAGAAACTGAATCGCTTCCAGAAGTGGCGCATTCTCTACCAGTCCGGCGAAGTCGAGGTTGTAGAACAAATGCCGCAAGTTGAGCTTGAATTTATATTGCAGCTTGCCATAATACGACCATTCAAACGCGGTCTTATCGAATTCAATATTCTGCATATAATCCGACACGAGAGGAAAGTGTTCGGCTTTCAACAGGGAAAAAGCCGTTTGCTTGACCGACCCGAAGGGTATTTCGTCCGGTATGGAATCGTCAATGAACAACTCAAGCACTTGCCCAGCCGCCTGAAGGTTCTCACTGGCTTTGATGATCGCTTTCTGCAGGGCGTCCTCGGATGCCAGTTTCGCTTGTTTCTCATATTGACCGATGAGATGAATCAGGGCATCGATCAGATTATCGTTGATTTGCCGAAAGCGATGAAAGGCAAAGCACAGCAAATACAAACGCGTCGTCTGAACTGCCATTCGTCGAAGCTTGTAGACGGTATAATACAAGACCATCGAAGCGTAATATTTGATGCTTTCGTTAGACAAGCCGTTAGCACTTAGAAAGGTTTGCCCGAAGGCATACAGGGGTTGGAAATATTTTCGCCGTTCGACTTCTTGCCGTAACTCGCTGTAGCTAAAGTTTTTCGGCTCGTGTTTGAGCAGACTGATACGGTACATGCCTTCATCCGACTGGAGCAACACATCGAGTTGTTTTTTGACCATCGGCGTTAGGGTCTGTGTCAGCAAATTCGTAATCCTGCGGCGCTCACCGGTAACAACTCTGCTCACCATATCCTGCAGGGTGGTGTAGCCGGGGGCAACCATACGCTGGTTCGCTAGGTACTTCAGCGTTTCGCGCAGAATAAAAACCGGATGCGTCGACAACATGGCAACGCGCTGCGCTTTTTGTTCCAGTTCAACCTTGGCGGCGTTATCGCAGTTGCGAAAATTGTATAGCTGAAGGATGATCCGTTGTTGTTCGAGGCGGGTCGGTTTGGAGAGCTCCTTGACGGATGCCAAGCCCATGCCGGGGAAATATTTTTCGAGAATATAGTTCAGATCATCTTGCACTGCTTCCAGCGGATAAACAAAAAACTGGCGTTTTGCCTTGAAATAACCCAGTTGCAGCGCTATATGGACGGCTGCCGAGCGGGTGTGAACGGCATCAATGAGGCCCATTTCGTCGGCGCTTAGATCGAAATAAAAATAGCGATCCTCATCGTTGAACTGTGGCAGACGATACAGATCATCGATTTCCTTCTGAGTCAGGATCGACAGGCGACGCGATTTAACGCTCATAAATCTGCATTGTCCGGCGAGTGCAAAAAGTGTACTTTTTGCACTGTAGCTTCACCTGTTCTTTTCAATTGCAATGCCCTTTATTTTTAGTGCAAAAACCGTTGCTAAAATCATAATGCATTTAACTGCAATCTGTGTTAACTTTTTGCACAATGAAAACCCGTTCTACCACTTTAGATATGACACTCCATCGAATCGGTTATGCACGCGTCAGCAGTATCGGCCAAAATCTGGATTCTCAAATCGATGCGCTGCAAAAAGCCGGTTGCGGTAAAATCTTTTCCGATAAAATGACCGGCTCACACATGGATCGCCCTGGCTGGGACCAGCTCCTGGAATATGCCCGGCCTGATGATACCTTGGTCGTGAGCGAATTAAGCCGCATGACCCGTTCCTTAATGGATTTACTGGCTACGGCAAAAGTGCTGGAACAACGGCAAATTAACCTGGTGTCCTTACGTGAAAATATCGACACGACAACCGCTACGGGCCGTTGCTTCTTGTCGATGATGGGCGCCATTCACCAAATGGAGCGGGAACTACGCGCAGAACGGGCGGCGGCAGGCCGTTTATCGGCTAAAGCGCGCGGCAGAACGGGAGGAAGACCAAAAACGGACCCCGAAAAATTGGAAAATGCCCGAATCTTGTACGAAAACTCTGATAAAACGGCTGCCGAAGTTTGTGAGATTGCTGGTGTGGGAAGGCGCAAATTCTTCGCCCATATTGCAGAAAAACGAAATGGTTCTGGCAAAATTTAAACCTAAATAATTAACTGTTGGGCTTTTATGCAACGAGGTCGTTCTACTTTCACTGCTGGTTTCTTACTGTTGCTGTTTTGCGCTGGCTCCGCCGTTCATGCCGAACAATTAACCCAACCACTGTATTATTCACCAAAATTCCTTGAAGCTAAGCGTCTAACTACGATCCTTGAACAACCCGAGGACACCATTGATTTCGCCCGGGCCAAGTTGGCCATCGACAAAATGGTTGACCCAACCATTGATGTTAAGGCTAACCTCAAAAAGATTGACACAATTGTTAAACAGATTAAAGCCTTGTTGCCGGCAAAAGCAACCAGCACGGACAAAATGCTGGCGGTTAAGAAATATATATATGAGGCCGGGACTTGGAATAATTTCCAGCCTTACCACTATGATTTTGATGACCCCTCTGGCACTATAGTCAGCCATAAGTTATTACCCAATTATCTTGCCTCTAAGAAAGGCAATTGTGTCAGTATGCCTTTGCTGTTTATTGTATTGGGACAACGACTTGGCATTGATGTCACAGCTTCCACTGCGCCCAAGCATGTGCTGGTCAAATATACCGATAGCGATACCGGGCAAACCTACAACTTGGAGACCACCAGCGGGGCTAACCCAGCTCGGGATGTCTGGTATCAGCAAACCATGCATGTCACAGACCAAGCGCTGGAGAACCGGATTTACCTGCAAAAACTGTCAAAACAGGAATCCTTGGCAGTAATGGCCACGGTTTTGGCTGAAAGCTATTATGAAAAACAAGACTACGAAAAAGCTATGATGATTTCAGATGTGGTGCTCAAGCATAATAGTAACGCGGTTGATACCATGTTAATGAAAGGCTCACTTTTTTATAAGCTGTTGGCGAAACACTACCTCAATAAATACCCAACACCGAATCTAATTCCAGTAGCTGAACGGCCTTATTTTGAATTTCTGGATATTAATAACCGGTTCTGGTTTGAAAAGGCTGAGAAACTGGGTTGGCGAGAGCCAACCCAAGCTGATGAAATCAATTATCTGAACAAAGTCAAACACGATGCTAATTTGCTGCAAATACAATAGGGGAACTATAAATGCCACTGAATAAATTTCTGGCCAGCTTACTGGCTCTGATTGTCGTAAGTTATTGCAATATCAGTTCTGCACGTTATGTGCAATCGGACCCCGTTGGACTTGCAGGGGGAATCAATACTTATTCCTATGTCAAAGGAAATCCGGTTAATGCCGTTGATCCGCTGGGCTTATGTGCTGAAGGTCAGGCTTGGGTGTCGGATGGGCAACACGGCTATTGCGTCCCAGAATCGGAAGCCGGTTACTTACCAGGTAACGCTGCTAGTGATGCAGCCAACTTCTGTCCTATCCCTGCAGTGAAAGGTGCTGCAGTAATAGGAGTTATCGGTAAAAATATTATTAATAAAGTTATCAAAGCCGTCAATTCAAATTTACCGCATGCCATTGAGAGGGCTGTAGAAAGAAGTATTTTTCCAAATAAAGATGCTGCTGCTGAAGCTCTTCGTAATTTAACAAAGCAAATTGATAAAAATGGTTTTCCTGCAGATGCAATTCGAGACACTGCCTATGTTGATAGAGTGCTAGTGCCTGTTGGCAATGAGGGTTTAGCGGTTTACCAGGTTGGCGAAAATGGTACGGCAAAATTGAAAACAGTACTTATTAAAAATAATGATTAGAATGAACAATAAAATTACTTTAACTGTGAGCGAAGACGATGACGATGTGGCGTATCTAGAGCTGCCCGGTCATCCTGGTAGGGGTGTTTCGGGTGCAATTGGCAGACAGATACGTCTTTTGGATTTAACTAATTATGTGGGCCCGGATATATATTTAGACTTTGATAGTAAAGGCCATCTTGTTGGATTGGAAATTCTTGGTTGAACTTGGATGCTGCTGAACGAAGTGATGTGCATCGGGCGAGAACCAATTAACAAAACCCACATCTTCGGGTTATGAAAATTCATTTACTGGAAATATTGGTGTTTGGTATGGTAAAAATGCCGATGACCAAATTTATAGGTATTTCTCAGATAGGGCTGGCGGCGCACATTTCAGCGGAATCATACAAGAATCTCAAGTCCCAATAGATGTTTTGAGGCAGTTGGGTCAATAGGCGATGCTAATAGGTAAAAAAGAAACTTTTGCGGTTGAATATGAACTCGATAGCAATCATGGAGAGGAATGGATGTTTGGGAAAATTTGTTATTGGATAAATAATATTCAGGTTGGTGATTATGAGCTTGGGACCTCTCTACGTGATGTGCTAGTAGCAATGGCATTTTTAGTTCCCGATTGTGGAAATCGGGAAGGACTTAATTTATGTAAACTCTCGTATGAAGAAGTTTTTTCCCTATTGAATGAGTCAATTTATGGTGGCTGCGAAAATACAGCTGCTCATCTACTTGATACGCCAGCTAGATTTGAGGCAAAAATACCTGTAGATGTATTTGATCAATGGAAAATATTCCTTATTGACTGCAATAGTTACTCAACTTTTTTATATAAGAGAATTGAGGATAAAAATGTCCGCTTCGTCCGTCTTCTCCAGGGAGAATTTGATGACGTTATAAGAAAGCTATATAACGATTTGGAATCAATATATGCAGGAGTCGAGTAGGGCCATCCGGTGGATTCTACCAGTCCGGTAACGTGTGTGCTGAATGAAGCTTTTGTATTTTCTCACTTAACGCATCTCATGGATTGTGATTTCGTCTAAATACAGGATTTAAAACGGGACTCTAAATATTAGCTATTGCTAATTTTTACCTTTTCGAGGGGATGGGCAAAAATAGCCTTTAACGAATAAGCTGTCTGGAAAGCTCGGTCAATATCTTGTTTGGAAGTTGTATTCATGATCCCGCTTACGCAGTCGCCCGTTATAACCACCTCCCTACAGTTTGGGTCGTTATTCATGATCGACAGACACTCGGAGAGGTAAGCGCGGTATATCTTCCCTAGCACCGGACGGGTGTGATTTTGTGGAAGTTGAGAGCTACCGCGAATGTCTATAAAAACTGCCGTGCAATTCACATAGAAGCCATTGGAATAGGTCAATCTATCGCGCGATGGTATGGCATCGACCTCGTTAAATGCTTCCGAACTATCCAGGATTTCTTTTAGTCTGGTATCGCTTGCTGCAACATCGTAAGTCGTCGTTATTTTTGTTTCCATTAGAGTAATACCTTAGAAAATAGGGCGGCGCCGGTCAGCAGTATGGATGCTTTCAAAAACAATCCCGAAACTGCCACACACTCTGATTTAGCTTGAACAACATGGGACGTTGTAAAGTGCTGCTCTAGTGCCTCATCTATCAGTGCCGCCTCATCAAGCTTCTTAATCTCGTCAAGAAAGCGGCCATCATCCCCTTTCGGGTAATGGTCAGCGACGAAGCCATAGAAACTTATCGGCTTGAAGCCCTCGACATACGATGAGTGTCGCCCAAAAATATGTTTTAAGGATGCGCGTGGCAGGACAATCCGTAACGCCACAAAAAGGGATGCAAAAGAAAATACAGTTGCGGTCAATGCCAAGCCTTTTTGCCAACAACCTCCTTCAATCAGCTTTGCCCCCGTCCAGATAAACCCCAGTAGTCCGGCGTTCAGAGCAGAAATAAACCCTGCTTTCGTATCCATAACGGACACCCATTTTCGGGTTGTTTCCGCCATAGCGGCAAAAATTTTTAGTTTATCGGCATCGGTCATTACAGCCTCTGTTTTTCTCTTAAAAATACTATATGTGTATTATTATTTTAAATTCAACCACTACAGGTTGTGTTTTTTGCATTTTTTATACAGATTAAATTTTGTGGGTGTGATGATCCTTTGGCGAACCCGGGGTTGTAAGCCCAAACCCCCTGGGTGAGTGTTCAAGCGGCTAACTTAATTACCTTCGGTGTGATTAAAAACTTCAATATCAACACGGCGATTTAGGGCGCGACCGGCCACTGAATTGTTGTCTGCTACATAATCGCCAGCCGACAAGTAGTTAACCGAAATAATCAAAGGTGATATTCCGTTATTCACTAAGTATCGTTGCGCCGACAGTGCGCGGTTCAGTGCGATTTGTTCATCGGCGGCGCTCGCGTGTTGGCCGTCTGTTCTACCTCGCACTACGATACGTTTAGCGTTGGTCAATAATGGAAGAAGCGCCCCGGTTTGGTCTGGTGTTGGGTTAAACTTCGTACCGTTGAATGGAAATTGCACACTGACCGTTTGCGACGTGATTAGCGATGTCTGCACTGGCGCTGGATGGATTGCCACGGGTGGTATTATGTTTTGTTCACGTAATTGTAGTAGTTCCTGTGTTTGGGCCAATTGAGCGCGAAGCGCTAATAGTTCGGTTGTCTCTCGGCTGTTTATTGGATGTCTGTCGGTACCGTCAACAACTGGCGGTACCGGCAACGATGAGCACGCGGCCATGAAGACTGCGCTAGATATAACTACCATTTTTTGCATGTTGTTGAACTCCATTCTACTAAATATTTGTGTGCCAATATTGTATATATTGGTAAGTATTGCGCAATATTTTCGCGCTGAAATTGTCTTGCAAGACAGTTTCAGCGTTACCGGGTGCGTTCTGTTCTTTGGATTTGAGGGCTTATCTGTTCCGGTTGCTTCGGCTGTTTCGCTGCATTTTTGTCGTACATCGGTACTTCGGGGACTTTGCCGAGCTGCTCACGTTCTACAAGCCGAGCGCCTACAGCCGCTTTTAAGATTTGTTGATTAACAGGGTCTTTGACTTTTGAGTCGATCAGGGTCGCGGCCACTGCCTCAACCACCTTGGCTTTATCCGAAATTTGTACTTCCCAGGTATTACGATTTGTCTCGATTGGTTTTTTTCCGATGACTTTACCTGTTTCGTCACGATCTAATGCCTCAACAACCACACGTTCCTTACCCTTGAATTCGAGTTTTACCTCGTCGCCGGGCTTCGCTTTTGAATCAGACATTGCACGATTGAGATCCACTCCCCAGACGGTTTTTTCGCCAGCTTTGGTGTCAAGCCTCACAAAATAACTTTGTTTTTCTTCAGGGTCGTGATTGTATTTAGCCGGGCCATGCTCAAGCACGCGACCGCTAAATACGCGAGAATCCGCTTCCACGGCCTTTTTCGTCTCTACCTGTGGCGCTGTCTTGTCCGTTGTCTTTTCTGCCGGTTCTTGACGTTCTGTGGCGACATTACGACCGCGCCCCGTTGCATCCTGTTCAACGACGTTTTTCATGGTATGTTCGCGGCGGCCCTCAAGCGCTTTTATATCCTGCTCCGATGGTTTAAAACCACGGACTTCAAGGCCGCGTAAACTGGCTTCCATCCAAACCTCGCGCTGAAAATCGGGGTGGCCTGATACTTTGATTGTTTTCCAGCCCTTGGCGTCTGCCATTGTCGCCATTGCTTTAGCCACTCGTTCATCGTTTGATGCAGACACCATCTTTTCGCCTTTATCCTTAAAGGCGATTTGTCCGGGCTGATCTTTAAAGTGGAATTTGGCACCGGACACGCGAAATTGATGGTGTAATTGTTCCATCAGTTCGATTTGACGATTTTTCTCCCGTTCGGTGAATTGTTGGCCTTGCCTGTCGGCGGTATTACTTGTGCGTTCGGCAACGTCATTGGCTGTATCTTGCTCGGTTGCTTTTTCCGACAGGTTTTCGACATCGATACGCTTTCCTTCGGCAAGCGCACCAAGACGATTTTGTTCGCCCGCTAACTGGTCGCGGTCACGCTGACGATTTTGCGCGGCACGCGCAACAGCATCAGCGCCGTCAATGAACAACTCCTTTGCAATCACCGGTTCAACAATGTTTTTTTCGTTGGCCGTTTCCCGCGCAGCGCTTATGGCGTCCAGTTCTGCGACTCGCGCCGCAATCGGTGATATTTGGGACGGATTCCGTAAATAGCCGGAATACGCTACTTCCAAGCCTGTTTTGTAATTAGGGAATTCGCGGGTGTTATCGGCGATTGTTACGGCTGCAAGCTCCTGCATTTTTGGGTCTTGAATACGCAAAAACGCGCTGGCATCCGCCAGGGCTAATTTTCTGTCGATGGTATGGTCTACATCTTGTCCAGCTTGCGCCCTCAGTTGAGCGCGACTAGATATTTCACCAATGCTATCTTGATCGATACCGGACTGTACTTCGGCAAGAGTTTTGCCGTCGTCACGCTTCCATTCGCCATCAATCTTACTGATTTGCGATACCTCTCTGTCGGCGGTATAACCTTGAAATCGTGTAAAACCGAGTTGGTCGGCCTTGGCAACCATTTCGTTCGCGGTACTAATGAGGTATTTTGCATCATTAAACGGGTCTTGTACTTCGTAACGATGTTGGGCCTTTGATAGGTCGTTTTGGATTTGTTCGACCAGTTTTGTTTCGCTTGTGCTATTAATTTGTGCTTCCATTATTTTATCCCTTTTCGCTATCGTTCAATGCCGGTTTCGGCCTGCTTGCCTTGTTCAGGTGCGGACTCTGTACGGTGTTGGTTGGCTTCTGGTTGCTGCTTATTGACGACCTGCTCAGTTACCTTATTTAAGTGCTTCATAAAGGCCTGCCGCTGAATTGGATTCTTGATATTGGCGTCGGCATATTCGGCGGCCTTTTTCATAAACTCATCCGGCTTGATGGTTTTTTCGCCGGGTTCCTGTTTTGATTCGACGTTTTGCGTTTTATCAGTCCAGGGATAGGCTTTTGCCTTGTCATTGGTGTAGTGGATTTGAACGCTGGTACCATTTAGGCTTTTTTTCGCATCCAACGTAGGCAATGCAGCGCCTTGGAAGGCGATATTTTGTTTTTCATGGACGATTGCAAACAAACGATCTTTCCCGACCGCTTGAACCAGATAATTGTCATTGTTCAGAATGACGGGGCCGTAATAACTGCCGTTTTCTTTGGCCGCTGAAATCGACGCGGTAACTTCGTTTCCTTGGCCGTCTTTAATTCGGTTTCCACCCGCGTCAAGTGGGTTTAGCTTGTTTATGGAGTAGTCCCGAATTTCCTTCGGAACTTCATCGATTTTCGACAAATATTTGCCGGGGGTTTTTTTCTTTGGTTCTACTGGTTGAGTCGTGCGGTCAGTCATGATGAGGCTCCTAAGTGATAACAATATGCGGCTCTCGATAAAGCCGCTCTTGGGCTGCGCCCGTATTGACCTATGCCCTTATCGAGCATCAATCAAATTCATTGCCTTAATTCAATCGCGCTCTTTTGGTGGAATGGGCTTTTCAAGCACACTTAAATCAAGTATTGGTTCGTCGATCCAGCTCGGGTAGTCCGCCGACTCTTCGGCGGCCATGGCGGCAAGCATTTCCGTTTCGTCCATTATTCCGTCATCGTCCGGATAAAAGTCTTCCATCATGCCCGCGAGTTCGTCATCCGATGGTTCAACGCGTTCGATTTCATTGCTTGCTTGGGCGTCTAACGCTTCAAGTTCTTCATCGCTAGGCCGCTCACTTACGCCGTCCTCGTCGTGGTGTTTTGTTGGGCTGCTTGGCCCAAAGATGTTGTCGAGGAATGTTTCAAGGCGTTCATCATCAATGCCGTTGCCGACATTGGCCTTTGGTTGCTGGTCGGCCTCGACTTCTTCATATTCGTTCACGGCATCAAGAGCGCTGAAAAAGTCATCGACAAATGCTTCAATTTCTTCAGGCTGTAAATCGGGTCCGGTTGGAACCGGAATTCTCGATGCATCGATGGCGAGCTTACTAAGGTCGATACCTTTTGAAATGTCTGCTGTCGTCATTGGCCGACTGCGTTCTTGCACGATAGCATCGTGCAAATCAAGATCGATTAGTGGAATGGCGCTTGCCAATTCTCCTTTGCCCCAGGTCGCTTCTAAAAGGTCTTTAGAGGGCTTTGCCTTGATGTTGATACCTTTCTTGCGGAGCCATTTTCGAATAGGCGTGTTATCTAGTGCCGCAAGTGTGGGCGATACCGATTTAAGGCGGTCAATGAATACATGATCCGCGTAATAGGCGATCTTTTCGCATTGGATAGGTTTGGTATTTTCCAGATTGATAATCTGCTTCCGCAGGCTCATTTCCTTGAGTTCTTGCGGGAGCATCAAGGCTCGTTTTTGGTCTGACTCGGATTCGCTGTGGCCTCCCTCGTTGCGGCCGCCGCGTTGCCGGCTCAATCCTTTCGCCTTAAATGTGTAATAGCCCAGCATTTCCGAATACTCGTTTGCATCGCTTTGTTTTCGGGGTGTATATAGGATTTGCAGGGCATGGTTCGTTATCAACGTCCCAGCCCCCTCGCGGCCATAGCCTTTTCGGGGTTCGGCTTCAATCTGAGACGGCGACTGAATGATGGTTAGCATTCGCATACCGTACCCGGCCATGTAGGAATTGGATTTGTCGATAATGCCGATCCGGCCAGGTGCGGCGAATTCATCCATCAACATTAGGCATTGATATTTAAGCTCCGGTTTCGAATACAGTAGGTCATCGGTGTTGAGATTCACTAGCTGAGAGAAAAACAGATTCAGCAACAATTCGGCTTCAGCAAGCTTGTTAGCGGGAATGCCTAGATAGATGGACATGCGCCGTTTGCGCACGTCTCGTAGGTCGAAGTCGTTGGCGCTAGTCGCGGCATCGACAATCGGGCTAACCCAAATGGTCAACGGTGCGTTAAACGTGGTGAGAATGCTAGACAGTGTGTTATCCGACGTGCATGTAAAGCGATTCAGAGCATCAACACATTCCATTGACAACGGCGGTAAACCCTCGCCATCCCAAAGGAGAACTGGAACCAGTGTTTTTGTAATAACGCCGTCTTCGTCTACTTCTTCGACTTCTCTGTAGTTGCGGGTGACAATTAGGTTTTGAAGGTACGTTTTGATTGGTTGACCTTTACCGGACGATTGCCGAAGAAGCTCGCCAAACGTGCGAGGCAGCCCCGGTGTTTCGCATAGGTACAAGGTCAAACCCAGAAACAGATTTCGGGCGGTATCGTCAAAAAATGAATCCCTGCTTGCGCCAGGATATAGCGCGTAACCAATGGCTAGGATTTCTGTTACGCGAAGCCGCGGATTGTTGCTAATGTAGCCCAGTGGGTTATAACGGTGTGTCCGTCCATCCGCCGCGAACGGATTGAATAAGTACACTTCTTGCCCGTGGCGGGCGCGAAACTTAGAGGTAATCAGGAAGTTTTCCAGCTTAACATCCAGCGCAACCACTGACTCCGAAAAATTCAACAAATTCGGTACAACGATGCCGACGCCTTTACCTGAGCGCGTCGGTGCTGCCAGTAGAACGAACTGCATACCAGGGAAGAGTAAAAACCGATCTTTCCACTTGCCTACAATGATTCCGACATTACCGAACAGTCCGGCTTTCTCTATCTCGCTTGTGTTCGCAAAGCGGGCTTCGCCGTGCAACGTGCGAACTTCGCGCATTAAATCGCTAATTACCAGGAGAGGGAGGCCATAACCAATAACGGCCGCAATGATTCCGGATACCTTGAGTCGTTTAAAAATAACCGGATCATCTTGATAGTATTGCCAGTATGTCCACCAAGTGGATAATTCGGTTTTATCGAAGGGGTTTGTCTTGCTAAGCACAAAAAACATAAAGCCGGCTAACCACACAATGGCTATTGTTGCGGCCGCAAATACTACGATTCCGATTAACCATTTAACCCATTTAGGCATTTCCATCGTTCAGTCCTTATTTACACGCTTGGTGACATTTCAAGTAACCAGGTAAGCTTGTTTTGTCGCCAGTGGCGACCGTTTGGATAATTTGGAGACAGTGAGACGCGATCGATGTCGGCCGCTAGTCGCCAATTGCACGTACACGCTATGCGCCCACATCTGGTGAAGGTTTGCGTTTAAGCGTCGGCTCAAACCACACTTCTGTAATATGTCGGCCCGCGTCCCCTTCTGTATCGTTGTGGATATGAATCACCACATCGACTACCAGATACAGTAAGCGGCGTATAACAGGGTAGGGTAGGGTTCGGCCTTGGCGGTTTTGTAGAATCATCAACGCCAAACGCTCGAATGCGAGTTGCGGCGATCCAGCGTGTAAACTGGTAATGCTGCCACCATGCCCGGACGCGGCCACATTGATAAAATCGAATGTTTCAGCACCGCGCAATTCTGCAAGCAGAATGCGAGTAGGCTTCATCCGTAGGCAGCTTTTTAGCAACGCCGCCGCCGTTACCAGGGCGTTTTCTTCCTCTTTGGCCTCGCTTGGATAGAATAGGTGGACATGATTAGGGTGTGATGGCAAGAACAATTCCGGCACGTCTTCTATCGTAATGATGCGCTGGTTTGATGGTATTTCTTCCATCAAGGACTTCATGAACGTTGTTTTGCCCGATCCCGTTTCACCCGCTACAACAATGACCTTTTCAAGTTGAACTGCGCGACGTAGGAATTGCATGTAATCATGGCTTTCCTTGAGGCGTAACAGTTCCTTTTCATCTTCGTTCAATTCGCTGGCTATTGGCCGAATGTGGTTGAAAAAACCTTGCTTTTCATAGTCCGCTAAGGTTCGAACATTAAACGATGGCTTCCGGATCGTGACTGAAATCGTGCCATGTTCACATGCTGGCGGTAGCACGATTTGAACACGTTCACCACCAGGCAGGATGGCCGATAAAATCGGCCTTGTGTCTGACACGTCATTATTGGCAAATTTGGCCGTTGCGGTCGCTAATGACATCAAGTGTTCGAATGTGAGTTCAGGCACTTCGTGCTTTTCCCACACGTTTTGCCTTTCGCACCACACTTCAAAAGGTCTGTTTACCACAACTTCGGTAATTTGAGGGTCGGCCATCCAATCGCGAACGAACTCCAAATGGTAATTGACCGACGTAGCCCGGTTCACTTCACCGGCAATGTAATCATTGGGCTGCTGAGACATCGTATACACTCGAAAAGTTAAGGTCACGGGCAACATAAATGCCGACTTGTTCACCCTGATTTTTGTACAGGGTTGGTGGAATATTGATGGTATTGCGCAAGGCTTCTGTTGCTACGTTTTGGGCGCTGTTTTGGCCGCCGCCACCGTTAAAGTTCTGCTGAAGGCCCGCTTGACTGCTTAGATTTCCGACATAACTTGATAGGCCTTGTGCAGCGCTGTTAATAAATGTCAGTAGCAAGGCTCCGCCAAATCTATCCCAGAAATGGTTATCAATGTAGCCAGGCAGGCCGGAGCCGCCGAGTTGGTCGGTACCCGGCGAATCGAGCGCTATTACAATGCCGTTTGGGGTTTTGATGCGATTCCATAGCACGAATATTCGAGCCATCCCGTGTTTCAGGTTTGACTGATATTCGCCAGTGACAGTAGAACCGCGTTCGAGTAACAACACTTTGCCGTTGTCACTGTAAATATTGCGGGTAATAACGCAGGCGGTCATACCAGGCACAGTTGAATCCAGTCGGGTTTGCAATGCACAGTCGATAAAACTACCCTTCGCAAGGATGAAATTGCGGTTCCCCAGAGTGCCGGCAGACCTTGGCGGTGTGCGTGTCGAGGTTAATAGTGCCGCCATTTCGCCTGGCGCTTCATGTTGCAATGTCGGCGATGCTGCTCCGGACGCTACGCTGGCATCTTGGTTTTTTGCGCCCCCGACCATCATGATTGATCCGGATTTGTCTAATACTTGTGGCGGTTTGCTGTCTGCCATTTGTGAGCGTCCGGATTTATCAAACACGATTGGCGGTTTGTTTTCCGCAATGGGAATCACGGCCGGTACCGGCGTAGCCGGTGCCGCCTGTGGTTTAGCGGGAAGGTCGGTAAAGGTGCGTGATGGCACTGCACTTGTGATTTGCATTTCCTTTTGGGCGGTATTTTGCGCGTTGCGCTCTTGGTTAATCTGGTATTTCCAGTAACCCAGACTTCCAGCCAGAACGATGAATAGCAAAATGAAAAAGACGATCACCCCGCGTGTTGCGGTTGACGGTCCCCGCTCGTTGACACTGGGCATCCCTCGTTCACCTTCGAACGCATGTAGTTCGGTTTCTTGGTGGTTTACTTCATTCATGATTTGTCTCCTCTCCTGAAATAATGACGCGCTTCACTCCCGGTACCGTTGTGCCATCATTTGCCGGTACACCGTCGATGTCGTAACTATCGTTATAAATACCGACGACTGCATTACCCAGTCTTAAAACCAATTCGGACGAGACGCGCTGAATGACCATTACGTCTTTGTCTACATGCGTATTCACTAGACTTTCGGTTTTATCGGCGGCCACCAGAAACACAGCCGGGAAATCCCTGTTGTTCGGGAACTTGAGGTAGGTAAACCGGCCATCGTCATAAGCTAGAGTTGGCGCGATGCCCTCAGAATCCGGCCCGACTTGCATGGAATAATTCCAATTTCGAGGGGCTGTTTTGGCATCCAGCTTCACTTTGGCGGCTTTCGCTTCTAATGCTTTTTTTGCTTTTTCCGCTTCTTCCTCCGGATAACGGAATTCGACACGGTAAGATATTCGCTGATTGGTGGCTGGTGCGCCGCTATTGGAGCCAGGGAGAAGATGCAAATCAAAGTCGTATAGCCGCAAGTTCGTTTTCACGAGCAAGTTGGTATTCCATGTTCCGGCCTCGGGCGGCATAGACGGCTGCCCGTTTTCGCCTTTGATAGATTGCGGTTTAATGTATAAAACGTTTTCGCGGTCTTGGAAATTCCAACCTTGCGTAAATCCGGATGCTATATCCAGAACGTTTTCACCAGGGCTAAAAACGACTCGGGTACTAATGCCCGGCACTGTTCGGACGACAACGACATCACCGGCATTGTAATCAACATGCTGGATTCTGTTGTCGTACTTCGAGCTTTGCGGAATGTCCACCGCGATAGTGGCCGCGCTGTGCAACGCCAGCGCAATTGCAATAGAAAGCGTAAGGTTGCGGATCATTGTTTGCCTCCAGTCATTTCAGGATCGACGCGATAACTCAGCACTTGGAAACCAAACGGATTAACCAGGCGTTGACTTTCTTTAATGATGGAAGGATTGCGATATTCAAACGCTATTGTTGCCACCCAAGACGTGGTAGCCCCCGGCCCTTCTTCGTCCACTCGCTTTGTCGTTTTTATAAACCGAACGGTGCCGGTGTCTGCGCCAGATGGCACAACGCTGATGACTTTCACGGTTGCACGGATTTTTTCGCCGTAGCGTTTATCGAGCGCCTCTTTTCCTTCGAACAGTTCGGCATACTCTTTGCCGACATTGGGCGACGACAACAGGCCTACTTTGTCATAGTCCTGTTGTAGCGTGTGCCAGTCGTAGGTTTCACGAGCAAGGACGTATTGAGCCAGCCAATACTTATCCATTACCTCGTCACCAGTCACTTTCTTGTCTTCCATTGCGGTTACGATGTCAGGCACACCAGTTGCGTTGTCAACGCGGACAACATAGGCTTCTGTTGTCTTCAGGGGCATCATGAAGACGATTGCAAGCCACGATAGAACGGTCATGATTGTGGCCGCAATAGCGACAGTCCAGGCTCGCCGCTCGGATCGCTCCCTCTCTAACGTTTTAGAAGCCTCCCAATTCATGGCTTCATCGTGCAAACTGTTGGGTTTACTTTCTGGCATGACTACTCTCCTGTTGGTTTAGTGGTTGCTTCTGGCGCCGTCATTCCGGGTACCTGTTTGTTAATGGGTACCCGCTGGGTGCCGTCTAACGTGGGCAGTGTTCCTGTTCGCCCAGCGCAACCGGTTAGCGCCGCAGTAAAAAATATGACGATTGCGAGTTTCATAATTGTTATCCGTGATTGGTTGTTGACGGGTACCATTATATATCAATTTGGAAACCAAAGTATAGTAATTTGGTATTTAAAAGACAAAATAAACCGCTCTTCTCCAATAGAAAAGAGCGGTTTATTTTCGAATAGCTCTAGGGCTTACTGTTTGATGCTGCCGCCGCTTGCGCGACCCCAGTTCTTGCCCATGTTTTGGGCGACGTGTTGACGGTACGCTGGGTTCCACATCGTGTTACCGGCTATTAGATGGTTGCCACGGCGAGCCGTCGTCATCATTCCAGACTGCATATCTCGGCGGGTACTCATTGGGTTAATCATATTGCCCACGCTTTTCGTTGCATTAAGGCCGCCTGTAACGGGCATCATCAGGTGGCGAATTCCCATCGCCGCCATTGATATGCCGCCGGCCAAGCCGGATGCCATGCCGCCTACCTGCAACAAGATCCAAAGGAGGACACCAGTAAGAGCGCCGATCTGCATAGCCGCAAACATTGGATTACTGTCGCCACTCCCTGAAAAGTCGGCGGCAGCCACAAAAGTATCGTAGGCTGTCATTGCGAACGTCATGACGATAGCTGTGATAACGACAGTAAGCGTGTAATTCATCACCTGTGCAAACCAACTATCAAAAAATCTAGCTGTAATAGGAAACATCAAACTCATGACAAATATCGGCCCAAGGGCGAACATGACTGCAACCGCGAACTTCGCTACGATAATTACAGCACCGCCTATCATGGAAACTAATATTGTGCCTATCGCTACAGTAACGCCAGCGGCAAACCACCCCAACGCCGAACCTACGTTAAAACCCGCTTCATCAGCTTTTTGAAAACATTGCTCGACAATTGCAATGCCCTTTCCGAGTGAAGTATCAAGCGTTTCATAGACGGAACCCGCCGGCGCTCCAGCAGTGGCCATAGCATCAGATAATCCAGTTTCCAATCCTTCGAATGCCACCATTATGCCATTGACATAACCGTCTACTGTCAATGCGAACACGGCAATAATGCTGATTTTGATGCACTGCTTAACGAACGTCCAAAATGACGACTCCACCGCGCCGGTTGCAATCGCATAGCCAGTGAGTGTGATATATAGTGTGACGCCTGTTAAGGCCACTAACTGCAAGGCGGTCATTAAATTCGTAGCGGCCGGTGTAACAAATACATCGGTTGCGTTTTTGACGGTATCGCCAATAAACTGAAAAACCATCGGGTCCATATAGATGTCCTATTTATGCTGCTTGAGGTCGGCGGCCGTCAAGGGCGCTACTTTGATAGCGCCCCCTCTTGAGGCCCATACACTGGATGCGTCGGCGCGGCTTGCGTTTATGCAATTAGGTGTCGCACCAAGCTGACCGGGGTTATTGTGGCACTTTGTTAACATGCTATGACGCTCTGCGTTATGCGCCTTGTACCAGTCAACGGTTTGAACTGTCTCCACGGTTTGTACCGCTTGTGCAGTAGAATCTTTTGGGGTATCCGCTGCTGATGAATCTGTTTTTTCTTCCTTGCACCCTGCTATTACTGACAACATACCTACCGCCACTAACAATATTGCTATTCTATTCATGATTCACTCCTTATGTTTTCATGGCGGCAGGTGTGCCGCACCTATGGATTATTAAAAGTAATTGGTTGAGCGGAAATGCCCTTTGTAGCCGACCAGGTTCTAGCGTTCATTTCTCGCTTATTCTGTTGCTGCATCTTATCCTCTGCGGAGGCTACCATTGCATACATCTGAAGCTTGGTTTGCTCGTTCTGGATATTGGCCTGTTCGGCTGCGATCCGGGCTTGCAGTTCGGCAATGGCTTTCGGGTCTTGGGTGTCATTGACTTTAGCCATAAGCTGGTCAATTTGATCCATACGATCTTGCGCTTTGCTGTACGCATCCATTGCAAAGCCTTTATCTTGCGCACCTTTCACGGCCGACGCTTCACACGATAAGCGTTCGTCGTCAATCGTTATGTGCTTACAGCTATCGTAAACTTGTTTATACATCGTTTTTGCGGTACCCGATAACCCGGCATAGCCGCCTTGCTTCACGCTGTCATAAACTTTTTGCCAGTCTTGCGGTAGGTAGTTCCGTAGCGCCGGGTTGTTCATGATGGTGCCCAGGTCGCGGGAACCAGTGAAGCTGTTGTATGTATTCTTTAGCTGCGTAACCTGATTTTTAGCCTCTGATAATTGTTGGCCCAGTGTCGTGGCTTGACTGGCGAGCTGTCCAATGGCAGCCACATCAATAACCGCCTCCTGCGCTTGCGCCGTTGATGCAAATAATGCCGAAATTGCCACATAAAGAATAGTTTTTTTCATAGAATCACCTCATTACTTCGATTTAGAGGACGCCACGCGAGCCTTGCGGCGCTCGTGGAATACTGGGAGCCACACATTCGGATCATCGCCCACTTCGGCGGTGATCGTATCAAGCAGTTCGACGTTATCGACACTACCAGATAGGATTGCCAGCTCATCATCGAAGCCGGCGAGATCGAGGCGGCCAATCATCGATTGATGGCCTTGTTTAATTATGAACATTCGGCTTTCTTCGCCCATGTTCTTGATAATTTCGAATTCGGCTTCGGATACCTTGAAGCCATTGACGTATTCATTAAAATCGGCTTTTGGATTCGGCAAATAAATTTCCGTCGCTACCTGTTGCACCAGGGCTGAAGCGATTTTTGAATTCAATAGACTGCTAGGCATTTGTGTTGCGAACACGCCGAAGCCATTTTGCTTACGGATCGTAAGCTGCTTGTTGCCGGCGAATTCCGAGAAGGCCTCATCATCAACCCATTTCCACGCTTCATCCATCCAGTAAATAAACCGCCGGCCATCAATGACCGACTCCATTCGATGCAGCAAATACATTGAAATTGGTGTGCGAACATCCGCATTATCAAGAAAGTGAGTGCCATCAAATCCGTAATTCGTATGAGTGGTGAAATCGATTACATCGGTCGGACAATCTAACACCCAGGCAAACGGCCCTTGTCGGCCGTTACCATCGTCATAACACCAACGTGAAAGCCTCTTCACAATACTGTTTTCGCGATCTTCCTTATCGGTGCCTTCAGTCATGTTCTGAATAACCGTTGATAAACGGCGAAGCCCGACAGGCATGTTCATGACGGTGCGAACTGCTTGGCTGATCCGTAGCTCGTCAGACGTTGTAACCCGCTGGCCCTCCCCTGATACCAAGGAGCGAACGAGTTTTTCCAAAAACAAAATGTTTGCTTCGCTCTTTTCCATTTGAAAGGGATTAAAGCCTGTCGGCACCCCGTTTTTGATAGAAAGGTATTTGCCACCGATGGCTTTAATACAAAGCTTAGCGCCCTCATCTTTGTCGAAAAAGACTGATGTAAATCCAAGCGGTGCATTAGTTTTGTATTTTTGTACCTGCATTAGCAGTGTATTCATTAAAACCGTTTTACCAACTCCTGATTGCCCAATAATCCGGGTATTACCAAGCACTTTTTTATCGTAAGCGTCCTCGTCGCCTTTTGAGTAATGGCAGTTGATATACAGTGGTTGGCCTGACGGTGTTTTGGCTATCATAATGGCCTGTCCCCACGGATTGCCATCGCGTTTACCGGCGCGGAAATTATGAAAGCTGGACATGCCGGCGAAATTCTTGCTCGTAAGGCCGGCTACGCGTGGCCGATAGCTCCAATTGCACGGCAATTGCGCGTAAAATGCGGCATCCGTTGCGGTCGCCACCAGGGCGGCCAGAAATCCCTGATTCTGAATAATCGTCATTGCAGATGTAGTGTTTCGCCGAACCTTTTCAACAGATTCACCAAAGATCATTAGCGAATAATGATATTCGCCCATGACAAACTCACCTTGAATCAATTGATCGATGGCTATGCGCATCTCTTCAATTTGCGTGGCGCTGCCGTCTTCTGCGTTCTGGAGCTGCCCCAGTTGCTTCTCAAGAAACTCCTTACCCTGCCGTTTTGCCATGAAACTGTAAGATTGAGTTACGATGTACTCATAATCCTCATACATCAGTCCATTCAAGATGCCCGCTTCCGTGTGAGAGTTATAATCTTTAAAGTCGATACATTGAGCAAAACGTGTTTTTGTCGGAGAGCGAATTTCAATCGTTTCGGTACCGACGAAAACCCAGGCGGTACCAAGGTATTCGTTGAGCGGGGCTTTTGGCACGCGTACTTTTTGCCATTCACCAGACACCAGGAAATTCAAAAATGACAGGGCATGAGAAAACAGTACGCCGTTTTCTTCATAGGTCGTTAATTCTTCAGGTTTACCGCCTTGTTTTTCATCTAATCCATAACGGCGTAGGCTCGACTCGACTTGGTACGCGATGTCGTCTAGTTTACGGATCGCGGCCCTTTGGTCATCCATGATTTGCGCGTGTGTGCGCCGCCCTGCCCTCACAAACGCTTTATCGATTCTTGATGGATTCGGCCGATACACTACAGTCAAATACAGTTCGTTTGCCATCATTCGATAACCGGCAAAGGAATCGTAATATTTTTTGTCGAAGTCGCGGCAAAACTCGTTATCAAAAGAAGATTTCAATCGGTCCGATGTTTGTCGGTGGACGCAATGCGACCACAGAGCAACATTACTTGAACCAATTGAACGGTACAGCGTATTCAATTGCTCCTTGCGTAATAGGATTTCATCGGCGTCGGCCGTCTCAAAGCTGATGCCGGCCAATTTCCAGATACGCATATAATCGCCATCTTTCGTGACGATGGTATTTGCCGATACGTGGCTACTGTATGGCAAAAACGGCGCTACAGCCCTTTCGTTGTTGGTTTGATGAAAATATTTAGGTTGTGCTGACATATCGCCTCACTTGATGCGTTGTTTAAAGGGAATTGGACTGTAGGCGGATGCCTTCCAGAATTCGCCGTTTCGGTTGCAGTGAAATAACCGGTTCAGCAATGGGCGATTAACACCCCTAAACATGATTCTCAGCCCCAACAATCGAAATTGCTGGTCATCGTGTTTGGTGATGAGTTGCATCACCACGATGAGCGGAATAAGCAGCAACGAGACAAGTAGGGATGTCCAAATCGATATTAGTACGACCGTTCCGGTCACGATGGTGAGCGGCACCAGTGGTACGCCCAGCACCATAGCCGGCCGGGTACATCCTTTAAACAGTGGGTCGCGCGGATCGTCTTCCATTTGGTTCATTGTTTACTCCTTTCGTTGCTGCTTATTCAGACTAACCCAACAGATACGCGGCTAACTCGGCGGCACCGCCGACCAGTAAACCGCCGCCCAAAATTTTGCCCACTTCTGCGATGTCCGCGTGTTTGAACAAAAACTTATAGCCCGCCCACATGATGGCACAGGTCACAACTGCAATAGCAATGCCTTGCAGGACGGCTAACACGTTTTGGACAAACGTGTTCACCTTGTCCAATCCGCCCGCCGCAAATGCAGGTTCAACTGCCAGCAGGGCCAGCAGGGCAATAGCGCTTAATACTGTTACTCTCTTCATTGTCATTTCGTACTCCGGGTTTATAAAAAGATTGCTTGGTAATGCCACGGCTTAACGCCTGATTTAGATATGCTTGATGGTAATTGCTGGGTAATTTCCCTCATAGGTTGAATGGTTGTTGTCGATTGTCAGTATAAACCAAGTTATAGTAATTTGGTATAGTTTTTTATAGCTATTTGGTTATTTTTGGTGTTCGTTTTATGGGCTTGCCGTCCTTATCGTCCATGACGGTTTTGCAGCCGTCTTTGTATCCACTGCACCCCCACCAGTAGCCGTATTGGCCCTTGCGGCGGTACATAACTCGCCCGCAATCGGGGCAAGGCGCGGTTTTAACGGCTAGAGGCTTGCCTTTCGCGTCATCAAGGAAGGTTTTGCAATCTGTACTCGTGCAAAACCAACCAAAGCCGCCCTTCGGTTTGCCCGTTTCCTTGTCTTTTTTTCGGTAGCGCCTTAGTGGCGCTGTCTTGCATGTTGGGCAGGTATGCACAACGGACTCAACGGGCTTGCCGTCTTTGTCATCCATGAAATGTTTGCATTCTTCACTTGAACAGGCCCATAAGTAACCGGTGCCGGTCTTGCGTTTAAAGCGGCGCATGGTCCCGGTTTCGCACACCGTACAGGTGTAGGTTTTTCGCTCAATCGGTTTATTGTCGGCGTCGTCCATGAATGTCTTACATTCGATGTTCGTGCAACCCCAGAAAGGCGATTTCCCAGCCGGCGAATAGCGGCGTAGGCCGCCGCCACACTTTGGGCAAGGGAAGCGCGGTTTTATGGTTCCCGCGCTTGCCACAGCGTTAATGTCGGTCTGGAGCTGTTCAAAAGCAGGGGCCACCACATCGATGTAGCCGCTATTGCCTTCGGCAATGCCGTCTAACTCTTCCTCAAGGCCGCGCGTAAATGGTAATTCAATGAACGCAAACTCGGCTTTTACTAACTGATCGACCAGTAAGACGCCCGTTTCCGTCGGTTCTAAAAACCGCTTTTCTTCAACCAAGTAGCCCTTGCTCATGATGTTCTGCATGATTGCCGGGTAGGTGGACGGCCGCCCGATGCCTTCGGCTTCGAGCTTCGCTATCAAGCTGGCCTTAGTGAAGCGTGAGGGTGGCTTTGTTTCCTTCCGGAGTAATTTGCCGGATTCGGCCACTTTGGCCGAACCGACATCGAGCAACGGGACTTTGCCGCCGCTGGCGTCGTCGCCCTCCCCTTCGTCTTCATCATTCACCGCGTCTTTCGCGGTCAGGATTCGCCACCCCTGTTCCACGAGTACGCGTCCTTTGGCCTTGAACTCGTAAACCTGCTCGCTATCTGTGGTTTCGAGCGAGACGGTATTTACTTTGTATTTGGCATCGGCTAATTGAGAGGCAACGGAACGTTGCCAAATGAGCCGATATAATGCTTTTTGCTGGTCGTCTTCGCCGGCCAGCTCCACATCAATATGCGTTGGCCGAATGGCTTCGTGCGCCTCTTGCGCGTCGCCCTTTGCTTTGAATTTACGGGGTTTACTGGGTAGAGGCCAACCTTTGCCTTCGGCAAAGTCGCGGATTTCCGCAATCGCTTCAGCGCTGAAATTTACGCTGTCCGTCCGGATGTAGGTAATTGCGCCTTGCTCAAACAGTTTTTGCGCAAGCTTTGCGGTTATTTCCGGATCAAATTTTAAGCTTACGCTGGCTGCTTGTAGCAGCAGCGAGGTAGAAAACGGCGGTGGCGGCGACTGCTTCGCCTGCCCGCTGTCTGACTCTGTTATTTTAAATTGGCGGCAAGCCGCTACACGCGTTGCCAGGGCTTCATCCAGAATATAAGGATTGTCTTCGCTGATAAACGGCTTGGTGTTCCATTCGGCTTGCCAGGTATCGCCATCGAAAAAAACGACGGCTCCAAAGTGCATCGTTTTCCTGAAGGCCTTGATACGCCGACTCTGATCGACAACCAGGCGCACGGCCGGGCTTTGCACTCGTCCGGCCGATAACGACATGCCTAGCATGTTGGAAAGCAAAGGCGATACCAAGTAACCATACATGCGATCAAGCGCCCGACGCGCTTCTTGTGCATGTACCAGGTTGTAATCGATTTTTCTGGCTTTCGTCAGGGCATTACGGATCACGTCATTTGTAATCGCGTCAAACGTCACTCGCAAATAGTCCGTTTCGCCTAAGTCTAGCGCTTCTTTCAGGTGCCAGGCGATGGCTTCGCCTTCGCGATCCGGGTCGCTGGCCAGGTAGACCATTTCGGCTTTTCCCGCCTCCTTACGGATGCGGTCAACTCGCTCTTCACCACCGGGGAACGTGCGGCCGTTTGCCGATGCGGAAGGTATGTATTCGTAGTTAAGCGTAAACCCCGGCTGCTCAATACCTAATTCCTTTCTGGGCAAATCGCGTATGTGACCGACGCTAGCGACGACTTTCCATTCACTGCCGAGAATTGATTCAAGCTTTTTTATTTTATTCGGACTTTCGACAACCATTAGTTTCATGTCGCCCTCCTAAAACACAATAGCTGAGCTACGCGGTAGGTCCGTCTCTGTATTTATGGGTTCTTTGTCTATCATCTTCCTTGGTGAATTTGGGACAGAATTGGGTTGTCCGGAAGCTTGATTTGTCTCCACTGCTTTCAGTTGCACCTCGTCATTACTGCGGCGCAGTAAGACCGGTGCATTATCGGATGGTATCATTTGTTCTGTAGCGGTTGTAGGTGCCGCTCGAACTGACTTGGGTTTGACGCCGTTTGATTGGATATTCGGAACAACCGGGATTGCTAGTGTGGCGTTGTCAGCGCTGGCTAAGACTTTCTCTACATAGCTAGGCTTACCCGCTACGTCGGGTTGAAAGCCGCGAGTAAAGTTACCGGAGTAATAGCATGAAAACGCGGCTTGAAGGGCCGCTTGTGTGTCGGGCGTCGTTTTTGCTGCCCTGACATAGCAATCCTCTAGGATTTTCGAGCCTATTCGTATATTCGTACAGGCGTCGAATGCTTGTTCAAGGCTGATGGCATATTTAGGTAGGTTATAGCGATTGACTTGCGCAACGCCTACCGAGAAGTTCCAGCCATTGTCTGCCAAGGCCTTAGCGGTTGCTACGGCTTCTTGTTGATTCGAAGGTTGGCGTTCGAGTCGTCCGCCGACTACGCCGATTGCATAAGGGTTTTTGCCAGATTCGACATTGACGATTGCCGCCATTGTCGTAGGGGCTACGTTAGGAGCGCATTCTTGCGCTAACGCCAGAAGGTCAAACATCGATAGTTCTCCGAATCAACACTGTTAAGGTGTTGCCAATATACCATAATTTGGTATACGCGGATACTATTTCTTGGTTTATTTTTTAAGGTCGTGCTAAGGGTCTTCGTGGGTCAATCGTCGTCGGCGGGCGGCATATTTTGATCCCTCAGTAGTTCAAATCCTACGGTTGGGAATATTTCCTTCATATTTTTATTTAATCGTATCAAGTCCTTATAGAGTCTAGGTTCTGTTCGCTTCCGCCGAGTTGTCAAATACCAATCTCTATCTTTTGCCCATAAGAAACGCGCAATCACGTAAAACCCGCCTGGCGTCTCCATGACGATCAGCTTGTCGAGCGTTTGCTGTTGCGCGGCTAGTTCTAAATCGCCTTCCAAAATACTACTGGCGAGACTGCAAGGCAGTAAGTTCATAGGTGTTCTGTCTGTTAGTGATGCCATAAAATACCCTATTCTACTACCAGATTACTATAATTTGGTAGATGTTTATTGTTATATTTGCGTTTTATTCAATATTATTTGTACGCTTTTACTGACAATTTTACAGGACATTTTTATTTAAAAACAAATCTCATTATTTTAAAACGCTATCGCTTACAATAATTTTAGGTGCCTAATGTCAGCTGGGTTTTAAATCAAAAAAAACAAGACATATGCACATTTTTTCGCGTGGGGGCCTCCACTCTGCCCCCGAAAAAGCGAAAAACTGTGTATATGTCGTCCTCATCAACGGCCTTTTTTTTGATTCTTTGGGGCATTTTCGCTATCGCGAAAACCGGACGCCCTTACAGGCTCGCTATTCGCTCGGTCCTTCGGACTTGTAAGCTACCGCTTACAACCTTCCAGACCGCCTTGCCGCGCTCAAAAAGGGGTGTATCGCCTTATCAGGCGTTACCCCCCTTTGCCGCTGAGGCTTATCCCCAGACTTTATACCCTTATTTGGCGACAGCGTAAGCTATTACAACGCTTAATATGACACCAAATATTACCGGGTAAAGCCCAGGGCGGCAAATCCATGAATTAGTCAACCACTGCGCGAACTTCCGTTGCTCACAGCATCCGTCAAATGTCTTAATGAGAGAGGCTTGCTCACTGTGCGACGATATTGACAGAAAGGCCGGCTTATACGGTCAAGGGGCTTTCGCGGCATAAACCGGTCGCTATCGCGCCCTATTTATTCCACGTCCCCTTGACCGCGCCGGCCTCCCTGTCAACCGATACGCACCGCAAGCCCTCGTCCCATTAAGACCGATTCACTCCAGGCCGGGAGTATGCCCCGTTAAGCATAGATAAGGTGCGGCGATGCCGCGCTTTATTTTGATTCCCCGCTTCCCTGAACCCTTAATCCCGATTGCACAATCCATTTTTGGCGCTGAAATTGTCTTGCTTTATCTT
>CANNLO010000009.1 GCA_947505055.1 Methylococcaceae bacterium | reverse complement strand
TGATTGCGTTTACCCGTTAAATGAGCATGCCACAATTCACGCACATAATTAACATTAAAGTACCCTTCACTACGCAAACGTTGCTCATTTAATAAGTTCTCCGTCCATTCTCTAAGCGGTCCACGTAGCCAATCGCCTAATGGAATACCAAACCCCGCCTTGGGACGTTCAATCAAATGTTGCGGCACATACTGATAGAGCACTTGACGCAATATCCACTTGGTTTTACTGTCGCGAAGTTTCATCGTCATCGGAAATCGCCATGCCAACTCTACCACACGGTGATCTAAAAATGGCACTCGAGTTTCCAAGCTATTCGCCATTGCCGCCCGATCAACTTTAACCAAAATATCATCGGACAAATATGTCATCGCATCCATAAACATCATGTGCTGCTTGGCATCTTGAAAAGATGACTTCATTCCCATTTCCGTTAACCAAGTCGTGGGCTCCGTAGCGCCTATCACAATTTGTTCGGGATAATCAATTTCGGAAACTAAACTATAATAAAGCTCATTGATGCCATCCACTTTTTCTAAACGATGAGCCAGTTTTTCTAGTTTCTCACCCATATTGCTTGGGAATTTTTTAACTTTTCCGGCTAGCTGAAAAATAGCATCCCAAGTTGTAGGTGCAAGAGTTTTAATTAAACGTCCTGTTAACTTGCGAACACCAAACGGTACACTTTCTATTTTTTGCCAAGTATCTGCCAATAAGTAGCGATTATAGCCGCAAAACAATTCATCCCCCGCATCCCCTGAAAGGGAAACGGTCACATGATGTTTTGCCATCTGCGAAACTAAAAAAGTGGGGATTTGCGATGAATCTGCAAAAGGCTCATCATACATTTTGCCTAGTAACGGAATCACTGCCATCGCCTCGGTTGAAGACACATAAAGTTCCGTGTGGTCTGTGCCTAAATGCTGAGCAACCGCCTTAGCATATTCAGCTTCGTTGTAAGCCGCCTCTTCAAAGCCTATGGAAAATGTTTTTACAGGACGCATTGACTGCGCCTGCATCAGAGCCACCACTACAGATGAATCCACCCCACCCGACAAAAATGCACCCAGAGGCACATCTGCCATCATTTGCAAACCAATAGATTGTTTTAATTGACTATCCAGGGACGAAATGGCTTCAGTGTCCCCACCATCAAAAGGTGCCACCACTCCTTGCAATGCGACTTCCGCCATACTCCAATATGCTTTTGGAGAGAGCGTTTGAGCGCCAGCACCAACCCCTATTCGTACTTGGAGATAAGTACCAGGTAATAATTTTTGAATACCTTTGTAAATAGAATATGGTGCAGGAATATAACAATGGCGCAGATATAAACAGAGTACATTACGATCAATTTCACCCAAGAAATCCGGATGTGCTTTAAGTGCTTTTAGCTCAGAGCCAAACAGAAAAGTTTTATTCTGAAATCCATAATACAGCGGCTTTTCGCCCATACGATCACGCGCCAATGTGAGTAGCCTTTCTTTATTGTCCCACAGAGCAATGGCAAACATACCTACTGTTTTTTTGAGTGTCGCTTCAATGCCCCAGACTTCAAATCCCGCCAGTAATGTTTCAGTATCTGAATGTCCTCTCCATTCAAATTTCTCTCTCATACTTGCTGGCGATGAATCTAGATTTAGAGCCTGCCCGACTCCTCTTTGGTTACGACTAGGGCTAGCGAATGCTTCCAACTCACGTCGAATCTCTAAATGGTTATAAACTTCTCCATTAAACGCGATTACATAGCGACCACTGGCAGAAGTCATTGGTTGATGTCCTGCAGGCGATAAATCAACAATAGACAGACGTCTATGCGCTAAGGCCGCACCAGCATCCATATCAACCCAAACGCCAGAATCGTTGGGGCCTCGGTGTTGGATAGTATCCGCCATATCAGTGACAATTGCCTCTGCATTAGCTAACCTACTAGGATTAGTAGCTAAAAATCCAGCAAAACCACACATAAACTAACTCCTACCAACCATTTCACGAATCACACCTGCAAGCACAGGTAAATTTTGATGCAGCGAGTAATGCTGCACCACCCGACTCCTACCAGCTTCACCCATATTTAAACGGGTGGTTGGTTGGTCACGGAGTTGCTTCAATGCGTCCAGCCATTCTTTCGATGTAGATGCCAACAACCCACACTCAGCATTCACCACATCAACATTTGCCCCCACCGGTGAGGCAATTACAGGCACTGCGCAGGCCATGTATTGAATCAGCTTGAATGCACATTTTCCACGTGCCCAATCATCATCAGGGAGCGGCATAACGCCTACATCAAAGGAATTAATCAGATCAAGCTCGGTATGTTCATGCCACTCATACTCAACAACAGAAACGTTGGGGATTTTTGGCGCTTTGCCACCAACAACAACGAACCTTACTACACACTCTTGCCCCATCGCCGATAATGGCTCAATAAGTTCAGTCAAATAAGGCGCTGTTGAAGGAGAGCCTATCCAGCCGACTGTAAAAACTTTACCGTTACGGCTAGTATCTATAGGTAAGTAACGGGTAGTATCAACCACCGTGGGCAAATAATGCGTATTGTTGTTAAAATAGCTGGCGTAGTCAGCTAACACATAATTACCCGCCGTCACGGCTGTAGCACCAGCCATAATTGTGTCAAATTTCCCCCCAAGCAATAGTTTTGCAAATCGCATCCGACCACTTCTATACTTTAAATAAAATGCATCGTCAAAGTCATAGAGATAAGGCTTGCGAATAAGGGCACGCTCAAGCCAACCAGGCATCAAAGGAATTAACTCGCATTGCAACATAATTGCATCATAGTCATTCTGATGCCATAAATCTTCAAAACGTGCTAAACCATCTTTCAACATAGTTGTAAGTGGCAGTGCGCGTCCACCGAATCTCGCCCGCAAATAATCGTCACCCAGTAAAGGACGAATCTGCAAATCGATTCCCATGCTGGCCAACCCAGCCACATACTGGCCAAGCCGATAGCGATGGCTGGCTGCTAATGGACCGTAAAGAGCTAATCCAAGTACTTTAATCATTACTTTATGCTCATTTAATTTGCGAAATCAGAAAACCACTCATCGCCAACCACATTTCATAATTAAATGAATCGAATGACGATCTTTCGAGTTGAGGTAAAAAAGTGAAATTAACAGCAATGCTTCAACCATAAAGAAATCTAACTACACAACTCATATTAACTTAGTCAATCTTCTTAAATAAAGGTAAAAACTGCATACTAGCGACATGCGCACCGGCATCAGTAAGATGATTTTCATCTCTATACCAAGGTTTATCTCCGAGCCCGCCAGGACAAACTACCTCGTTGCAAAGATTAACGGAAGGATCAATTATCCTAACAGCGCTCGAACTAAGTGTAAGTGACTTAAATAAAGACACCTGACGCATTTTCTGCTTTTGAAATATATCAACTGAAACGAACCCAAACCGAGGGTCTCTAGGATTTTCTTCATACACAACTAATGGATTAAGTGATTTATCACTTGGGACATCTATGACTAACCAAACTCTTACGCCACTTGCCGAAATTTTGTGAACAACATCAACCAACTGGCTCTCGAATACCTCATCAGGTATATTGTATGAATCGTGCCATGTTGATGCGAGGATTACATCGGTTATTTTTTCCGAGTTAACAAAATTGAGAATTGATTGCTGAACTTTGACGCCACAAAATTCACTATCTTTAGTAGCACGACAATTACGTGCGTTCAAATACAATGAGACATCTTTCTCGTTTGCCAGATTCGTTAATAGCCCTGACCACATGTCAGCATGACTATTTCCCCATAGCAAAATACGTCGATCAACATTTTCACCTTGCCGTAATGCACATACTTGTTCTTGTGGATGTAGCAACTTAAAAACAAAACCACACCGATCACTACGTGCTAACAATGGAGCAGTCAAGAGAGCTTTAGCAAAAGGAGAATATCGATATGAAGCACCATCAGTAGCCCAAGCGTGTACGCCAAAACCAATCAACGCCGCGAACCCAAAACCTACCGAAACAAGCAATTGCTTGGAAGTAGTAAGCCATCTGCGTTGTCTAATCGGCAATTCAACAAAGCGGTATGTAACCTCTGCTAGCACAATGGCCATTAGAATGATTAATACTGCAAAGATTGGTTGTGTCGGATCAAGCTTGAATTGTCGCAACAGTGAGATTAGCGGCCAATGCCAAAGATATATCGGATAGGATAGTAGACCAATACGAATCATTAACGGCAACGTTAACAACGCTCCAACTCCTGATAATGAGCCTATACGAGATAAGAGTAAAAAAACTGTACCTAAAACAGGTACCAGGGCAGCGAAATCTGGGAATGGAGTTTCCGAAGTAAACATGAATACCGAAAAAATCACAGCGAAGAAACCAGCAATTGCCAAAACCAACCTCATCTTTGAGGTCAAAATTCCAATAAATAAAACATTAGCTTCAAGTAATGCGGCCAAACAACCCGCCCCTAACTCCCACGCTCGTGCTGGTAAGAGCAAAAATGATGCTTTCGGTGAAATGCTCATGAAGAGGAGGTTGAGGGCGAACGAGCTCAACATGACGACCAATATCAATATAATTTTCACTTTAAATGAAAACCGACCCAAAAAAAGCAAGAACAAAGGCCAGAGTAAATAAAACTGCTCTTCCACGGCTAAAGTCCATGTGTGCAATAAAGGCTTCATATCGGCACCACGAAAATACTCCCCCTCAGCTAAAAAGAGTAGGTTTTGAAGCGAAACAAATTGAAGTGCGAGCGATAATCCGAATGAGCGTAAGTCCTCAGGCTTGAGAAGAATATACGCCGCAATTGCAACCGGCACTGACATAGCAAGCAAAGCAGGAGCTAGTCGCCTAACACGGCGAAGATAAAACGTCTTTAACGAAAAAGTCTCTAATAGCATTTCTGTATTAATAATTCCAGTGATTAGATACCCACTGATGACGAAAAAAATATCGACACCAACGTATCCACCAGAAAATCCAGCTACATGAAGATGGAAGAAAAGAACTGACAACACCGCAACCGCACGTAAGCCATCAATATCGCCACGATATAAATATTTATTCATGCTGTATCCCTGAAAATTTCAGCACTAACAAACCACAAAATGTCTGAAACCAATTCAATATGCTCATCTGTAAAATTAACAGCTAGCAAAGATACCGATAGATCTGGTCATACGACCGAACACCATCTTCTAGTGAAAAACGCTGATTTGCTAACGAAATACATCGAGCCGATGTCTCAGGGTCTCCTGCCAACTGTAGTATTTGATGTAATGCATTAGTCATCGATTCTTTATCAAATGCTTTAATGGCCACACCAACTTGTTCTCCTTCGAGCACTTCGGCCATATCCCCAACGCCTGCATTTCCTAGACAAGGAATACCGCACGCTAGAAACTCAGCTAATTTAGTGGGGGCAGATGCCTGCTTCGAAAAAACTGGTTTGATAAAGAAAATTCCTGCATCCATGCGAGACATCTGCCGAGGCACTTCTGCATGAGTAGCGGCAGTTATCTCTACATTTAATTCAGGTACACCCGCCACTTCCAATCGCTCACGAATGTAAGCATGCTCATTTCGATTAACAATCAAAATCCTTGAGTCAGGTCGTATGTGAAGCAACTGCACGAAACATGCAACTACCATATCAAACAAATACCAAGTACCGGCCGAACCAACATATCCAAGCACGAACTCCTCACTCCTCTGGTCTCGTGGCAAGGGTTTAAATCGCGTCAAGTCTACACAAGTGGGAATCACGGTCACAGGCGGCATACATCCCTGTAAATAGTCAAAATGCCGAATCTCTCGCACCGCAGCTTGAGTAAGCGACACCACATGGTCGGCAGTCATTAGAAAGCGGCGTTCGAATCCTTTGGCTACGCGATACATTCGCCCACTGCGTAGCCATAGCCCGCCATCCACCCGCTCATCTGCCCAAAAACCACGCATATCAAAAATATACTTAATGCCAGTAAGCCGCTTAAGCGCAAGCGCCATGACCGAGGGCACGTAGCTACGCGCATGCACAATGTGCAGGCGATATCGCAACACCAACCACAACCCAAGTGTTATACCACAGGCGATGTCCCACGTCGTCGCCAATGCCGAAGGATATTTGTGATATCGGAGTGGATGCCAAATGATGCCTGCAGCAGCTATATTTTGCGAAATTTGCTCACGCTCAGTGACATTTAGCCAATCTTCAGACTTCTCGAAACTGACTAAGTGGATACACCAATCCATAGCCAAGCGATTAAGGTATGCAAGCACTTGAGATTGACCTAAGGGTTCTAGCATGCCATCGTAAGATATGTAGAGAATCTTCCGTTTCAATTTTATGGATCTACCTTTTTTTCGAATACTTCCGGAAACAACATCGCTAGATAAAGAGTAACAGCATTATCTATTGAAAAGTCTTGCGCTCTCAACTTAAGAGTAGCGGAATCGTGTCTGGTATTCAACGAGTCAGCCATTGCTATAGCCAATGCCGCCGAGTCTCCAACGGGCACCAGATCACCAAAACGTCCATCACACAGAATTTCACGTGGCCCAGATAAGCAATCAGTGCTAACAACTGGTGTTCCCGCTGCGAGAGCCTCAATAATAACCGTTGGCAGCCCTTCGCCTATCGAAGATAATACATGTAAATCAGCTTGTTTATAATACGGCGAGGGATCTTTAATGAATCCTGGAAGAAACACGCTTCCCTCTAACCCTAACTGTTTAATATGTGTCTCGAGGGAAGTGCGGCAGTCACCTTCTCCCAAAATAAGTAAACGTGCATCAACTTTCTGACGCAACTGAGCGAAAGCTTTTAATAAAGTAAAATAATCTTTGATGGCTGTTAGCGTCCCTACCGCTAACACCTTGTGATGAGGGCCTACCCACCAATCTTGGGGGGGTAATAATGAAGTGTTGTCTGGTTTAGACTCACCAACTACAGGATTATAAATAACCTTTACATCGTCACGACACAAGTTGGCAAATCTGGTCAAATCATCTGCCGCACCTTGAGAAACTGTCACTATATCTCTAGCGAAGGGAAATATATAATGCATTGATGTTGCTACCTGCCAACGCTTAAATCTAGAATTGCAAATAAAGTCTCTCGACCAAGTAGTATGTTCAACAACCATTAGGCGAACATCAACACAAGATAATTTGCACGCCAATATAGCTATCATCGATAAAGGCCACATACAAGCTAACAATGCTGTTGGGCGCTGAGTAAGGATATAGCGTATCAATGGGAAAAAGAGACCGCGCATACGATTAACCTTTAGATCAATCACACGAATTTCTGGGAGCAAATCAACCAAAAACTCTCCCTTTGCAGACAGTAAAATCATATCTACTGCATAACCTCGTTTAATAAAGCCATTAGCTAAATTAACAGTCACTCGCTCTGCGCCACCACAACGCAAGTTAGGTAACAGAATGGAAATGTGCTTTTTCATAAACCTAATTGACTAATTTTTGGCAAAGATACCAAAGAAAGGTGAAAGAATCTTATTGATAAAGTAGTCGTGCTGTTGCCCATCGACTGCGATTATGGTTTGACCATGAAAATCAACTAAACTCAAGTGATGACCACCTTCGGCATTCCAATTGTCATTACAGGAAAAATAATTCTCATATGCCATTACTTCACAATAACGACTAGGTGTTAATTCTAAGATTTTTAAAATATTAAGATTGCCACCGTATTTATTTGAACCGTCTTGGGCTAATCGATACATAGTTCCACTGACAATAACAGGCTGACCACCACATCTACAAATGCTTGGATCACTTGTAATAGGATTTTGTGGATGAGCTTTAAAAAGACCATTCTCAATGTCTTCTGTAAAAAAAAGGTTTAATCCATTTTCTGATGTTGTAAATAAATACCAGAGTCCCTCATGAAAAATTACTGAACTGTCAAAATAATTACCTATGAGCAAGGTTCTGATTTTTTTCAAACCTTTAGGGAATTTATCGAACTTATATAGAGCAACTTCCCCGGCAGAAACACTCTCAGGAATCATAAATACCGAAGAACCCTGCCTAAAAACTAAAGGGTAAGATAGATGATGAGGCTCTTTAAGCACTATTCCAAGATGTTTAAATTTCTTCAAATCTGTAGTTTTATACAGCTCAATACATCCTGGCTGATTTATTGACATTGATTCAAAAAATAAAAACAATTCATCATTCCAAACAAACATGAAAGGATCAGCACGAGTATGTACCTGTTCTGTCCGCATACATAGAATTCGGGAGTCAAATATCTTTATTGGATCTTTGAGTTCGTCAGAAAAGCTAAAATCATTAGCCGAGGTGTATAAGGCCATGCTCCAGACCAAATTCGGTTCAAATATTTTTCTCAACGCATTAAAATTCATACAATTGACATGCCTGACATCAACATCCAAATCAAGACAAACTGCCTAACACCGACGTCGACTGCTAATGACGATGAATTGAAGCTTTGCCGGCGCATGAGTAAAAGGTTGTTTATATTAAAACGTGGCGGCATTTTAGATTAGCGCTTAACTAAAATTGCCTTGAACCGATTTCCAAAAGTAGCTCCCGAAAAGTGGCGACCACTCATAAAAACAGCAAGCGCTGCAATTCTGCGCTTTATCAACCCACCGCTTGCGTAAGGCCACCCCGTATCATAGACCTCCCAGTGAACCATGCTCAAACCTTTGCTTAACCGAGTGAAGAATGCCTTTTGAGATTGGGCATCAGTACGAAAGAGCATAGTTGGCGGAAAGTTGGGGGTAAATGTCGGCTTAAGTAATCGCTTTACTGTTCCAATGATTCGCGCAGTCCAAAACACCGGGTTTGCATTTACTTCTAGTGGTCCTTCAATAAACAAAAGTCCCCCTGGCTTCAAAAATCCGAGCAGGTGCGTTAACGTTGCGGAAGGATTAGGCAGATGCCCCAAAACGTCCCCCATATGAATGGCATCAAATCTGGGGGTTGGGGAAAGGCCACTAAACACCTTGACGGACATGACTTCACAGTTAGCATTTTGTGATGCGAATTCTGCCGCCTCGCTATCAAACTCTACGCCAACAGGAACAAAACCTTGCAATGAACAAGCTTTCAAAAAACTACCCACCCCACAACCATAATCTAACACGGTTGTGCTTAGCTTAAGATGCTTATTCAGCAGTGACACCGAGTCACTATAATGAGCACTAACGTTGCCATCATAGTATTGGTCATGATATGACGATTTTGAATATATCTTCTCAAAAGTTTGTGCATCTGGCACCGGGTCAACAAACACACTTTTACATTTGCAGCATTTAAGATAATGAAAGCGCGCACCATTGAAGAGTGTTGTGTACGGGAAAGTTAATCCTACCGGCCTTGCTCCGCAGACTGGGCAATCTCTAGCATTTGATAAATTAACCATAAAACACCTCATACTTAAATCGTTTCATTATTATCAAGCCTAGCGATGAATACCAATAAAGATATCCTTCAGCGCATGCCTGACTCCAATTTTGGATTTTCCATATTGTTTAGCAACACAATATAATCTCGACACTGCACCGAGCCTCTTGCAATTAATCCTCGTGTTAATAATGCTCAAAGCAGCATTTAGGTCTAGCAAAACATCATCCACATTAACAATACTCATTAATACGCAACGCCTTTCATTAAATCTAAGCAACATTTCCTCGATCAACATCTTCTGTCTATAAAAAAACTCACCAGACCACTGTTCCTTCAAGCTTGATATGGCGTTGTCTAGTTTACTCCGCACAAATATTTGACTTGTCGTAAGATTACTTCCATGTCGTCGATATATTGACAGTGGTAATTTCAACAACGCTCTCTGATCAATGTATTTTGCAATTTCATTTATCCAAATGTCGTGATCTTTTAATCGTGCAGGGAAAGGCAAAGCTAAATCTAATAATTCTCTTTTAATCAGCATTGCACAACCAGCGCAATAATCATCAGAATTTATACTGTTTAAAATCATTTCCTCTAAATACGTTTTGTCATTGATTACGAGCTTTGCATCCCCGATAAACATATCATGAATTATTAAATACTTATTTACACTCGCCGCCTTGCCAATACTCTTTTCAATTTTATCCGGCATCCAAAAGTCATCTTGATCGCTAAGGAAAACAACATCGCCAATACAGTGTTCAAGTGCCGATTGAAAATTATTAGAAAATCCACGTGAATATTTATTCGAAATAATTTTGTAGGCTATATCTGACCCATCGAGCACTTTTTTTGCGATGTTTATCGAATCATCACTTGAGCCATCATCACTTATAATTATCTCGTGTGGTTTTACACTTTGGTTTACGATACTTAGTAACTGCTCTGAAATGTAGTCAGCACCATTAAATACCGCAATAGCAACAGAAATCATCAACCTTTCTCCTGTAATTTATACTTCTTAACGCACTCATTATGAGGGAGCCTTCATCTCTGCCGCCAACTAGTTCTACTAGAACAGCAACAAGCTGATTCAGCCCGGCATCAAGTCTTGTGAATCCTCACGCAGCCTTGCAAAGACTGCAGAGGGCTTTCAATGACTGCCCAAAAAACCACGCACCAAACCAATCATAAGCAGCGGTTAAATTTGTAGCGTCTATAGTTAATTTGAGCAGGAAATCTTTCGACTCAAGGTAGTCGTCTGCAATGACCACACGCTAATTTTCACTATTGATTGTGAGGTAAGCCTATCAGAAAATTAGCAATGGGATCATAGTCTTTAAAGCCGTAATTGCACCAGCTAAGATGGAGTACTAGGATGACTTTTTGCAAAACCTTTTTTTCTATAAAATGCTCAAAAATTAAGCCACTTTTATGTCCAAAATATTTTTAGATTTTGACAAAATCCGCACAACTCTTTGATTTTAATGAATGGTATTTGGTTCTAAAAGAGCCATGCCCAAATCAATTAGTGTTAACGTGTTAGAACAATATAAGAGCAGGTTCCAAATACCTTGACTGTTAGCTCAGGGGCAATGGAATAAAAAAATTTAAAGCGCCATTTAGCAAATCTAGTTTTCCAAGTTTTACTTGGCGTATCTAGAAAGGACGTTGTATAAAATCCGTCAACAATTTCATAACCGCAGTCTTTAAGCGTCGCAATAGCAGTATCCTTAGAGAAATAATGTAAATGGCCCACACTTTGTCTCTCCTGCATCATAGTTCCACGCAGTATTGATCTAACCGATATATCTAATGGGATATGAAATATCTTATAGGTTGCCTTTGCCTTAAGTGATTTTATAAACCCCATGTAATCTTCAACATGCTCAAATACATCAATACACAATAAACAATCGTAAAATACATCTTGTAAAACCAGATCGCTACAATAATATTGGATTTGTTCCGACACCCTGGCTTTACAGAGTTCGAAGGCCTGGGGACTTAACTCATATCCAACGAAGTTAGTAACAGGCATCATTGTGGATAGCTCAGTCAATATTGCACCAGCACCACATCCAATCTCAGTAACATTATTTGGAAAAATATTATTTTTAATAAGTAAGCGACTTATTTGTCTAGCTTTCCAAGGCGAGTCTTCAGCATGCCAAGTAATGTTATTGCTTAAATAGACTCCATTCGTGTAAATATCCTTGCCCTGAGTTCTATCGGAGGATTGGATTTGATTAATTGTCACTTTTTCATCAACCTTATTTTTCGATACAAATTAAAAAAACATGACCCATAATGGAAGAAGCGAATCTTCATATTCATCAGAGAATATTTGAATCTGAAGATTTGCTATCTTTATTTTTAGCGGTTTGGCCATGCTCCACTGAGAGAATACCTATCATCATTTCAGCTAGCGCTAATGAATAATGCTCTGAACTACGCACATCAATTATCACTATAAATCAAGATATCGCACAACCTTGCGGTCAATCCATCCAAATAATTTCATAAATATCGCCCACTTCGGGTGAATAGGGTGTTGGTAAGCGTACATGGATATCTGCAACAGTGTTGCGAGCCTATCGTTTTTTTCACTAGGTGTAGCTCTATCATCATTACAATATTCAATAAAATATTTGTACATACTTTCACCAAACACATCAACCTTTGCTCCCAAAAAGAATGCATCAACCGATACACTTGAATGGTAAGTCGCAACAACACTTGATTTTTTTATTAATTGATACGAGTTTATTGCACTATCTGGGCCATAGAAATCGGCACTAATTGAGCGTGCATATTCTGCTAACTGGTCTGCATGGCTAATCCATGATGGATCATTAACTTGATTTGGATGAGATCGTATTGCATAGCGCACTTTACCGTATTTCTCAACAACAGCATTACAGAATTGAATATCCGTCATATAACCAGATTGCAAAGCCGCTAGCAATTCATGGGGTGAACCAAGAAAAATAGTAACATCATAATCTTGATCTACCCCAACGGTATAGGTATTGGTAAATCTGTTATTTAGTTTATCACCGATGAACTGATCTATTTTGTGACTTAGCATATAGTAACCAGAAAATAGCGATTTATTTTCATAGATAGCAATCACCAATTTTGCGTGGCTCACAAAGTCATGTGTCGGTACGGACTTTATCGTAAAATGAAACGGTATTACACCCCACTCATAATACCAAATCTTAATTCCATTATTCATGGCTAGTTCACATATCGGCTGGGAACTTGAAAGCCTCCCATTAAAAACAAATATTTCTTTTGCGCCTTTCATTTTTAGAGTATTAAATACACTTACTGCGCCACATGCTTGACGCTTAAAATTTGCTGCAAACTCTGGGTATTTTTCTTCACTGGCACTTGCATCCTTCATCTGAGAAACCAGAGATGAAATCTCGCCTCGCCAATTTTTGTTTGCCAAGAGCGACTCCGTCTTAACCACTTCCACAGGCAAAAATTTTGAAATCAGCCATATTTTAATAGATTTAATAACTTTTTTAGAATTTGATCCGAATTCCTGATTAGAAATCACCTCTTCAGAAACCATCAGGCAATCTGAGCTTGACTCCATGAATATCTGAATAGCCGTCACGATAGTAAAAAATCTCAAATCTGACAAAACAACTGCTTTCAATCAACCTCTCCTTTAGATTTATTTATTGAGTATTGCCGTTCATTAAGATTCCAAACCATTGTCATATTTTTCGCTGAGATATCTGGCACAAAATAGTCTCTTGATTATAAATATTTCTATATTTTATCTAAATCAATCAAAGAGAAAATCCATCATCAATTAGAAGATTCCTCCCCGTCATAAAGCTTGATTCATCAGACAATAAAAACATTAATGCGCCTAACAGATCATTGGCATTGAGCATACCTTTTGAGGCACAATGTTTATTATAGGCCTCAAGAAAACTTGGAGGTTGTCCTGCCAGTATGCCACCAGAACTTAGACAATTAACTCGAATTCTTGAGCCTTTGAAGTACTGCGCAAAATAACGCGTAAGGTGTTCGATAGCAGCCTTAATTGCAGCATACTCAACGGGCATCGTCATTGGGGTGCCCTCATATACTTCAAAACGAGGTGCCATTGATCCGTAAATAGACGACATATTGATTACATTTCCGTAACCCTGTTGCTTGAATGCTAAACAAAATTGCTGGGCCACCAGAAAATAACCGCCGAGATGCATATTAACGTTTTCGCAAAAATCAACATAAGTCACATTCTCAAGTTTTTTTCCATAATTTTTATTACGTGGGTAAGCATTGTTTATTAATGCATCGATGCGCCCATGCCGTTGCATTAGACCGGCTATCAAAGTCACAATAGAATCTTTGTTAGTAATATCTAAATGGACTGCTTCAGCTTGCCCTGCACACTCTTGTGCCAGTAATTTTGCTACATCTAAGTTGATGTCCGCAACTATAGCAATGCCGCCTTGCTCAACAATACCTCTTACAAAGCACTGACCTATAGCACCAGAACCACCCGTTACAACGATTACTTTATTTTTTAATGAGTTTGATTGCATGTTAATTTTCTTTGATAGATTTTATTACTTTCGCAGGATTACCAACTGCAACTGTAAATGCTGGAATATTTTTAGTAACGACAGATCCTGCTCCAACGACTGCGTTTTCACCTATCGTGACCCCGGAAAGAATTATTACTCCTGCACCAATCCAAGCTCCTTGTTTAATAACCACTGGTTCTGATTGGTAATAGCCCTGTTCAATGATAGGTATCGTTAAATCGTCAAACTTATGATTATGCACATAAATATGTACGCATGAGCCAAGCATAACATCATCCTCAATCGTAATACCTGCGCCGTCAGGTCGGGGATCAGCAAACAACATGCAGCCTGGGCGGATAATGACACGATCTCCTAAACTAATTTTTGAGCAACAAATAGCATATGCTCCCGCCCTAAATTCAGCGTCAATACCAAATTCCAGAAACTTTGATTCACATAACCTACGCATTGTCGATTTGAAATGTAATCGCCAATGCGACATTGGGATATCGGGTCCTATACGATCAGCTGATTGCCAAAACTTCACTGAGTTAAGCATATCTGAAAATAACATAAGCTTAGACTACTCTCTACCAATCAAAAAATGTTCGGCCATCTGAAAGTCGAGCAACGTATCAATATCTATTGCTCGCTCAGTGGGAATACGCACTGCTTTTACACGCCCTTCAAAAGTTGTATTATTGGTCATCACAAACTTTGGGTTTGCTACATAGCAGACGGTAGCCATGTCATAAACTATCGGCGCATCTTGACGACGGGGTATGGCTGACTGAGGTGGGTTAACCAGCCCTACTGTACCATCTGGGTTGGTTTTAACCATATTGAAGTACGGGCTACGATGCGCATCGGTGATGGTTATCACCATGTCAACATCACCTTTTTCATATTCGTCCAAGCAGTTTTCAATATCTATCGGCAAACGTAAAGGACCGGTGGTGGGGACTGACACCATCACCTCTGGCAATACCCCGGTCGATTCTCGCAGGTAATTGAGCGCATGACGCCAAGCTAACCATTCAGGGCTATCATCACGAGCTAATTCTGCAGGCCGCATAAAAGGCACCTCTGCGCCATACTGCCTTGCCACCGCCGCTATCTCCTCCGAATCTGTAGAAACAATCACTCGTTCAATCCGCTTCACCGAGAACGCATGCTCAATAGACCAAGCGATTAAGGGCTTACCGCCTAGTAGACGGATGTTTTTGCCAGGCAAACCTTTGGAACCACCACGTGCAAAGATGAAAGCAACTACTTTCATAAGCCAAACGTCTCTACTTCTAACTTTCCTACTTCGCACATTTGTCCGCCAAATGCTGCTGAGTTACGCGCAGCATCAATAATTTGTAACACTTTTAAACCATCCTCACCGCTAATCAACGGCGTTTTATGCTCTGTTACGCACGCTATAAAATTTTTCCATTCAGCTATATAACTGTCATCACGATGATGTAGGAACCTATATAACTCTCGCCACTCTTTTGCACCTGCTTCATACAGGGAGACCTCGCCCGTTAATCCATTCCAGCGTAAGCTACCTTTTTCACCAATCGCAGTACAAAGTCTAGTTGTGTCGTGACGAATAAAATCTAGATTAACTGTACCTATTAGCTGTCTCCCATCAAATACTTTTGCGAAACCTAATGTGAGGTGCGCTGTATCTTCAACATCAATTTCTAAGCTACTCTGTCGGCTAAGCGAAGCTTTTACCCAATCAACTTCACCGAATATCCAGCGCAAGTAATCAAGTTCATGACTAATCTCTAACAAAGCGCCGCCACCTAGCTCACTTCGCGCTGATACAGCTTGTCTATAATCACTGTCTGGACGCCAAGAAGGTAAATACTGACCAATCTCACAACGTACTGATAAAATTTTGCCGACAACACCCTCACCTAAGTGATTCTGAAAATGCTGAAGTGATGGCAAAAATCTAAGGTTATAGCCAATTAGTAAAATAACACTCTGCTTTCGGCAGGTTTCAAGTAAATGCATAACGCCACTCAGCGAGACTGATAAAGGTTTTTCTATAAGGAGATGTACACCAACCTCGGCCAAGGTCTGCGCAGTAGCAATATGAAACGGTGCAGGGCTAGCAATAACTGCTATTTGTGGTGCAAAAGTTATAGCATCTTCAATACTCGAAATGCTGCCATTTGAGTGTTCGTGGGTTTCATTGGAAGCCTGATGTCGCAGCACTCGTATATCGGCATGGGGCAAAAGCTCTCTTGCCAATCGTAAGTGACGTTTGCCAATACTACCAAGTCCAACAATAAGAATGCGATTAATCAACACGGTAAAAGTCTAATAAATTCAATTATCACGATGCTCTGTCATATCTGTTTGCCCCTGATTATTCGCCAATTGCAAATCTGCAGGCCTCCCCACATCTAGCCAAGGTTCATGCATAGGGTATGCAACTGTGCGTTGCCTTTTCACCTGTAGGCGTTCGAATAAGGTTGGCATATCGCAGTGTGCATCGGCAGTTAAAACACTTAGTGCTAATGGGTCGAGCGCATAAACGCCGGCGTTAATATGACTACGGGCGATGGGCTTTTCTTCAAAACCAACAATTTCAACCCCTTGAGTTTGTACTACACCAAAGGGATGCTGCCATTCATGTACGCGGACAGCCATAGTGGCAGTAGCATTGTGCCGGGTATGAAAATCAAGTAACTCACCATAGTGAATATCGGTAATCACATCACCATTAGTCACTACAAATGGCGCATCTGGTATCGGCTCGAGCAACCCCAATGCCCCTGCAGTACCCAAGGGGTATTCTTCACGTAGGTAATCTATCCGCACGCTTAATCGATCACCATTGCCAAAATACTCTTCAATCATGTATCCTAAGTAATGTATGGCAAGTACAAAATGATTAAAACCTTCCAACTTAGCACGCTCAATGATGTGTTCCAGCATCGGCTTACCTGCAACGGGTAACAAGGGTTTAGGACAGTCTTCAGTATGTGGGCGCAATCTTGTCCCCATGCCTCCCGCCATAATTACCATCAGGTTGGTACGTGAAGGTGTCAGGTTAATTTCATCCCACAAGTGTAAACCAACAATATGATGCTGCTCATCAACCACAGGAATCTGCTGTATCTTGTTGGAAAACATTAATTGCATTACCAAATCTCGCCCCAATTCTGGCGGAACCACCAATGCATTGCGATGAATGATGCTAGCAATAGGGCTATTCATATCCAACCCTTTGAGTAGGCCACGACGAATATCTCCATCAGAGATGGTACCTTCTAGCACACCAACTTCATTAACAACTAGAATAATCTTGATTGCAACTTTATTCAGATTGCTAATAGCTTGGCCAATGGTCGAATCGAAGGCTAATATAGCCTGACGCCAGAGTTGTTCAGATTGCTTCATCTTTATAATATTTCTCTTAACAATTCAAAAGCCTCTGCAGCTTTAAACCCTGAAGCTGCACCTCGTAAGGTAGCTAACGCCCGAATAGCATCATGACTACGTGGGAACGGAAATACACCTAGTTCTGACACATAAATGTCCATCGCTTGCAATTTTTCAGCAAGGTACGGTTCAATATTAATAAATACATTCGGCCGAAAGGCTTGATTTGTTCCCAACCCAAAATCTGTTTCTGACAGTGTTTCGTATGCCAGCACACGCTTTACTGATGGGTAACGAAACCATTTCGTACAACTTGCCACTGCATCAAACACTATGCGGTGATCTGTGTGAACATCCGATGGGTGGGGTACAAACACCTCTTCAGGCTCAAAGATTTTAAAAACATTTGAAATTTGGGCGACTAAATCGCTCATCGACACTTTATCAAGTTGTGACGTTGGAAAATTTAACTCAAATACTGAATCGAAGCCGAATAATACGGAGACACGCTTAATTTCATCTGCACGTTGCTTTATTTTATCGTCACTCCAGCCTGCCTCAGATGTTATTCCACTGACAATCAGCCAAGCCACTTTTGCACCTTCGGCTTTTCTGCGCAGTAACGTTCCTCCAGCACCGAGTACTTCATCATCTGGATGCGGAGCAACAATAAGTACGTTCGATTTAACTGACATTAATAAGTGATGTCCTTGATTAGTAAAGTATCGTCAATTGAAACTTTTGCGAGAATATCTGCAACACGAGCTGATGATTTGCCATCGCCATAGGGATTTGAACATGAGGCTACAGAATTCCGGTACGACTGATCATAAACTGCAAGTTGTATAGCCGCACATATCTGATCTTTATCGTGAGGAACAAATTGAACGTTTTCGGCATGTAAACGACCACGCTGACGGTTGCCAACATTAATTACTGGTAGCTTAAGTAACGGCGCCTCTAAAATTCCGGCACTGGAATTACCTAACAAGCAAGAAGCACGTCGCATTAAATTAACAAATTCAAGCCGGGGAATATTCTTCGCCGCATATATAAATGGTAGCGAATCATATTCATGAATAGCTCGAATCATCTGCTGACCACCAGCATCGGAGTTGGGATAGCTTATTATTGTTTTAATACCAAGTTCTCGTATTGCCTCCAAGCTTTCTTTCATTTGTTCATAAGCCTGATTGCTTTCGGTTGAGATAACATGCTGAATGAGCAAGATGAATGGCTCACCCTCAACAATCGAAAATCCAAGACAGGTAGACAATTCGGCAATATCGATAACTGGAACTTCAAGTAAGCGGTCAAGGCCTGGGTTACCTACGTCAAAAACACGGAAAGGCTGCTCACCAAGACGAATGATACGTTCCGCACTTTCGCTATTGGTGACAAAATGTAGATGCACCAGCTTGGTCACTGCATGCCTAACTTGATCATCGACATTGCCAATAACGCGGTCGCCACCACAAAGATGTGCAACCGGAATATTCATATAGGCACCCACCAAGGCCGTTGTCATTGCCTCCTCACGATCACCAAGTACCATAAGAATGTCTGGCTTAACTCGAGCAACCGTTTGAACCAGCCCCTGTAGTTGTATTGCGAGTCCTTTTAGTCGACATGAGGCCTCATCGCCATTTAACAGACTTTCTATCTCTTCAACCACAGTGAAACCATCTTTATGAATTTCATCGATAGTATGCCCGTAAGCCTCTGACAAATGTGCGCCAGTTACGACTAGTTGCAGATCAAGATCAGGATGCTTATTAACAGCTCGAAATACTGAAGACATAATGTCATATTCAGATCGGATACCAGTTACACCGAGAATAAGTTTCTTTTTTTTCATTATTTGGCAATCTCTGCTGGTAGGTAATTCCTCCATGCATCCCCGCAATTAAGCAGAATGTCGAGCGCAGACACATAATTAATAAACCCAGCTTGAGGGGAAAGTTGTGGATATGCTTCAGGTAAAACTGAAGCTTTATATACAATCTCGACGCCTGCATTTTGGAATGCCTCTGGATTAAGATAATTTTCACCACCGGTACCAGAAAGATAATGCGACGCACCAACTTCCAAGCAAAGATTAAGTACCAAATCTGAGGCCGTACCATTTGCATTCATCTGACTGCTCCTAAGTATAGGAGTCTTTATTTTCAACCAACGCATCATCATCATCATCATTTCAATATTGAGATCACACAATCCAACCCATTCTCTCATGTATATAGATTCAAGCTCACTCTGATAGCTTTTGAATGGTTGAGTTTTTCCGTAGTTATGCTGGATTGTTTGCCAATGCTTACGTCTCCAAGCGGTACTGTTATCAATTCTAACATCGATTATCTTCTGTCCAAGATGTTGACGAACAGGAACTGTTAGCCAATGTGCACCTTGCACAGTCTTGATCTGATTACGGTTTTGCAATCCATTTTTTTGAAAGTCTACTGTGTCGAGAATAATAAACACATCACTTTGCTCTATTTTTAAAAAATAAGGGAGCCATGGCAAATACTGTGGCTGATGGATTCCAACATTCATGGTTTGCACCTAGTCTTATCTAAGTTTTTAATTACCTGCTTAAGAGTAGTTGCAACATATATAGCATCCTGATCTGTCATTCTTGGATGGCAAGGCAAACATAAATGGCGACTTAAAATATCTTCAGTTGTAGGTAGCATACCTTCAGTTGTCCCGTAAAGGGCACGAAACACAGGCTGAAGATGAAGCGCAGGTTGGTATGCCCAGTCAACAGCAACACCAGCATTAGACATATGCTGCGTAATTAATACACGGTCAAGTCTAAAATTGAGTAGTAAGGGTACCTTCCAAAAAGAAGAGTTTTCAAGCTTCTCCGGAAGAATCAATACAAAGTCTTCCTGTCCAGAAAGTTCGTGTGCATAGACATTAGCTAACTGCCGTCTTCGGTTCAGAAACTCATCAAGATGGCTCAATTGAACACGTCCTAATAATGCCGACATCTCCGTCATCCTCACATTCCTAGCCGGAATGACATATTGCTCTTTTGAAGATTGCATGTCTCTTCCACGATGTTGAAAACTTCGTGCAAAATCTGCCACTATGTCATCATCAGTGGTCAGCATTCCGCCTTCACCTGAAGTAATCACTTTGGTCGGGAAAAATGAGAAGCACCCTACATGGCCAAAAGAACCGGCCTCACGGTCGCCCAAGCGTGCCCCTGGTGAATGTGCCGCATCTTCAATCAAAAAAAGTCCTCGGTCGTCACAGAATTGTCTGAATGCCAAGATGTCAGGTGTAATAAAGCCGGCCATATGAACAAGGATTACCCCAGCCGTTTTTGGTGTAACCCGGCGCTTCACATCCTCAAGATCGAGACAAAGTGTCGATGGTGAAATTTCAGCAAAAACTGGTATACCACCCACCAAATGCACGGCCATACCTGTAGCGATGAAGGTCTCAGCAGGCACAATCACTTCACGTCCTCTTGTTCCTTTCGCTAGTAAAGCGGCCTCTAGTACGGATGTGCAAGAATTCATTGCAACTGCATGGCGAACACCTACTCGTGCGGCAAACTCACGCTCAAAAGCTTGAACATTCGGGCCCATACTCAATGCACCATCAAGAATCGCATCAATTTCACGATGTATCCATTTTCGGTCTTCAATACTGAAGTGAGGATCGGCCATGTTAATTTTTTGCACAGGTCACTCCGAGTCTGAAATGTGACTGTCTTTTTTTTGCATATTGTCGAACCGCCTCAATCAAATCGCCAGGTTGAAAATTTAATAGTTGCTTTGCTCGATCAATGCAAAAAACGAAGTCCCCTTGGGGCGATGGTTTATTAAGCAATTTTATTTGGCTAGACGACTGTAGTTCAGTACATATAGCTATTGCAAGGTCATTCGCCGTGACTGCTTGTCCGGAACCAATATTAATCGGTAAAAAACTAGGGAAGTCTGAGTAATTTAAAGCAACTACAATAGCATCAACTGCTTCTTCTACCGGAAGATAGTCACGGTGAACTTTACCTTCTGAAAAAAGTTCAATATCCCCACCTGTTAAGGCCTGATCAATGAGGTAATCAACAATCCCACCGCCACCAATAAAACCACAGAATCGCATCACAATATACTGTCCACCATAACGCTTGTAAAACCAGCGTAGCCAATTCTCACTATTAAGTTTACTACAGGCATAAGCGGAACCATCGGGTTGCAATTGAAAATCTTCTGTCACCGCAAGATGGCGCGCGTCTCCATATACTACCTGTGAGGAAGCGCATATGAAACGATTCGTTCGATGTGCAAGCGCCTCGAGTAATCGAACCGTAGTCTGCTCGTTGGCGCTCAAGAATGAATTTTCGTCCTTCGCTCCGCCCAAAGTAGCTCCTGCAAGATGTACGACGACATCAATTTCTGGCAGACTATCTAAATCAAGACCATCTTGCGCAATATCTCTTACTATCCATCTAATACGTGGGCTTGATACCAGAGGAGTTGTCGCCAAACAACGCGTTAAAGCTATCACATCTTGTCCATCTGCGACCAAGCGCTCAACTAGTCGACTGCCAATAAAACCTGTCGCGCCTGAAACAAATACTACCACCTGCTAAATCCTTTTGAGTACTAAGTGATAGCGGGATGTATACCCCCCACGCAAAATATTTTCACGGCGAACTAGATTACAATCGACTATCTCGAACACATCCTGAATCATAGATTGAATTTTCGCTAGATTAAAATAGAGTTGGATCGTTCCCTGTTCATGAGCTGTTTGGACGACCTCCTCCCCACTAAACTCACGTGAGTGCTGTGAATCGTCACCTGAAATTAAATCACAATAAAACAAGCCGCCAACATGCATCACCCTTGCCAATTCAACGCAAGCTGCCCGTGCAATTTCAAATGGCATACTATCAAGAACTCCATGGCTAACCGCATAATGAAAGAATTCATCTTGCCATGGTAGTTGACGGATATCACCCTGTTTAATCTTTTCTTCTACTTCTAGCAAACCACTTTTATGCCCCCATTCAAGCGCCACATTGACTGCAGCATCGGACAGGTCAATCCCATAGGACTCTAACCCCATCTCATGACTATAGATAACATGCCGTCCGATTCCACAACCTAAATCCAATATTCGACCTCCTTTAACTTCAGAAGCCATATCACGAAACTCTGCTAACCCAATCCTCTTTCGAATAAATTTTGACATGAAACGGATAACCTCTTCGTGTGGATAAAAAACAAAATTATCACCGTTCTCGTATGACTTATCCCACTCATTTTTATTGGTTAACATAGCTCACATATCCTTTTAACATAAATCAAAACTCGATTAGATCATCCACTAGATAGTTTTTTCTTGCATACATACCAATCACCTCATCCCAACGCATTGGTGAAATACCCGTACCAGGTCGTTTAGAAGTGAGATTGTCAGCAGTAAATACCTCGCCCGCTTTAATCTCGCAACTTGCAACCAATGATTTACGAGCTACTGATTTGTTTCTGGTTTCGCTCGAAGTTGGGCGTTTAATGCCATCCCCCAGAGCATCTTCTATATTACGAATAGCGGTTACCATGGCACTAAGTTCTGCCGGTTCAAGACTAGCTTGGTGGTCAGGGCCAGGTAGCTTACGATCTAGCGTAAAGTGTTTTTCAATCACAGTAGCTCCCATCGCCACAGCGGCAATAGCGACTTCTATACCGCACGTGTGATCGGAATAGCCTACTGCTACGCCAAAGGCTTTATTTATACTTTGCATAGCACGGAGGTTGACTTCATTCATAGGAGTAGGATATTCGGTGGTGCAATGCAGTACAGTAAGATTAGCGCGTGGCGTACCGGCTTGTTCGAGTACATCAATAGCTACTTCAATATCACCCAAAGTAGCCATACCAGTTGATAGAATAACGGTTTTACTTAGTTGGCCGATATGACGCAAGTATGGCAAATTTGTGATTTCACCAGATGGTATCTTGAAACACTCCTGACCTAGCCTTACCAACAAATCAACACTTTGGAGGTCAAATCCGGTGGATAAAAAGACAATATTGCGCGTTTGACAATAAGCAATGAGATCATGGTGCATATCTTCGGTAAGCTCCAAGCGGGCCAGCATGGCGTGCTGAGACTCTTCAATGCCTGTGACCTGCGCTTGGTAATCTGCTTTTTTGGCCGTGCGTGTCACTTGACGGTTGGCATTAAAAGTTTGAAATTTGACAATATCAGCACCTGCAAAAGCGGCCGCATCAATCAATTGCTTAGCTAAGATAATACTGCCATTATGGTTAACGCCAGCTTCGGCGATAATAAGTATGCGATTTTTCATAATTTATGTAACCTAGGAGGCGAGATGTTATCGCTGCTGTAACTTATCTAAACATTTTACATTCGGATGCATGAAATCGTAAAACTCATTACTTAAACAACCAAAAACGTGTGGGTCATAAGAACCAATCACCTTGATTCGTAGCTCATGTGCTAGATTCAATATAATAGGCTCAGTTGTTTTTAATGCATTAGCATTAGGCGATTTAGGTGCCTTTAATACATTCTCATGATATGGAGTCATTAAAAAAATAGGTTCCACACCTTTACTTTTAATCCAAATAAGTAAGTCACGATATGCACTAATAGCATCGGATTGATTTAGGACGCCATTTGTTTGGTAAGTGTTGCCTCCAAATAAAACGGGAACACCTACCCTGGAAGATATATAGCTAGATGAATAAACATATGAATTATCTGGAAGCCGAATGGGATCGTACCCACCTATTCCATAATCCAACTTTGGTGCATGAGTAATTTCTAGGTCACCATGTAGGCAATATTTTATGATATTTTTAATAGATAATATCGTATATTCAAGGTTTATTAAATTTTTTAACTTCAGCATAATTTTTTTATCAAAAGGAATCAACTGCTTATCTATTTCTATAGATAGATTTTTTATATTAGCTTTAGCTAAATTATAATCATCTAAGTAAATCGTAAACGCTTGATTTTTCTCGAAGGCAAATATCCATGGATCAACCCCAAGTATAATTTTATTTGGCCGGCCATTTCGATATTTTTCTAACGCCAGGTATGTTAGGGTAATGTGGTCTTCAAGTCCACCACCAGAAACAGCAATATTTAATATCGAACCGCAAAGATTTTGAAGTGCTTTTGATTTTCTCTCGCTACTGATTTGCATCACATGACTACTGCCAATAACGACGCAATCAGCGTTAAATGACTTTGATGCCACGACTTTTGCCAAAAGCCTTTCATCAATCATTCCATCTGGATTATATAACCCATAATCCGAATGCAATAGGGCCTGAGCATAAGATTCAGGTGTAATTCTACCTTGACGGAAAATATTAGCAGGATCAGCAATAAAATTAACGCCACCTGCGATCGTGAGAATAAGAATAACTGTTCCAAAAAAATATCGAAGGTAAGTCAAGCGGTTACAATCCATAAATAATCAAAATTGAAAATATAGGAATTCACTGACTCGATTTAGACAAAGAATACTGAAACCGAGCAGAGTGCCTACCATAACAGCTTTAAGTCGACTCGGATTCCATGCTAGTCTTGACAGACTGGTAACGCCATTCCAAGCTGGCGAGAAATTGACCATCCATTGTTGAGTGTTAGGCAGTACCCAGATGATTAAAAATCCAGATATTAACCATAGCATTACATCTTTAAACCACAATCCAGTAAGCGGGGCAATCCCATCTAGCACAAATGTAGAATGTATATTCTTAAGAAAGATGAAACTTTGAGGGATTGACACCCCACTCAATCCAACCATTCCTGATAACATAGCTTTTGTTACTTCAAAATTAGCAGATCTAAAAGGTACCCAAGAGACAACAACGCATGTAAATGTTAGCAGCACACTAATCATATGAGAAAGTCGCCCACCAGTAGAATTGAATCCGCTTGCTAGTTTTTGCCATCCAAGATTAATTACCAAATAAATCCCATGCAAGCCTCCCCAGAGAACAAAATTCCACCCAGCACCATGCCATAAACCACCTATAAGCATAGTTGCTATGAGATTAATGTAGCGACGAAGCGAACCTTTTCTATTGCCACCGAGTGTAATATAAAGATAATCACGCAGAAAGGTGGACAACGTCATATGCCAGCGGCGCCAAAAATCAATGATGCTAGCAGCCTTATAAGGCGAATTAAAATTGAGCGGTAATTTTATATTAAAAAGTCGCGACAATCCAATTGCCATATCAGAATACCCTGAAAAATCAAAATACAACTCTAAGGTATAGGCTAATGCTCCAATCCAGGCTTCGAAAAGCATAGGAGTACCGCCATCGGCTACTGCGTCAAATACAGGGTTAGCATATAGCGAAAACTGATCGGCAAGTACGACTTTTTTAAAGATTCCTAGTGAAAACATCGTTAACCCAACGGCAATAGATTCAATATTTGGCCTATAGGTTTCTGGCAAATCAAACTGTGGCATCATCTGCTTGTGATGCAATATTGGTCCAGCAATCAAGTGTGGAAACCATGTTACAAAGAGCAGGTAGTGAATAAAGTTGTATTCACGAGCTACGCCTCGATGAGTATCGACTAAGAAAGCAATCTGTGTGAAAGTAAAGAATGAAATGCCTAATGGCAAGACGATGTCGAGTAACCCTATTTGTGTATTGGCAATATTTACCATAGAAATGAAAAAATTGGCGTACTTGAAAACACCTAACAATAATAAATTAGCAATGATTGCACCTACCAGTAAGGGTTTTGACTTCCCCGCCAAGCGAGCTTGATCTACCCAATAACCAGCGCCATAATTAAAAGCAATGGATGCCAGTAGTAGTGAAACAAATTTCGGGTTCCAATACCCATAGAAGAAAATTGATGCTACAACCAACCATAGTGCAGCCATGCGATTACTAATTCGAGCAATCCAAAAAAAACCAAAAAAAACTATTGGGAGATAAAGAAAAATAAATTGATATGAGTTAAATAACATTTAATTGATTAATTTCCGCCTAAAAAGCGACTGTTATCACTTAAGTTATGTCGTACAGTAAGCCCCATTCCTATCAGACAACCTTTCCCTATCACCACACCTTCTTTAATGACGCTTCCACTGCCAATAAAACTACCCGCACCAACTTTTACATCACCGTTAAGAATAGCACCAGTGGAAACATGGCAATTGTCTTCAACGCTTGCGTTATGTTCAATCAATGCGCGAGTATTAATGATGCAGTTATTACCGACCTTAGCACCTGCATTGACGATGGCACCATGCATAACAATAGTGCCCGCACCAAGTGTAGTATAACGAGATACATGCGCTGTAGGTGCGATGATAGCTGGCAATTGAAATCCGAGCTTTGTAGCTTGTTGATAAAGGCGCATCCGCTGTTCTGCAGTCTGTATTTGTCCTATGGTTATTAAAGCATATTGATAAGTTTTAGCAAGTTCAGGTAAATCAATGTCGGCTCCAATCACGGGATAACCCAAGTATTTGGTATGTTTTTGCTCTGACAAACCAACCAAGCCGGCAATTTGAAAATACCCTTGTTGCTCAATCACATCAATACATGAAAGTGTGTGGCCCCCAGCACCTATCAGAATCAAGCTAGATTTAGTCATGCCTTCAGCGAAACCAAACCTGAACTGCTAGGAATATTTATCAAACGCTGCGTGAGTGACTGTGCTATTGACAAATCCATGCGTGGGCAGGCTTTAAATGGGGCTAGTTCGTGCATTAATATCCAGGCTGGACGCGTCATAAATCCAACATCATTGGTGGCTTTTAATATTGCGTTGCGTTGGTCTACCTTATCAGCATCTAAGAGTAAAGTTTGCAGCCAATAGTTACTTTGGCACTGTGCGGGCTCGACCATTAATTTAACGCCAACTATTGGTGCAAAAGCTGTTTGGTAAAGTGCAAACAACTCTCTTTTATTAGCAAGCTTAACTGACAATTGTTCTAACTGGGCACAACCCAAGGCAGCATTAAGGTTGGGTAACCGGTAATTATAACCAATTTCGTCATGCCTAAATTCCCAAGCATGAGGCAGCTTGGCTGTGGTAGTTAGGTGCTTGGCATGGCGTGCAAGCGCTATATCGTTAGTTAATATGGCGCCACCTCCACCGGTGGTAATGGTCTTATTCCCATTAAAACTGAGTGTGCCTAGCAGGCCAAAAGTACCGGTGTGTTGGCCGTGGTAATAGCTACCTAAAGACTCAGCAGCATCTTCCACGAGAGCAATGTTAAAATCTTGCGCAATGGCTAGCAATCCATCAATATTCAACGGATGGCCAAAGGCATGCATTACCACTAGCGCACGTATCACTTTTCCAGTGCCAAGGCTCACGCACTGACCGGCGCGTTGCTCGGTGCAGAAAAGCAGATGTTCACGCAATTTGACAGCATCAACACCTAGAGTTAACACTTCGCTATCCACAAAATGAGGAGTGGCATTGCAATAAGTAATTGCATTGGTAGTGGCAATAAATGTAAGTGCTGGGGTCAAAACTTCATCGCCGGCTTGCACACCTGCAAGCTTTAAGCTGATATGCAACGCTGCTGTACCATTAACCACCGCCACCGCATGCTTGGCTCCAGTAAACTTAACCAAATCATCCTCAAAGCGATCAACAAATTTCCCCACTGACGATACAAAAGTTGAATCAAGACACTCTTTGAGATACATCCATTCATTACCGTTAAAGCTAGGTTCATGTAACGCGTGTGGTCCCGCTCCAACCACGGAGCGAATAGCGGTAATAACTTGGCTGGCTAGATGAGTTTGGCTACTCATATATTGTAAATATCCGCTTTGTAACCACGCAAATTATCATGCAGAGCGAACCATTCTGCAGTTTCTCTCAACCCACGTTTGAAACCATCACGTCCAGCGTAACTAGGCTGCCAGCCAAACAAGCGTTTGGCTTTAGCGTTATCCGCCCAAAGTCGTTCCACCTCGGAGTTTTCTGGGCGCAAACGTACTTCGTCTGTGACGATCTCAATCTCGGCATTCATCGCTTCGGCAATAAGCTGAGCAGTATCACCTACCGAAATCTCATAGTTACTTCCGAAGTTAACCACCTCACCCAAACCCTTATCTGAATTTAACACAGAGACAAAACCAGCCACGGTATCCTGCACATAATTGAAATCACGCGTCGGTGAAACCGCCCCCAACTTAATCTGCCGTTTACCGTTTGCAATCTGAGTAATAATGGTAGGTATAACAGCACGAGCTGACTGACGCGGACCATAAGTATTAAAGGGGCGCACAATAACCACCGGCAGTCCAAAAGAGGCATAAAAAGAATAAGCCAACTGGTCGGCGGCAATTTTGGTGGCTGAGTATGGTGACTGACCTTGTAATGGATGCTCTTCTGTAATAGGCACAAACTTTGCTGTGCCGTAAACCTCGCTAGTAGAAGTATGAATAATGCGTTTAATACCTAATTCACGAGCCGCTTGCAACACATTGAGCGTACCTTTGATATTAGTATCAATATAAGTATCAGGTGAATGGTAAGAGTATGGAATCGCGATAAGAGCAGCCAAATGCAGCACCGCATCACAGCCCTTCATAGCTTCTTTAACTCCATGCGGGTCACGAATATCACCTGCGAATACCTCAAAATTACCTTTTACATCTGCACCACAATGATCTAGCCAACCCCATGAATTGAACGAGTTGTACATAACAAAAGCACGGACTTTATAGCCTAGGCGGACTAAGGCTTCCGCGAGATGGGAGCCGATAAAACCGTCCGCACCGGTGATAAGAATGGTTGAGGTATTTATTATTAGATTCATAGATTCACTTCAATTAATTTACGATGTCTTGATAACTGCCAGCGCGCTTAATTCCACCATCACCCAGTTCGACAATCTGAGTACAGTTTTTGATGGTAGTAAGGCGATGTGCAATGATGAGTAAGGTAAGATCTTTGCTAAGACCTTCTATAGCTTGCATGACAGCTTGTTCGGTATCATTATCAAGCGCGCTAGTAGCTTCGTCAAAAATAATAACATCTGCTTGCTTGTATAGGGCGCGGGCAATGCCAATACGTTGTCGCTGGCCACCAGACAATCGAATGCCACGTTCACCGACAAAAGTCTGATATTGCTTAGGCCAACTTTCGATACTTTCAGAAATTTGTGCTTGTTGTGCCGCCCGTCTAACCCGCTCAATGTCAATTTGGTCTTTGGGCACACCAAAGGCAATATTTTCTTCAATACTGCTGTCTGCCAAAAAAATGGCCTGTGGCACATGAGCAATATGCGCTTGCCAACTACGTTGATTGCCTATCGTGATGACCTGATTATCAACTTCCATCGTACCATGAGTTGGCTGTAGCAACCCCATGACAATGTCAAGCAGGGTACTCTTGCCACTACCTGTAGCGCCAATAAATCCCACACGACTACCCTTGGCAATACTAAGATTAAGTTGCTTGAGCACATAAGGCGTCTGCATGCTATAGCGAAAGCTAAGCTGCTTTAGGCTGATAGTGTTCTCGAATGGTAAGGGTTCGGTAGTTAACTGATAGTTATAGCCTGGTAAAGGTTGATCGAGCAGTTCAAGTACGTCATTTAGAGAGGCTTGACTTCCTTGTATGCTAGTCCATGATGAATAAACCAGTTGCAACACCGGCAACAAGCGCTGCGCACCCAATGCTAACGCCCCAAGGATTGGGATAGCTTTAGCAATGCCTTCCGGCTGCAGTGCCAACGAATAAGCCAGTCCGGCGATAATCATCATGCCCAAGGCTTCCATAGCATAACGTGGCGCCGAGCTTATGAACATATTATTACCTTGTGCTTGGCGTAGTGGCAGATCTGCGTTGCTGTAAATCCGGCAATAAATGTCTTGACTGCCGTCAATCAACACATCTCGGATGCCACCCAATCCCTCTTGCAAAGATTTAATGACCTGCGTTGATTCGCGTGCAGTAATCTGACTGTTAATTAGCAGCCTCTTACGGGTCAAACGTACAATAAATGCATAAATTAGACCAAACCCTCCAAAAGCAGCTAAGGCAATGAAAGGATTTACGGCCACCAGTGCCATGAGAATAGCGATAAGCATAACACTAGAACTGATCAGTGTTAAAGTTGGCACAATAACATTGTAAATTACACTATTGGCTTTACCTGAAATACCGTTAATTACTTCACTGCTATTACGTTCACAGTGCACGGCATAAGACTGATAAAGCGTTCGGCGATAGATGCTACTGCTAAGGTCTGCACCAGCAGCAAAAGAGAGTCGGGTGCTTGCCCAAAGTAATAGCAACCGCATAGCTCCGGCAATAAGCGCTGCCAAGCCAAAGATAACTGTTAAAGGTAATAATAGCTGTAAAGGTTCCGTTAACCTTAAGACATGAATAAGTGGCTGTGTAGCTGGCAACGTATAGATTCTCTCTGGAGCGCTCAATACCCCAAGAAATGGCAATACAGCCCCAATACTTAGAATCTCCGCGAACGATGCTAGAAACATTAGCAATAATAATAGTCCAAACTGCCCACGACGGCGAGAGTTAATGTTAAACCAAAGGCGTTTTAGAAGTGCTGTTATTGGCTGCTGCATTTATAAATTCTTCTGAAAATTCCAAGTTGTAGTGCACATATCATGTAAAGTTCTCGTTGCTTTCCAATTCAAATCAACAGCAGCTTTATCAGCTTTAGCGTAGCAAATAGCGACATCACCAGCACGCCTATCATTAATTTGGAAAGGGATAGATTTTCCACTTGCCGATTCAAATGCCTTGACCATCTGAAGGACACTAACTCCATTCCCCGTGCCAAGATTGAACACATGTAAACCTGTTTTTTTATTTAAAAAGTTCAAAGCATCTAGGTGACCTTGGGCTAAATCCATCACATGAATGTAATCCCTCACCCCGGTACCATCTGAGGTTGCATAATCATTACCGTATACATTAAGGTAAGGCAACTTGCCCGCTGCGACACGAGCAATATAGGGCATAAGATTGCTTGGAATACCATTAGGGTCTTCGCCAATCAAGCCGCTTGGATGCGCACCTACTGGATTAAAATAGCGTAAACAAGCGGTACTCCATGTGGAATCAGATGCGACAACATCAGTTAACATCTCTTCAATGTGAAGCTTGCTACGCCCATAAGGATTAGTTGTATGCATGGGATGACTTTCGTCTAATGGTAAATATTTTGGTACACCATAAACTGTAGCACTGCTACTAAACACCAATTTCTTAATATTATTAACTCGCATGGCCTTTAGCAAACTAATCGTGCCGCTTACATTATTGTCAAAGTAGTCTATTGGGTTTTGAACAGACTCACCTACGGCTTTCAAGCCGGCAAAATGCATCACCGAGTCAATTTTATAATCTCGAAGCAATGCTTGAAGAAGTTCGGTATCACGAAGATCACAATCTACAACGGGTATATTTTTACCAATAATTTTAGCTATACTATTCAATACACTAGGATAACTATTACAGAAGTTATCAACAATCACCACTCGATGACCTGCTTCAGCTAATACTACAGCGGCATGGCTGCCTATATAACCTGCTCCGCCTGTGAGGAGGATATTCAATCAACCAGCAAAGGGTTACCCCCTTCCTCACTTAAATACTGATTAACAAATCGAACATACCACTTCATAGAAACTTTGAGCCCTTCACCAACCTGATGTGTGGGTTGGTAACCTAACAAAGTTGCTGCTTTAGTGATATTGGCTAACGAATGTCGTACATCCCCACCTCTAAAATCTCGATAAACCGGCTTAGCATCTTTTAAGTGTGAATATAACGGTAGCAAATTTAGATGTAGTTGGTCGTACAATTGATTGAGGCTTGTGCGGTCGCCAACAGCAACGTTATAGACTTGATTAACTGGATCCAATTTAGTCGTCATGGTTTGCCGCGCTTCGCTCGCGATGACAGCCTCTTCGGCGATACACTTAGACTGTATCTCACAGGTAGGAAGCGTATTAATAGTGGCAGCAAGTAGGTTAGCTTGACAAACGTTTTCTATAAAACAAAAATCACGACTGGTTTCACCATCGCCATTAATATAAACTGTCTCACCTTTAATCAAGCTAGCAATCCACTTTGGAATGACTGCGGCATAAGCGCCTTCAGGATCTTGTCTTGGGCCAAAAACATTGAAATAGCGCAATCCTATGCTTTGCAGACCGTAGGTTTTTCCAAACACATCAGCATAAAGCTCATTCACATATTTAGTCACTGCATAAGGGGACAATGGCTTACCAATTTTATCCTCCTCTTTAGGCAAAGAGGGATGATCACCATAGGTGGAACTACTAGCAGCATAAACAAAACGTTTAACCTTTGCATCTCGCGCAGCAACTAGCATGTTTAAGTAACCTGTAATATTAGCGCTATTAGTAGTTATAGGATCTTCCACACTACGAGGCACACTGCCTAAAGCGGCTTGGTGGAGAATGTATTCAACAGGGTACCGATGGATTGCCACATCGACTTCATTCCCTCGCAAAGACGGCATAAAAGTCATTGCTCGCTGACAGTCGACTAGGTTTCGAATGTCACCTTTAATAAAGTTGAAATTGCTCCACTGTACTGGCGTGACTAAAGATTGGACTTCATCTAAATTACGCTGGTGGCCTGTAGAAAAATTATCCAACCCAACGATACGTTGATTAAGTTTGAGAAGTGTTTCTAACAGGTTGCTACCAATAAAGCCGGCCACACCAGTAATAAGCCATGTATGAGGCTGGTTAACTAAGCGTTCTTTTAGTTGCTCGTATGTGCTGATTTGCATCATCTATAGTCGCAAGTCGCTTGCATCGACTGGTAAAATGTATTTTAGGTCATATAACACATGAGCATTTTTGCCTAAGGCACGTATAGCCTTTGCACCCATTTCTTTAAATTGATGGTGTGCAACGGCGATAATAATACCGTCATAACACCCATCACCAGAAGGGAGCGCATTAATCGGTGTAATACCATATTCATGCTCGGATTCTGCAGTAGATATCCAGGGGTCGTAAACATCAACTTGGCAGTTATATTCCTTAAGCTCTTTGACAATATCTACTACACGGGTATTGCGCAGGTCGGGGCAGTTTTCTTTAAAAGTTAGACCCATAACCAGAATTCGAGCGCCATCCACTTGAATTCGGCGCTTCATCATAGCTTTAACCATCTGAGACACCACATACGCACCCATGCTGTCATTTAAACGCCGACCAGCTAAAATAATCTCATGGTGATAGCCAATTTGTTGCGCTTTGTGAGTTAAATAATATGGATCAACACCAATACAATGCCCACCAACTAGACCGGGACGGAAAGGTAAAAAGTTCCACTTACTGCCTGCCGCCAACAACACTGATTCAGTATCGATTCCCATTTTATTAAAAATAAGCGCAAGCTCGTTGATCAACGCAATATTCAAATCTCGCTGAGTATTCTCAATGACCTTAGCTGCTTCAGCAACTTTGATACTCGACGCCTTATGCGTGCCCGCAGTTATAATTTCGTTATAGAGCGCATCAACAATATCAGCGATTTCTGGAGTTGATCCTGATGTTACTTTTTTGATAGTAGTAACCCGATGCTCTTTATCACCAGGATTAATCCGTTCTGGACTGTATCCGCAGAAAAAATCTAGATTAAATTTTAACCCTGAAAATTTTTCCAAAACGGGAACGCAGTCTTCTTCAGTTGCACCCGGGTAAACCGTTGACTCATAAATTATGATATCGCCTTTTTTTAATACCTTACCAACTGATTCAGAGGCTTTAATCAATGGCGTTAAATCAGGGCGCTTATGCTCATCTATCGGCGTAGGTACAGTTACAATAAAACAGGTACAAGCACGCAAATCATCGAGATTAGTGGTGTAACTTAAAAATTTAGCATCATGAAGCTCTTCTGACGTCGTTTCCAATGTGAAGTCATTACCGGCCTTAAGCTCGTCAATACGCTTTTGATTGATATCAAAGCCAACCACACTACGTTTTTTGCCAAACTCAACGGCTAACGGAAGCCCTACATAGCCGAGTCCAATAATAGCTAACTGCATAACTTAAATTCCTTTTATAAATACCTTGCTACATTAACCGAATACATTGAAACAATAATGGCAAAGGCTTTGATTGCAAACCATTGAGCTCATCTCATTAGCGACATATTTACAACGATAGCCATTCACGCTAAACCATAAACTACAAAAGTTTAGCCTCATTAGGCTGCGCGTCTATGGTTTTTTGCAGGATTTCTATTTCCGCCTTAAGTGCTGCATATTCTTGCTGTTTACGTTTTAAAAAATCGCTGGTTAATGCTAGTTTTTCTGCTAGGCCAGTTGGCGTGAGCAAGTAAGCATAACCGAGTTTATTTTCATTTTTTTGAAAGTTATCCATTTTAACCAAACCCTTGGCAACTAATGAACGCAGGCAATAATTTACCCCACCCAAACTCACTCCTAGTGCCACAGCCATATCACGCTGATTGATGTCAGGTTTATTTTGGAGCAATGTCAGTACACGGAAATGCGTATCCTCTTGCAACTTTTGTTGGCGCGTTTTAGGCATTCATATGGTTATTGTGTGATAGATACTTAAATATTAGAATATCAATTTTTAGCACGCTACCGCCCTACTGTATTGCCATCAGTCATGCGGATCATGCTCTCAATTTTGGCCTAACTACAAGCTTGTACAACTTTGAACAACTTTAACATAGCAACTTCTCGTTTGCTAGTCCAATCTGATTTTTTTGACTTGATTAGATAATACTACCGAATAATTCACACTTAATCGTACTACTATAGCAGTCTATTGCAATGAATCCTTATGTGGAATCGTGACTCAAGCTCCACATACTAAGATCCAAACTTTGTATGAAAAGTAGCGATTTTAGCTTGATTCTTCACTATGCTCAGAATAACAGGAATGGCGGACTGTCTTGTCACGAATACTGACCTAAGATTTTTTAAAGACTGAGATGATGAGTGGTACTAATAACTGACTTTACTTAAATGAATGGGAGAGATTTGCATTTGCGCTAGCTTGCCCATTAACTCGATGAGCACAACAGCTCGATTATCACCGCTAGGCATTTGATAGATGGCTTCTAAGCCTAAAAAAGGGCCATTAGTGACAAGCAGTTGTTGGCCATTACTAAATAGCCGCTGCGGGTCTTGACTAAGGCCTTTTTGTTGCTGACGTAGCAATTGAATCAGGCCAGCATCTACTTTCGCTGGCTTTCCTCCAAAGGTCACCAAGTCACTCACGCCCCAAGTGAATCGGATTGGAGCCCAATTTTGGCCATAGCGACTGGCATCTAAGTTAATAAATAAATAACGAGGGAATAGCGGCTCTTCTTCTACTCTCAGTCGGGCCCGACTAAGTTTTTCTAGGCTAAGCATAGGCAAATAGCATTGATAGCCTTGGTGCTCTAAATTTGTTAAAGCACGTTGCTCTTGCCGTGGCTTGGTATGAATAACATACCAGCCCATGGAGGACGAGCTATCCAACTTTATATCAACTACTTTACTAACAAGCATTTATTTACCGTATTGTAGGTAACGGCGAAACAAACTTATGCGTTCAGACGATTCTGGATTTTGCTTCGCACGTACAGACGCTTCTCTAAGAAATGTTAAAAGAATGCTAATGAAAAATGCAATCAATGTAGCCGTAATGACAATAATCGTGCGTTTTGGTGCAGCACGCTCCTCAGGTGGCAAGGCCTTATCAACCACTTGGATTAAAGTGGCATCTTTGGCTTCATCCATCTTAGCAATCTCAAATTGCTTGCTGTATAACTCATACAGCATTTGTTGATATTTAAGTTCACGTAATTTATGAATATAATCAAAACCGACGTCTGGCAACTTGCTGATTGGTACCTTAACATCGATTTTACTTACATTTCGATTGCCTTCCAATTTAGCTAAATGGGCTTTTAACGCTATAATGAGTTCTTGTCCTCGGCGGTACTCGGGGTTTTGCTCAGTCATATAAGCGTGCTTAGCTAGCAAATCCGTCTGTTTACTGGCGATTTGGGATCGTACTGCCTCCACATCCCCAACAATACTACCTCCACCACCTACCATTGTAGCTCCAGTTCCAGTTCCAGTTCCAGTTCCAGTTCCAGTTCCAGTTCCAGTTCCAGCTCCAGTTCCAGCTCCACCAACTGAAACGTCTTGTGCGCCAAATTGATACCAACCGGTTTTCTTTTGCGTTTCTTTCATTGTAGCTTCAGCATTAGCTAAAGTCACATTCACCAATTTCAGTTGCTTCTCGTAATACAATCGCCGCTTAGCTGCCTCGGTGATTGCAACTGTTGAATTTAAAATATCCAACTCTTCCACATAAGCATTTACGATGGTGGTCGCTAGTTGTGGGTCGGTACTAGAATACTCAATACTGATAAAACCATCTTTACCCGCAGTAATGGTGGTTGCACTTGCCAATGCTTGTCGTGTTTTCGTCATAGTTTTGGTTTTATACAACGCTTGCAGTTGTAAGCGGGCAATGAGTTGATCAGCCAATGTACGGCTTTTAAGCATTCCCAAGAAAACGCCGTTATCCTTCATACCCATCGAACCGCCACTACCCACCAAGCTACCCAAGCCGCCTAATGACCCTAGTAAAGCACTGGCTGATGACTCATTGGCTTTCGGCGGCAAAATAACCGTCTTACTCGTGTAAACAATCGGGGCTAGCAGCGCATATACCACCGCTAGCACAGCGGAAATAACTGTGAATGTAATGATAAAACGATTGTACTTGGCGATGGTTAACAGCATATCCATCAGATTGATTTCGTCATCCTCCAT
>CANNLO010000008.1 GCA_947505055.1 Methylococcaceae bacterium | reverse complement strand
TAACAGGTTTTTTTTATTCATTTTTGATAGCTCCCGGCTTTAAATTTATGTGGCACTCTTTTACTGCTTGGATTTAAGCTCGCGATTAAGAGCAACTGGCGGCAACACAGTCTTTAGTTGCATTTGTGACGCCGGTTATTATGCCAGTATCAGTAGTTAAAGTTTCTACCTTGGTAACAATGGCACCAGCAAGTAATGACAAAATAGCAGGATTAGTGCTGCCCGCTAGTTTCATAGCTGCAATAGCTGCATTATTTATACAGGTTGCATCACTCGCACAAATATCGAATTTCTTTTCAAAATCAGTGACAATTACGTTGTCTGTAAGAGTAATGTTGCTGGTTGTAGATTCTGACTTGGAGTCCGGTGTTTGAACTACAGATGGCGAAGAGAGCACTGAAGTAATAATTGCTTCTGTAATTGCCATAGCCGAGTCTGGATCAGCCTCGACTGCGGCTTGAGTAATGGCGCCTGCTTTGGAAGGAACTGCCTTAACTACCGCTGACGCAATAGCTGCTGCAGATGAAGGCTGAGCCTTTACAACTGCCTTCACAATGGCTGCCGCTTGCAATGGTGCGCCTTTGGCCGCGGCTGAAGCAATAACTGACGGCAATAACTCAGGTATCTGAGCCTTAACCACGGCTAAAGCTATGCTTGCTGCCAAGCCCGGATTTGCTTTTGCAGCCGCTTGGATAAGCGCCGCGGCATTTTTTGGATTGGCTTTTATCGCATTGACAACATCAGTTTCGACGCTTGCATTCACCGCAAATGACATCACTAATGCCATGATAATCAATAAAAACTTTGATTTATTAATTGAAATATTCATATTTATATACCACTCATTTAATATTACATTGATTTTTCACATCCAAAATAACTGAATGCATTGGCAACTCTTCCTGTACGTTTTGAAATTATAGGTATAATTAGCCTCTTTGTCTAATTGAATACTGTAATACCAACAAACAATGACAACTAAAATCACATACAAATCCGCTATATTTTAATATAAACTTTTAATTTCATAATGTTAGCACATCACAGCCACTCTCCATCCCATCCTATCCCATTCTATTTGCTGTAAGGAAATCAGACATCAAACGCACCTAGTATAAAATCAAGCACCCAGCTATTAATTCGCCCTCGTTTGTTTTGCTTACTTTAGCAAATTCGATAATACTTAACCGTTTATTGGGCTTCGATATTTACAGCTATGTTTAAAATTTTTCTATACGCCATATTATTATCACCTATTCCCTTTGGCTGCAATCGACCTTGGGCATGGAGTTTCTTTGCTGTACTATTGGCAGTAATAGGGCTAATCATTTTTGCTACGTCACTATGTAAGCGCTCTGAACTACGTCTAAGTCTACAAGCTGTTAAATATCCGCTTTACCTGGCCTGTATTCCTGTTGTGTGGATTATATTTCAACCTTCTAATCTCTCACCTAAAGCCTGGACACATCCCTTCTGGCAACTAGCAGCAGAACAGTTACCTGGATTCTTTGAGGCTCACGTCAGCCTCATGCCACAAGAAACGGCTACAGCACTCATGAAGTTGCTTAGCTATTTTTTAGTATTTTTTCTCAGTCTGCAATTCAACCGTAACAGTGAAAATGCCGCACACACCTTTAAAAGTCTGGCTTATGCCGGCTTGATTTATGCCATCTATGGTTTGGTCGTTTATTTAGGACATTATGAGACCTTATTGTGGTTTGATACCTGGGCGCCTCAGAACGCAGTAACCAGCACTTTTGTTAACCGTAATTCCTATGCCACTTTTGCCGGCTTAACCTTGCTCTGCGGCTTGCCATTACTGTTTGATAAGATTCAGTCTTGTTTCCAGTATGGCGTTAATAGCCATTATGGAAGACAATATTTCTTCGAACATGTTTTTATTCGTGGCTGGCTTCCCTTGCTGATCATTATTATCATTACAACAGCCTTATTTTTAAGCCAATCCCGCGGTGGTTTTTCAAGCACCACTTTAGCTGTAACGATGTTTTTTATTATCTTACTTTTGAGTCGCCGAATAAAAAATAATGCCGCAATTATCACTTTCGTCATTATTATTGGCATTACCTCTCTGGGCGTACTTTGGCAAAGTGGCGATAAAATAATTGATCGCCTTGATGCCACCTCACTCGATAGCGAAGGCCGCTTTTTGGTTTATGATATTTTGTATAAAGCTAACGCTGAAAATCGTTGGCTTGGCGTCGGTTATGGAAGCTTCTTCAAAAGTTTCAGGTTGTATCGTGATGAATCCATTATTGGTTATTTTGATATGGCACATAACACCTATTTGGAGAATATTTTTGAATTAGGCTTACTGCAAGCTTCTGCCTTATTTATCTCTATAGCCCTAGTAGCACTAATCTGCCTTCGTGGCATTTGGGTAAGACGCAAAAACTGGATTTATCCGGCCATTGGTTTTTCTGCAAGTCTTTTGGTTGGCGCTCATGCCTTAGTAGATTTTAGCCTGCAAATACCAGCTGTCGCTTATACTTACGCATTGATAATGGGGGCAGCAACGGCACAAGCCATACCCTCTCGAAAAAAATAGAAAAAATCATCCCCTAAATGTATGTACTAATCCTACGTATTAGTACATCATACATAAAAATTCTAGCGCATAGTTCACGTGCAAATACAATATAAACTGGAAAAAGACAGTATAGCCTATGCAAATAGACCATTTATTTAAATATCTTGCCGTTTTTGGCGTTTCGTATGTCATCGTCTTTATTTTTACGCCGCTGTTCATCAAAATCACTCCTAAATTTGGCCTCATAGATTACCCTGACAGCCGATGCGTACATTCAAAACCGACCCCTTTAGCGGGTGGCGTAGTTGTTTTTCTGGGCTTTCATGTGGCGTGCTTTACCCTATATCAATATTTTTGGAAGGAATTTTCCGGTCAATTAAATTTTGATTGGTGGTATGCTTTTTTTCTTGCCTCATCATTTTTGTTAGGTATAGGCCTAGTTGATGATCGTTTCAATACCTCTCCTATCCTTAAATTAGTCGGCCAATCTTCCGCAGCTTTAATTCTTTATTTCTTATCAGATTATCAAGTTAACTTACTTAACCTAGATTTTGATTTTTTATGGGGAATGCTATTTGTACTTATCTGGAATCTGACGATTATAAATGCCTTTAATTTAATTGATGGTTTAGATGGTTTATGCTCAGGCTTAGCCCTTATTTCTGGCATTGGACTTGCTTCAATTTTTATTTTTCGTGGCTTCCCCGGAGACGCTTTAGTTTGCATAGCCTTGATAGGCAGCTGTTTAGGTTTTTTACGTTATAACTTTTTTCCTGCAAAAATATTTTTAGGCGATACCGGCAGCATGTTTTTAGGCTTTGCAATTGCAAATATCAGCTTGCAAGCCGGCGGCAAAGGCTCAGTTTCTTTAATCATTGCCGCGCTCTTTTTTGTTGCCGGCGTGCCTGTTTTAGATACCTTACTGGCAATATGGCGCCGGTCTATACGCAAATTATTAGCCAAGAACAATTCCGATGCAAAACCGGTAAAAATAATGGGCGCAGATCGTGAGCACCTGCATCACCGCTTGCTTAATTCAGGGGCAACACATAAACAGGTCGCTTATATTTTATATGCCGTCAACATTGTTATTATTGCTTTAGGCATTATCTATTTTATTTATAAAGACCTTGCAATAGGTCTGTTTTTAATCGCGCTTATCATCTCTATTTATTTATTATTCCGTTATATATTAAAAATAGAATTATGGGAGACAAGCCGACTTATTGCAGCAGGCTACTCCAACTCTAAATACACCGATTTTAACTTGGCATTATATGTATTATTCGACGTCGTCTGGATGGGTGCAATGGTTTGGCTTTCCGGCTTTCTTGTTTTAAATGGCGAGCAACCTTTTAGCTCACTGGGAAAATGGGCAAACAGCCTGCCACTATGGATTGTGCCCACTTTTATTTTGATGTTCGCATCTAATACTTATATTAAAATATGGCGTAACAGTTCATTCAAGGATTTTCTATTACTAAGCCTGGCTATTATTATTGGGGCTTTATTCAGTTTGGCTATATTTTTTAGTTTAAATTCCAATCTGAATTTTCTAACCACAATCAATCAAGCTTGTTTATTTATTTTATTTACCCTATTGGGTATTTTAGGAATACGAATCCCTTTTCATTTGTCACGAGAATGGATAATAGGTAATCACAGCCCCATTATTAATGCTATTCCCAGATCTAATATTTTATTGTATGGGTCGGGGCAAGTTGCAGGTTTATATTTGCGAGCCCATTATCTTAATCATGAAAATCATCATGAAAATGATTTTATAATTGGATTTATTGATGACAATCCATCTATAAAAGGTAAGTATACTTATGGCTTACCTATTTTAGGTGATATAGCTGAACTTGAAAAAGTTGCGCAAGAAAAAAATATTAACGGCATAATCTTAACCATCCCGCTATCTGATGAGAGCCTTGGTTTATTACAGAAGTTATGTCTTAAACTGAATATTACTTTATTCAAGTGGAAAACAACGATAATTCAACTATAAGCCCTTAAAAAGCGGAATAATCAACAACCGTTTCAAATTTAAGTAGCCGAACAAGAATAAATTAAAGATCCTTGATCGGCTAATCTAAAGTGGGGCAATGCCCACGCACCATGTCTAAATTTTCCGGGTTATCCGCATATCCGGCAAAAATTCATGCTCGTCACGAGTCGCCATTTCTTCGTACAAAGCCCATTTTTGATTAACCACTTTTTGCGCAAACGTCATTAGCTTGTCAGCTTGCTCCAGGTTAGTCAGTCGTAGACTACTGTAACGAATTTCATTATAGGCATAATCCTTTAGCGGTATGGTCGGACGCAGGGAATCCAGTACAAACGGGTTTTTAGCCATTCCACGCAAAGTGGGATTGTAGCGATACAAAGGCCAGTAGCCCGATTTAACCGCCAATTCCTGTTGTTCAAGGCCATTTTCAAGATTGATGCCATGCGCAATACAAGGACTATAAGCGATGATTAACGACGGACCGTTATAGGCTTCGGCTTCGCGGAAAGCTTGAAGCGCCTGCTGTGGACTGGCGCCCAGCGCAATTCTGGCAACATAAACATTGCCATAAGCGATGGCTTGCAAAGCCAGATCTTTTTTGGCCGTCATTTTACCCCCCGACGCAAACTTGGCGACGGCACCGATAGGGGTAGATTTGGACGCCTGGCCACCGGTATTGGAATACACCTCAGTATCCATAACCAATATATTGACGTCCGAACCGGTCGATAACACCTGATCAATGCCGCCATAGTCAATATCATAGGCCCAACCATCGCCGCCGATAATCCAGATACTGCGTCTTACAAAATGATCGATAATCGACAATAACTCTCTGGCTTTGGGCAGATCCAGCTTTTCTAGTTGCTCACGTAATTGCACAACCCGTTTGCGTTGTTGGCGAATTTCACTTTCCTGACTTTGCGGTGCTGCAAGTATTTCGTCAACCAGCGTTACATCCAATTGCTCTCGCAATTCCGTAATCAAACGTCTGGCCATCGCGACATGTTGATCAGTAGTTAATCTGAAACCGTAACCAAATTCTGCATTATCCTCAAACAAAGAGTTAGACCAGGCCGGACCTTTGCCTTCGTCATTTTTCGACCAGGGCGTGGTGGGCAAATTGCCACCGTAAATCGAGGAACAGCCGGTGGCATTGGCCGCAAGAATACGATCGCCAAATAACTGACTGATCATTTTCAAATAAGGCGTTTCACCACAACCTGAACAGGAACTGGAAAATTCAAACAACGGTTGTAGAAATTGCACGCCGCGAATATTCGAAAAATCAACCCGAGCGCGATCGTTGTAAGGCAAGCTTTCAAAAAAAGCCACGGCATTTTTCTCGACTTCCATATGCTTGGCTTTGGGCGTCATATTGATCGCTTTAAGGCTGGCATCGGATTCCGAAACGGCTGGACAGGCTTTGACACATAATCCGCAACCGGTGCAATCTTCAGGAAATACTTGCAGTGTATAACGGGTATCGGGGAAACCACGCGAGGTTACATTGGCGGTTTTAAAACCCTCTGGCGCCTGTTCCAGGCAGCTTTTGGTGTAAAACTTGGCGCGAATAGCGGCATGTGGACAAACCGCCGAACAGTTACCGCACTGGATACAAACATCAGATTCCCAAATAGGAATGTCCTGGGCGATATTACGTTTTTCCCATTGGGTCGTACCGGTAGGATAGGTACCATCAACCGGCAAGAAACTGATTGGAATCCAGTCGCCCCGCCCTGCAATCATTTCTGCGGTCACTTCCTGAACAAATTGGGGCGCTTTGGCAAATTTTCCGGCTCGCGTATCAACCAGCGCCGTTACTTTGGAAGGCAAGCTGACTTTGTGCAAATTGGCCAGCGACTGATCGATCGCTTCAAAGTTTTTTTGCACAACTTCAGCGCCTTTACGGGCGTAGGTTTTTTCAGCGTAGTGTTTGATTTTTTCGATCGCGGCATCTTTGGGCATAACCCCGGACAACGCAAAGAAACAGGTTTGCATGACGGTATTGATGCGCCTGCCCATGCCGGTTTGACGGGCGACTTTGACCGCATCAATCACATAAAAATCGATGGCTTTGTCCAGCATTTCTTGTTGTAAATGGATCGGCAATTGATCCCAAATCTGGTCGGCATCAAAAGGGCTGTTTAACAGAAAAGTTGCCCCGGGTTTGGCCCTGGCCAAAATATCCGTGGTTTCAATAAAGTTAAAATCGTGGCAGGCAACGAAGCTCGCCGATTCAATCAGATAAGGCGCTTCAATGGGTTCCGGACCAAAACGCAAATGCGATACCGTTTGCGAGCCGGCTTTTTTGGAATCATAGACAAAATAGCCTTGGGCAAAATACAAAGGATCGTCACCAATGATTTTAATACTGTTTTTATTGGCACCGACGGTACCATCAGCACCCAAACCGTAAAATAGCGCACGCACCACGTTATCAGGTTCAATATCCAGATGTTCGGTTACTTCAAGACTGGTAAAGGTCACGTCATCGTTAATACCAATGGTAAATCCGTTTTTAGGCTGATCAGCTTGCAGCTCCTGATAAACTCTGGCTACCATTGAAGGTGTAAATTCCTTGCTGGACAAACCGTAACGGCCGCCGATAATACGCGGCATGGTTTTAAGCTCACCCCGGGCATAGGCCTGACTTAACTCGGTGATTACGTCTTTATAGAGTGGTTCGCCGCTACTGCCCGGCTCTTTAGTTCTGTCCAGCACTGCAATATGCCGAACAGAGTCCGGCAGTGCCGCAAGAAAGTTTTTAGTATTAAACGGACGGTATAATCGCACTTTAAGCACGCCGACGTTAGCACCCTTTTCATTCAATACTTTTGCCGTGCTGACCGCCGTTTCAACACCGGAACCCATCAGGATAATAAGGCGCTCCGCAGTTGGAGAACCAAAATATTCAAAGGCTTTATAACTACGACCGGTAACCATTTCAAACTGTTTTAAAACCTGGTCGAAGATATCAACCGTGCGTTCATAGTAGATATTGGAGCTTTCGCGGGACTGGAAATAAGTATCCGGATTCTGCGCCGTCCCGCGCATCATCGGTTTATCAGGATTTAAAGCCCGGTCGCGGTGCGCAAATACCAGCGTATCATCGATCATGGCTCTGATTTGATCGTCTTCCAGCAAAGTAATTTTGTTGACTTCGTGAGACGTTCTAAAGCCGTCAAAAAAATGTAAAAACGGTATTCTTGCTTTTAAGGTAACTGCTTGTGCTACCAAAGCCATGTCATGCGCTTCCTGTACATTGCTGGAAGCCAGCAACGCAAAACCGGTCATGCGCACACTCATTACATCCTGATGGTCGCCAAAAATCGACAAGCCCTGGGTTGCCAGAGAACGTGCCGCAACATGAATGACGGTGGAGGTCAGTTCCCCGGCAATTTTGTACATGTTAGGAATCATCAACAACAAGCCCTGCGAGGCAGTAAAGGTTGTTGCTAACGCACCGGTTTGCAAGGCACCGTGTAAAGCACCGGCTGCTCCGCCTTCGCTTTGCATTTCGGCAATGGTCGGAATGCCGCCCCAAAGATTGGTTTTATGCTCGGTCGTCCATTGGTCGCAAAACTCGGCCATGGAAGAAGAAGGCGTGATAGGGTAAATTGCACAGACCTCGTTGGTTCTGTAGGCAACATAGGCAGCCGCTTCGCCGCCGTCAATCGTAACTTGTTTGGCCATGGTAAATCTCCTGGCAATGCGCTTATTTATCAATCATGTGAATGGCAGCAGTCGGACATTGCAACGTGCAAGCGGTACAACCGGTACAGACACTATAATTGACCGAGTAATATTTTCCTTTGCCCAGCTTGAGTATTGCTCCCTCCGGGCAAGCACCAAAGCAACCGTCACATTGGAAACAATTGCCGCAAGAATAACAACGACTGGCTTCGTAGGTAGCTTCTTCCAGCGTCAGCCCCCCCAACACTTCGTCAAAGTTTTTATTGCGGATTTGCGGCGACATGGTTGGTTGTTCAGACTGCACGGCATCCGTGCTGTACCAAAGATTCAGTTCTTCGTGCAAGACAATATGTTTCTTGGCGGGATGCTGATATTGAGTGCCACGCAAGTAGGCGTCGATATTTCTTGCGGCTTTTTTGCCGTGTCCGGTGGCAATAGTAACGGTGCGCAAACTGGGCACCATATCGCCTCCCGCAAAAACGCCTTGTGCAGCCGTCATCATATGGTCGTTAACCGGAACCACGCCATCGCTTTGTGCATCAATTTCCGGAAAGGTTTTTAATAATTCGGAATCGATATTTTGCCCCAGCGCCAAAATCAAAGTATCGACTTCAATGATTTCAAACTCGCCACTGGGTTGTGGACGACCCGCGTCATCCAGCTTCATGATTTCAACCTGGATATGGCTACCATCAATGCCTACAATGGAGCGCAACCAGTGAAACACCACGCCTTCTTCCATGGCTTCGGCCGCTTCAAAATCATGTGCCGGCATGTTTTTACGGTCACGCCGGTAAATGACCATGGTTTCTGCACCCAGTCGTTTAGCGGTTCGCGCGGCATCCATTGCAGTATTGCCGCCGCCATAAACAGCAACCCTTTTGCCAAGATTGGACGCTTTGCCCAAACCGATGTTGCGCAGAAAAGTCACTGCATCCCGGGTGTCGCTTTCGCGATATAAAGGTATATCAATCGAACGTCCTATATGGGCGCCGACCGCTACAAAAACCGCATCAAATTTACCTGCTTCCTTTTCAGCTCTCAGGTTTTCAACTTTATGATTCAGCGTGATTTTTACGCCCATATCGGCAATACGTTGCACTTCAGCGGCTAACACTTCACGCGGCAAACGATAGGAAGGAATGCCAAAGTGCATCATGCCGCCCGCTATCGGCCCAGCATCCCTGATTTCAACGTCATGGCCCAAACGGGCAAGATGATAGGCAGCCGACAAACCACTAGGCCCTGCCCCAACAACTAATACGCGCTTGTTGGATTTTTCGCCGACAATTTTGGGTGTCCAGCCCTGTTCAAAAGCCATGTCGCCCAGAAAACGCTCAACCGCATGAATACTGACCGCGCCATCCACAACCACCCGGTTGCAGGAGGACTCACAAGGATGGTAGCAAACACGGCCATGAATGGCAGGCATCGGATTGCTTTCCAGTAATAAATTCCAGGCTTCCTCAAACTGTTTGGAATGGGCCAAATCGAGCCAGCCCTGAATATTTTCTCCTGCCGGACACGCGTTATTACATGGCGGCAGGTAATTTTCGTAAACCGGCATCCGCCGCTGTAGTGGTCCCGTACCTGAACTCAAGGTCAGATCGGGGGGATTGGTCATATCGTGGTGATTCATAGCTGCTTAACCCTCAGTTGTGTTCAGGTTTATTGCCATTCATTAATCTGCAATGGCCAGTCATTCAGAAACTTTAATATTTAGATGTAGTCGTTTTTATGCTCATTGATCAATTGGCCAGAAGAGCCAAAATAGATTAACCAAGCCGTAGCGATAGCTTAAAAACCCTGATTTGAAACTAAAACCCCAAGTTTGGCAAGCTAAATTACTTAGTCATTTTAGAATTTGATTTTGGGGTTATGGTTGGCTGGTAAAAAATACGTCAAGTCGAATCAAACGTAAGCTCTGAGACTATGAAGTTGGTGAAATCCCTAAGATTTTTTTGATTGGAAAACATAATTCCAATTCATGGGAAAATATTAAAGGCCATTTTCCAAAAGGCAGCTGAAGAATATAAACTTGCAATATAACCACCCAGCACGAAATATGCACAACACCTGAGTTAAAATAATACAAGTCATTTATTTTATGATGATTTTTTATTCCTTTAGCCAAAAGGTCATGGGTTTTGGTGTTTCGTCGACATCATCCAAATCCTTCCAGGTATAAGTCGTTGCCAATTCTGGATGCTTGACGTAGCCGCGTTTATTCCAAAATTGATCCAGTGGCACATAATTGGCTGGTCGCCTTGGATGATCTGCCGGTCTTTCTACACAACAAAAACAAATATGTTTAAAGCCACCCAAATCCTCGGCATGGGCTTCTCTTTGCTCAAAAAACCGGACACCAATTCCTAAACCACGATAATTTTTATTGAGCACCGATTCACTACAATAAAAAATATCGTCAAGATTGTAGACGTTTTCAACAAAGGGTTTTTTTAACTGTTCAGTCTCATGCTTCATTGGAATTGCAGTCGATGCACCAACCACTTTATCGCCATCAAATGCGATGACGATAACGCTTTCCGTGCAATCTATATAGGTTTGTAAATATTTCTTCTCATACTCAAAATCGCCATCGTACAAATACGGAAAGTCGCGAAATACTTCAATTCTGAGTCGGGCAAGTTCCGGAATGAATTGTTCCAAAGCTTCCCCACTCCATCTTTCTATACGAATATTTTTGGCCATAATGATACGAAGAAAAAATCGTGCATTCTATCCGAATGCCAATAATTTGCGTAGTTTTAGCTTTAAAAAAACAATAACTCGCAGTCCGTTGCGTTTTCATATTATTACAATTATGAGATGATGGTCATATATACACGGGATGTGCGGAAGATTCCACGCCTCATTAAACACCTCTGACTTAACTCTAATCTTTATGAAAACTGCTGCAACCACTTTTTTAATTATCTTGCTTACCGGTTTACTGGGTTGGGTGACTAATTTGTCCCAGGATGTTGGCGCTGATGTGCCCTCAGGAAAACTGAACAGCCTCTCGTTTGCGCCGTTTCGCGAAGGACAGGGACCGATTGATAAGAAATTCCCAACCGCCGAACAAATTGACTCAGACTTGCGCCTGATGGGTGAGAAAACCCACTCGATTCGCACTTATGCCAGTGCCGAAGGCAGTATGCCGGAGATTCCTGCACTGGCCAGAAAACATGGCTTAAAGATGATCCAGGGCGCCTGGCTTGGCGGTTTAAAAGCGGATAATAAAATAGAAATAGACGAAGTTATTCGCTCAGCCAATGCAAATCCGGATGTCGTTAATCGGGTTATGGTGGGCAATGAAGTCTTATTACGCGGAGATTTGAAACCGGAGCAGTTAATCGAATATATCAGAGAAGTTAAAAAAGCGGTTAAACAACCGGTTTCTTATGCCGACGTCTGGTCTATGTACATGAAATACCCGGAATTAATCAAAGAGGTGGATTTTATTACCATCCATATTTTACCTTATTGGGAAGATGAACCGATCACTGTGGAACAGGCACCAGCACATATTGAACGTATTTTTAAACAAGTTCAAAAAGAAGCTGAAGCCATTGCGCCTGGCAAACGCATTTTAATTGGCGAATCCGGGTGGCCAGGTGAAGGTCGTCAACGTGGTTGGTCAGTGCCCAGCGTGGTTAATGAAGCTAAATTTATTCGCGCCTTAATTGAAGTGGCCACTAAAAACGGCTTTGATTACAACATCGTCGAGGCCTTTAACCAATCCTGGAAAAGCGAACTGGAAGGCGTAGTGGGTGCAAACTGGGGGCTTTATTCGGTTGATCGTAAAGAAGTTTTTCCCTTAACCGGCAAAGTTTATGAAAACCCTGACTGGTTAAACAGCATCATCGCTTCCGCAGTGCTTTTACTGATTATCGTTGCTTATAGCTGGAAACGGTTAGAGGCTTTATCCTGGATGCGAGTTGCGATTTTTTTGGTGTTCGCGCAAACACTAAGCTGGTTGCTGGCAAGGGAGGTTGAGCATCTCTGGTACACCAGTTATAGCGACTGGCAACGTTTTACTACGCTTTTAATTGTTGGCTTAAATGCCATAATGGCGGGTTTAATTTTACAGCGCGGCTATGGTCTTTTGGGTAATCAAACCGTTAACCGAAAATTTGGCGCCTGGTTATATACCTTATTCATTCTATTTGCTAGCTATGCTGCTTATAAAACCTTTGGACTGGCGATCAACGGGCGTTATATCAGTTTTCCCACCGAGGCAGTTTTTATTCCGGTTATCGGAATTTTTGGCTTAATGATCTTCAGTTATTTGACCGAACAATCCTGGTCCTTAAAAAACATGGAAATCAATTGTCTGAGTGGCCACCTAAAACCCAAAGCGGAACAAGATAAGATAATTGGTTACAGTCTGGTTGTTGTAGGCCTGTTGCTGATAATCTGGGAAACCAAAGCTTTTATAGTTAGCCGCGACTTCATCCAGGCTTATCCTGATCTTATCGAAAGAATAGGCATAGCTTTAGTGTTTTCGGCAACCAATTGTCAATTGGTGATATGGCTAATGAGTCTTGCCATGTTGGCATTACCCTTACTGATAAATGAGGACAAGAAGAACTTATCGTAATAATAACGTTATCGTGAGTATGACTTTGAAAAACCGGAAGTATCAATAACGGCTACTTCCGTTCATTATCTAACTTTTTTAAAGCCAGCGCAGCTTCCGCCAAACCTTGATTGGCCGCTTTAAGGTATAAATCCGCCGCTTGTTTTTTATTTTTTTCTACACCGACACCCTTTTCAAAAACACCACCAAGACTGAATTGCGCCTGGGCATGTCCTTGTTCAGCGGCTTTGCTGTACCAGGCTAAGGCAATTTTATTATCTTGAGCTACGCCCTGCCCTTTTGCATACATTAGGCCCAGGTTATATTGCGCAATACTATCGCCCTGTTGAGCAGCCTTGTAACACCAATCAACGGCTGTATTATAGTTCTGCTCCACGCCTTTACCCGTCGCATACATAAAACCCAATCTTGTCTGGGCTTCGGCATTACCTTGCTCGGCTAACTGCGAATAAAGGCTAAAGGCTTTTGTCATTTCGCCTTGCTTAACCAATTGATTGGCTGATACTAAGAGTTCTGAAATTTCTTGAGGTGTTTGTATTTTGAGAGCTGGCGTTGGTTCCGGAGCATAAATATAGTCTTTATTTATCGCCAACAAGCTCGCCACGACAATCACAAAACCAACAAACCGAAATATTTTTTTTGAGGCAGTGACTGTCATTTTTACCCCTAATTGATTAAGAAAAACACCTAAATTTTCCCAGTTATTTTTGATGCCTGTAAAAAAATCGGCCGGATAGCTTTTTTGTTCAACGTCTGGTAATGCCAGGTAAGTTTTTTTAAACGTGTCCATTATCCGTTGGGCTTCAAACGAGGCGTATTCTTTTTCTTTCTTGAATATCCACTGATCGTGCTCGACTCTTTTATCGGAGTCTGACAATATCTCATAAGCACCATTGATGTCTTTTATGATACGAAGCGCTTCATTTAACCCACCTGAATACTTATCAGGATGATAGTTTTGAGATAACGCTTTATAAGCTGCTTTTATAACGCTTAATGGCGCATTTCTCGATACACTCAAAGTATCATAATGAGTTTTAAACTTAGCCATAAGTATAATGGACTTGCCAAATTTCCACGTTAATACAGAACAAAATTTTGCCTTTAATATTTAGATGTCGCTAAAAAACAAAATCATAGGTTTTGCTATTAGGTCTGATCTTAATGATCAACAAGCGTGATTTGACTTTTATCAACAGTAATTAATTGATCTTTATAAAGCGCACCTATCGCTTGTTTGAACACTTTTTTACTGACCCCAAAACTGGCATAAATCGCTTCTGGAGGACTTTTATCGCCCAACATCAAAACACCGTCATTGGCTTTTAGTTTGGCAATAATAGTATCTGTAAGCGATAAGACTTTGCCATAACCCGGCTCATGTAAACTTAAGTCAATTTTATGATCTTCGCGTATCTGCTTAATATAACCATCGATTTTTTGGCCTTTTCTGACCGGTTGATACAATTCATTTTGATATAACATCCCCCAATGGGTGTTATTAATAATGGCTTTAATGCCCAAGTCAGAGGTACCGGCGATAATTAGCGACACTTTTTGACCGACTTCAAAGTCTTCAGATTCATCGCTCAGAAATTTATCAATCTTGGTGGTCGCTGCAAGACGGTTTTGATCGTCGAGAAACACCTTAACCAAATAAGACCGACCTACTTCCATCTCATGGTATTGCTCGCCAAATGGAACCAATAAATCTTTAGGCAAGCCCCAATCCAGAAACGCGCCAACATAATTTAGCGAAACCACTTTCATCCAGGCGATATCATCGACCTGGGCTAGCGGTTTTCTACTGGTAGCGGCAAGATGTCCCTCAGAATCCACGTAAACAAACACATCGAGGCTATCACCAACCTGGCAATTGGTAGGCAGTCTTCTATCTGCCAACAACACTTTTCCAGAGGTTCCGTCATCCAGATAGACATCAGCGCCTTGTTGTTTAACTACGTTCAGCTTATTGATTTTGCCGATATTGATCATAATTTATTGGATAGATTTTAAGATTAATTGATATCCATCGCTTATACAGCAATAAACCTTTTAAATTCACCACTAACGCACAAAGAAAACTTCGCACTTTTAATGGTGAATCTTTTTAGCATTGGTTCCGGTAATTATTCAGTATCAACTGGTAATCACAAAGCGCACGGCATCCAGTCTTAGTTGTGCCGCCTGTATATTTTCATGCGCCAGCATGGTCATATCTTTTAGTTGCTCAATTTCTTCAGCACGAATGGAAGGATTGACTTTTTTCAATCTGACCAACCGTTTGATTTCATTGCTTAATGATTCGAGCATTGTGTTGGTCGCCTCATCAACTAACCACTGCATATCCGCTTTGGCTTTTTGTTCGGCTATACCTAACAGGTTAATAAGATGCAATCTTTGACTTTGTACAAACACCATGATTTTGTGTTTATCAAATTTAATTCCGGACTCAATCAGATCACGATGCTCAATGACCGCACTCAAATCTTTTTGATTTTGATCAATCAATATCCGTATGGGAGTATGGGGCATAAATCGGCCAATTTGTAATTCAGCAGGCGCACTACATTCGACAATAAACAAACACTCCATCAAATATTGTCCGGCTTTAAGATTAGGGTGCTTAATAACGCTAATCGCGGCATTGCCGGTTTCACTCGATAACACCATATCCATCGACGCGGTAACCAGCGGATGTTCCCAGGTCATAAACTGCATATCTTCGCGAGCCAAAGCAATCTGCCGGTTGATGGTTATAGTCATGCCATCTTCTGTCAAACCCGGAAAATGCGAAACCCGCAAATGGTCACTAGGTTTAATAATAAAACAATCAGGCGAATGAAACTCGGTCTCCACACCGTAACACTCGAAAATATCCTCCATATAAGGCCAGAGCACGCCTTCCTTCTCATAATCATTCAGTTGTTCTATCAATTCATCAGCCAATTCCTTACGACAGGAATTTAACTCCAACAATTGATCACGACCGTTATGCATATGCTCTTCAAGCTCAGTGCCAAGCTTCTGGGTCTTGACAATAAACGCATCAATAACTGCTTGGGTTCCAGCGCTGGCAATAGCATCTCCAGACAATACAGAAACCAGTTCATCATGCAAAATATCTGCAACGCGCTGTGCAGAGGAACTATTAGCCCTGAAGGCGTTCAAGCCTTCATCATACCAGCGATACAAAACGGCATTACCGGTATACTCCAGATACGGCACATGAATCTGAATGACATGTTTTTGTCCTATGCGATCAAGACGACCTATTCGTTGTTGCAATAAATCAGGGTTAATCGGCAAATCCATTAAAATCAGATGATGTACAAATTGGAAATTTCTACCTTCACTACCAATTTCAGAACAAATCAAGAGTCGCGCCGCACTTTCTGGATCAGCAAAATAAGCAGCCGCCCGATCACGCTCGATAATACTCATGCCTTCATGAAATACCGCTGAAGCAATGCCCGCACGATTTCTCAGCGTCAACTCCAAATCAATCGCGGTTTGTGCTTGCTTACAAATGACCAAGGCTTTTTGTCCTGCCAGTTGTTTAACCTTGTCCACCAACCACAGATATCGGGGGTCTTGTTGCAAGTCTTCGACATTTTCCTGCCCCACTAATGCGTATCCATGCCGTTCGCGCTCAGGAAAGCCCTGCACTGTTTGTCGCGAATTTCTGAATAAAATTCTTCCAGTGCCATGATGATCAAGCAATACTTTAATTAACGCAGCACGTGCCGACGTGGATTTATCTGCATCGTTAAGGTTTTTTAACAAACCATCAACATTATCATCCTTTAATAGCTCAGTGAGGTGCTGCTGTGCTGCTTCATCCAACGCTTCCTGTTCCAACAACAATTTAGCGGCATTGGCAACCGGCTCAAATAAGCGGTCTTCTTCAACAAAAGCGGCAAAACTGTAAAATCGGTCTGGATCAAGCAATCTTAAACGAGCAAAATGACTTTCCGCGCCCAGTTGCTCGGGCGTAGCTGTCAATAAAATCAAGCTGGGCGAAATCTGGCCCAACTTTTCAACAAACTGGTAATCAGCACTTGGAGCCGCTTCACTCCATTCTAGATGGTGCGCCTCGTCAACTATCACCATATCCCAACCTGCTGCCAAGGCCTGTTGCTGACGACGTGGATAATTGGAAAAAAATCGCTGACTGCACAAAATCAGTTGTTCGGTCAAAAATGGATTGTCCGCTTCGGCATCCGACTCGTCGGCATCGGTAAGCATATCGTCTTCAGCATAAGTATCAAGGCAACGAGCTTCGTCAAAAATACTGAAGCGTAAATTAAAACGCCTTAACATTTCCACCAGCCATTGATGTAACAAGGTTTCCGGTACAATAATTAACACCCGGTTACTTAAGCCATTAATCAATCGATGATGCAAAATCAAACCGGCTTCTATCGTTTTACCTAAACCTACTTCATCTGCCAGCATGATTCTGGGAGCAGACCTGTTAGCTGCTTCATGGGCAATAAATAACTGATGAGGTATTAGCGAAGCACGCCCGCCTAACAAGCCTTTAACCGGTGATTGCTGATGCTGTTGCAATTTACGCCAGGTTTCATAACGCAATAAAAACCAGGCTGAGGGATCAACCTGACCGATAAACAAACGATCCTGAGGCTTGTTGAATTGTATGTGATGATTCAGTTCAACTTCTTCAACCTGGACCTCTTGTCCATCCTGATCTTTGCCAAAATAAGTAATCAAACCGTCTTCTTCAACTAAGCGGGTGACCGTCACTTTCTCTTCATCAATCGATTCGATAACATCGCCTGGAGAAAAACGAACACGCGTTAACGGCGCATTATCCTGGGCATACATACGTCTTTCGTCACTTGCCAGGAAAAGCACTGTCACTCGCTTATCAGCCACGTCGAGAATAAGACCCAAACCAAGTTCTGACTCGGTGTTACTAATCCAGCGTTGACCGGGTATAAATTGTTCCATTTAATTCGCAATAGTAGAAATTGTTAGAAGTTCAACCATTAAGACAATCTCAACAAGGTCCTGAAAGACGATTAAGAGAGCATTTCTATGGTTAGCGATAGGGCTTTAATTTATACAATTCTACTATAAACCGACACAGTAGATATAAAAAAAGCCTGCAAATGCAGGCTTATAGTGGATAGCTAATTTTTTTGATTGTCTGGGTAAACTTAAACTGGGACGCTTTTAAAAAAACACCGTGCAAATTAGCTAAATCAAGCCTGGCTTTTTATATCGATAAAATTGAATTCATCCAAGTGTATAACATTCAAACAATTATGTTAATTTACTCAACAGCAGGAACAAGATTATTAAAAAACTGTTCTGTGCAATTAGCCCACGAATATTGAACAGCAAAGTTTCGACAATCTTCCGGCTTTAACTCCAAAGCATCATGAACCGCTTTTTGCAAATCTTCATCAAGTTTGCCCACCTTATCACTGGTAATCACATCAATAGGACCAGTAACAGGATAAGCAGCAACAGGTATGCCACTGGCCAAGGCATCTAGTAAGACAATACCAAAGGTATCCGTGCGACTAGGAAAAACAAATACATCTGCTGCTGCCAAATGTTGAGCCAAGGATTCACCAGACAAAAATCCTACAAAAACCGCCTCAGGAAATCTGGCTTTGAGCTCTTTTAGCTGAGGTCCATCTCCAACAATAAATTTTGTTCCTGGAATATCCAGCGATAAAAAAGCTTCGAGGTTCTTTTCAATCGCAACCCTTCCAACAAACATTGAAATGGGTCTGGGCTGTGTTATAAAAGACTTATCCCTAGGATAATAGAAATCAAGATTTACGCCACGCGACCAGCGTACCAGGCTATTTTTAAAACCTTTGGCAATCAAATCTTTTTCTAAGGATGAAGTTGCTACCATAACTTTTTTAGCCGGCCCATGAAACCAGCGCAAAAACCCATATCCGCACGAAACAGGAATTTTAAAACGTAAATTGACGTATTCAGCAAATAAGGTATGAAATGACGTGGTAAATGCGAGATTATGCTTCAAGCAATATTTTCTGGCTGCCAATCCTAAAGGACCTTCAGTTGCAATATGAATTCGCTCAGGCTTGAACTCATCCAATTGCTTGCTTAATTTTCCATAGCAGAAAAGTGCCAAGCGAATGGAAGGATAACTTGGACAAGGAATTGTTAAAAATTGATCAGGAGTAATCATTTTAATTTGGTGCCCCGATTGCTCGAGACTGGAACAAGTATTATGGATTGTTGTCACAACACCATTTATTTGTGGATGCCAGGCATCAGTGATAAACGCAATTTTCAATGTCATAAAGCCCCGGGATATTATCTGTTTATTATTATTTTGCAACAATGGAACCTTGAGTACCGTTATTGATCTTCAACTGTGCTGCCACTTAAAATCTATTTCCTTAGCAGCTATGAGTTGCCGATTATCGATCATATAGGGTCAATATGACTATTTAATGAAATCGTATTAAAAAAATTTAAATATTAAGAAATACTCATTATCCAGTACAATCAGGTAGCCAAAATATCAAAAATGGATACGCATTGATTGCAAACAAGACTGTTGTTTGACCTTTGACTCTGGAGTTAATCGGAAAACAAAATGGACTATAAGTTCCTTACGAATGCAGAAACGAAGTAAACAGCATAATAACGCTCCAGGTTTCCATTCTTACGTTTAAAAACCTGAAGTTTAAACTAAGAGAATCTTAGTGCTTGAATCGAAATTCTGTTTACAACTCGCGCGTCGCACTAAATTTAATGTCTGGCCAGCGCTCTTCGGTGAGTTGCAAATTGACACGACTGTTAGCGACATAGACCAAATAACCGCCACCGTCTTCAGCAAGATTATCAAAGGCTTTATTTCTAAATTCTTCCAATTTACCGGGTTTATCAGAACTTACCCAGCGTACGGCGGATATGGGGATCGCATCATAAACGCATTCGACATTGTATTCAGATTTAAGCCTGAACGCGGTCACATCAAACTGCAAAACACCGACTGCCCCCAAAATCAGGTCGTTATTTTTTAGAGGCTTAAATAACTGGGTTGCGCCTTCTTCGGTCAACTGCACCAGACCTTTTTGTAGGGCTTTGGCTCTTAACGGATCTTTCAAGATCACCCGACGAAATAATTCCGGCGCAAAATAAGGAATGCCGCCAAATTTTAGCGTTTCGCCCTGGCTAAAGGTGTCGCCAACCTGAATCGTGCCATGGTTATGCAAACCGATAATATCGCCGGGGTATGCCTCTTCTACGCTTTTGCGACTATCGGCTTGAAAGGTAATGGCATTGGCAACCTGAATATTTTTGCCAATACGAACATGATGAATCTTCATGCCCTTATCAAACTTGCCTGAACACACTCGTAAAAAAGCAATTCTATCCCGGTGTGACGGATCCATATTGGCCTGAACCTTAAATACAAAACCACTAAATGTAGATTCTTCCGGCTTAACCGTGCGCTGTTCGGCATCTCTGGGACGAGGTGATGGCGCATATTCAGCAAAGGCATCCAGTAGTTCAATAATCCCGAAATTATTAATCGCAGAACCAAAGAAAACCGGTGTCAGTTTGCCAGCAAGATAATCTTCAAGATCAAATTCGTGACTGGCACCTTTAACCAAATCAATTTCTTCACGAAGCTCTTCGGCCTGATCTTCTAGTAGCTCATCCAACTTAGGATTATCCAAACCTTTGATAATCTCAGCGTGGGCGATCTTGCCGCCATGTTGGGCGCTAAATAAATGTATTTCATCTTTATACAGATGATAAACACCTTTAAAGCGCTTGCCCATCCCAATAGGCCAGGTTATAGGGGCGCATTTAATTTTCAGGACACTCTCAACTTCATCCATTAATTCAATCGGTTCACGCCCTTCCCTGTCCAGTTTGTTAATGAACGTCAAAATAGGCGTAGTGCGCAGACGGCACACTTCCATCAGATTAATAGTTCGATCTTCAACCCCTTTAGCAACGTCTATCACCATCAACGCCGAATCCACCGCGGTTAAAGTTCGATAGGTATCTTCAGAAAAATCTTCATGCCCGGGTGTATCGAGTAGATTAATAATGCAATCATTATGATCAAACTGCATCACCGAAGTTGTTACCGAAATTCCTCGTTCCTTTTCCATCTCCATCCAGTCGGATGTAGCGTGACGTGCTGCTTTACGGCCTTTTACCGAGCCGGCAAGCTGAATCGCGCCACCGAACAGCAATAGCTTTTCAGTTATGGTTGTTTTACCGGCATCAGGATGCGAGATGATGGCAAAAGTCCTGCGACGCTTGGTTTCTCTGGCTTCCAGAGTGTTCAAATGTTCATTCATTAATAATATGTACTCAATTATGTACGTAGTTTAAAAGTTACCCGGTGGATCCAAGTTATCGGAGCAGCCATATATCACCATTATAACATTACCAATACAGCAACACAGTTTTCCAAACAGATGACAAATGCTGATACTGCTTCAATTAGATGCACCCCATCCACTTATGAATAATAAATTACGAAAAATATAGAAACTGAAAATACAGAAATTAGAAATAATACTTTTTCAAGCATTTCATTCAGATTAAGATTAAGACAAATAATTTATCAACAAATTCTGTGGATAACTCTGTGCGAAACTTAATATGTAAGCATATAACTACATAATATTTAACATAATTAATTAAATCGATCAAATCTTGAACGATTTCTCGAGTTATTAGAAAGCAATTATTAAGAACTAATTTTTCAAATTTAATGCGATTTTTGTTCAGTATTTACAAAATACGAGAAAAAACTTCTTTTTCTTTTAAATTTGCGGCTCTACTCCCAAAGGTTATCACGAGTTTCACGCATAAAATAGACAGCAAGCAGGCTGATAAAAGCCGCTAATGAAACGTAGCCACCCACCCAGTCCAGACCTCCTTCAGTGACTAATCGTTGTGCGATATAAGGGGCAAATGAAGCCCCCATGATTCCACCCAAGTTATAAGCCATTCCCGCACCGGTATATCGCAACGCTGATGGAAATAATTCCGGAAGTAGCGCACCCATCGGAGCAAAAGTGGCCCCCATTAGAAATAACTCCAAAGAAAGAAAAGCCGTCATTATTATCGGTGAATTGCTTTCCAGCATCGGTTTTAATAGAAAACCTGAAAAGAATGCGAGACTACCGGCAACTAACAAAACAGGTCTTCGCCCGAAATAATCTGCCGCTTTGGCGGATATTGGCGTAGCTATAGCCATGAATATTACTGCAATACATAACATACCAAGAAATTGTTGACGAGGAATGTGTAGGGTAGCGGTTCCGTAACTTAGTGAAAAAACCGTTGAAATATAGAACAACGCATAACAAACGACCATTGCCAATGCCCCCATAAACAATGAGACTGTGTGATGCTTCATTATGTCCCGAAATGGAAAAACAACATTTTTATGTTGCTGTAACACTCTGGCAAATATTGGCGTTTCAGCCAATGCCAAACGCACATAAAGACCAGCCATAACCAGAATGGAACTGGCTAGAAACGGGACTCGCCAACCCCACTCCTTAAATTCTTGCTCGGTCAATAAAAAAGCCAGCAGTAAAAAACTGCCGGTCGCACAGAGAAACCCAATAGGTGGACCCAACTGCGGAAACATTCCATACCAACCTCGCCTACCAGCGGGTGCGTTTTCGGTTGCCAATAGCGCAGCCCCACCCCATTCCCCACCTAAACCTATGCCTTGTCCGAACCGTAAAACACATAACAAAACCGGTGCCCATCCGCCAATAACATCATAACCCGGCAACACGCCAATCAATGTAGTGGAAACACCCATAACCAAAAGTGATGCCACCAAGGTGGTTTTACGACCAATACGGTCGCCAAAATGACCGAATAATAATGCCCCCAAAGGCCGAGTCAAAAAAGCGACAGCAAAAGTAAGAAAAGAACTGAGCGCTTGAGATGCGGTATTACTGGCGGAAAAAAAAACGGGTCCGATAACCAAAGCCGCTGCCATACCGTAGATATAAAAATCATAAAATTCAATAGCCGTGCCAATTAAACTAGCTAAAGCAATACGGGTAACAGAGGGTGGATTAGATTTTTTCATGAATCCCTGATCGGTTGTTAACAGTGCAGATTAAATTGTAAAAGTTATTTCCGATTTTGAAACTACGCTGTCGATAGTATTGGAAAAGACACCAAAATATGGAGAGATTAGCAGGCATAGAAAAGGGGCGTAAACACCCCTTACTATTCATCTCAAATTAGACAAATTAACCAATGTCAAAACAATCAATCCAGCTTGGTCCAATCTTCCAAAGCTTCGATAATGGCTTTGGCCTGATCCTTACTGGATATATTAAACTTCGATTTTTGTCTGTATTCACCATTTTGTTTCTGATAACGGCGAATGGTGTATTTATCCGGACCGTATTCTTCTTTTGCGCGATTCCAGTCTTGATAACGATACATTACCGTAGCCCATGCACCTTTAGTCAGCACTTTTTTATCCAGCTCCTTAACTGTCTCAATGCCACCATCTTCGTATGTTACAGTCAACTCATCTACAGTTTCAGCCATGATATCTCCAGGTAATTAATTCTTGTCGTTTAAATGAAAGGATGTTCCAAAATAATTGTTTCATCTCTATCCGGACCAGTCGACAAGATTGCAATTTTGACACCAACGAGTTTTTCAATTTTTTTGATATAAGCCTTGGCGTTTTCAGGTAGCGCATCATAATCGGTTACTCCGGCTGTTGTACCTGTCCAGCCTGGCATATCTTCAATAATCGCGTGGCATTCTTCATATTGGTCGGCACCTAAAGGCGCAGTTTTGGTAATAACGCCATTAAGCTCGTAAGCGGTACAAATACCAACTTTCTCAAGACCATCCAACACATCAAGCTTGGTCAAACAAATACCACTTAAACTATTCATTTTTGCAGATTTGCGCATTGCAACAGCATCAAACCAGCCCGTGCGACGCTTACGTCCAGTGGTAGCCCCAAACTCATGCCCGACAGTGCCTAAGTGATCACCATTTGCATCATGCAATTCGGTAGGGAAAGGCCCATTCCCGACGCGCGTAGAATATGCTTTGGTAATGCCCAACACATAATCAAGATCGAGTGGTCCGACACCGGTTCCAGTAGCGGCCCCCCCAGCTGTTGTACTCGAGGAAGTCACGTAAGGAAAAGTGCCATGATCAATATCCAGCAATGCCCCTTGAGCACCTTCGAATAACAGGTTTTTGCCTTGCTCCTGAAGTGCATACAATTTTTCGCTAACATCAGTCAGCATAGGTCTGATCTGCTCACCCAGTTTCAAAGCGTCTTCAAGCGTCTTCTCATAATCAACAGCGTCAGTATGATAATAATTCGTTAGCATGAAATTATGATACTCAACCAACTCCTTAAAGCGCTCAGCAAAAACCGTAGGATTTAAAAAGTCACCGGCACGAAGACCTCTTCGAGCCGCCTTGTCTTCATAAGCAGGACCAATGCCACGACCGGTTGTCCCAATCGCTTTCTTGCCACGCGCTCTTTCACGAGCCTGATCAATTGCGACATGAACTGGCAATATAAGTGTACAGGCTTCACTGATTAATAATCTGTTTCTGACAGAAATGCCGGCTTTTTCCAGAAACTCAATTTCTTCAAGTAAGGCATTGGGCGATAAAACAACGCCATTACCGATCATGCACTGGACATTTTTGCGAAGGATGCCGGAGGGAATAAGATGTAAAACAGTCTTTTCTCCCTGTATAACCAGCGTGTGCCCCGCATTGTGACCACCCTGAAAGCGAATCACAGCTTCCGCCTGTTCCGTTAACAGATCAACCAACTTACCTTTTCCTTCATCACCCCATTGAGTACCGATGACTACAACATTTTTTCCCATAATTATTCCAAGCTTGCTAAGGGTCTAACGACCCAATTTTTATTATCCTGTTCCAAGACAGAAGTACATTTAAGATTCTGTGCCGTCCCAATTTGTCCCGGCAATTGTTGAACCACCGCCAGTCCCTCGGCGCGCAAATCTCTAATTTTCAGACTTAGCGCAAGATCGTCAAGAGATGGTGCAAAAATCAAGGCTCGCGGTTCTTTTTTGTAGGATATTTTTCCTAATGCAGCTAGTACTTTAAGGTCAGCACTAAAGCCGGTAGCAGGACGCGCACGTCCAAAAATCGCTCCAATATTATCATATCGTCCACCCCTGGCAATCTCACGACCTACTGAGGGAACGAATGCCGCAAACACTATACCTGTGTGATAATGATAGCCTCGTAATTCGGCCAAATCGAAACTAACAGGTAACGAAGGAAAACTGCTAGTCAGCTTTTCCGCGATAGCTTCGAGATCAGCCAAAGCCTGTTTAACTTCAGCGTTAGCTGTCATTAAGACCACTCTGGCTTTAGCAATAACATCCTTGCCACCATTAAGTTCAGGCAATTTCGAAAACATTGCTTTAAACTGAGTATCGATATTATATCCAGCCATCAATTCTTCAAGTTCAGGTCTGGCCTTGCGTTGCAGGACGTCAAACAGCTCGGCTTCCTGAGCATCATTTAAACCTGCCTGTTTTGAAAGTGCACGATAAATACCTACATGGCCTAAATCAAGATGCACATCAAGCAAACCGGTTATCGCCAACATTTCAAGCATCAGGCTAATGACCTCAACATCACTTTCCTTACCGGCATGTCCATACAACTCGGCACCAATTTGCATCGGGCTCCTGGTTTTTTCGAGTGGATCGCCTTTTGTATGCAATACAGTACCTGTATAACATAACCGTGTTGGCCAGTCAGCATTGATATTATGCGCATCGATTCTGGCAACCTGAGGCGTCATATCTGCCCTAATCCCGAGCATTTCACCACTAATCTGGTCTGTCAGTTTAAAAGTTTGCAGCTCCAAGTCATGGCCAGAACCGGTCAACAAGGAATCCAGGTAATCAATAAAAGGCGGAATAACGAATTCATAACCCCAACAAGCAAAGGTGCCCAGTATTTTACTGCGCAAACTTTCAAGATGCTTAGCCTCTTCCGGCAAAACCTCATCAATGCCATCAGGCAAAAGCCAGGAATCTTTTTGTTGCATATTTTCGTGTCCACTCAAACAAAACGCCCCGCAAGCGGAGCGTTGATTAGGGTTTCCCCAAAAGGGAATCTTGTGATAATTACTCTTCAGCCGAAGATCAGTAAAGATTTATATTTGATGAAAGATAAATGATAAAAAATTGTCATTAACTTTTAGTCCTTAATCTTGAGCCTTGTAACTGTAACCTTGATTATTTCTGCTGCTTAAAATACTTAAAGTAGTCTGAATCGGAATCAAGCACCATCATGCTTGAGCCAGAAAATGTCTTTTTATAAGCATTCAGGCTTCGATAAAACGTAAAGAATTCAGTATCCGCACCAAAGGCTTTGGCATAAATATCTGCAGACTTTGCATCGCCTTCACCACGCAAGATTTCAGCATCCTTGAATGCATTAGCCATAGTAACAACGCGTTGCCTGTCGGCATCAGCACGAATTCTTTCCGCTGCTTCTGCACCTTGGGAACGAAACTCACGAGCAACACGCTCACGTTCAGCTTCCATTCTACGGAATACTGAACTACTGACTTCATCAGGCAAATCAATACGCATAACCTGAACATCAACAATTTCCATACCCAGTGCAGCGGCAAGAGGCATGGCGTTTTTAATCATAATCTCACGAATTTCCTGACGATCAGTCGAAAGTAATTGCTTGATATTTCGCTTGCTAAACTCACCCCGAAAAGCGTCTTTAATAATCTGGTCCAAGCGTAAATTAGCTTGATCAATATCCCCGGCAACTACAGTATAAAAAGTAGTCACGTCACCGATGCGCCATTTAACAAATGAATCAACTATTACGTTTTTCTTTTCAGCAGTTAAAAACCGTTCAGGTTTTGCATCCATAGTTTGGATTCGTTTATCAAACTTTTTTACATTGTTAATAAACGGCAACTTAAAATGTATTCCAGGCTCATAATCGTTTTTTACAATTTCACCAAGACGAAATTTAATTACCTTTTCTGTTTCACTGACGGTAAACACGCACATCATGCTGATGAATAACAATCCACCCAAAGTTACCCATATTTTATTATGTGTCATTAGCGTCCCCTTTGCTCACGGCCACGAGTTGTAGTTCGCACAACAGATTGAGGAGTCTCCACAGTTGCCTGAGGAACTTGTTCAGCAGTGCTTTGAGGCACGTTGTTTTGCTGGACATTTGGGAGATGCTGGATCATTTTATCCAATGGCAAATACAGCATGTTGTTTCCACCTTTTACATCAACCAATACGGTATTGGTGCCTGCTAAAACTGATTCCATTGACTCTATATACAGGCGCTTTCTGGTTACATCCGGGGCCTTGGCGTATTCAGTCAGCAATTTTGAAAAACGGCTGGATTCACCTTCTGCCTGGGCAATAACCTGCTCTTTATAACCTTCCGCCTCCTGAATTTTCCTGGCCGCTGCACCGCGTGCTTTGGGCACTACGTCATTGGAATAAGCTTCTGCTTCATTAATCAGGCGTTGCTCATCCTCACGTGCCTTGATGGCATCTTCAAAGGCATTTTGTACCTGTTCAGGCGGCTGGGCATCCTGAAGGTTAACACTGGTAATCTGGATGCCGGACTTATAGCTGTCCATCACATCCTGAATTTCCTTTTTGATCTGAGTTACAATTTCACTGCGTCCCTCAGTTAAGACAAAGTCCATTTCACTACTACCGATTACGCCACGTTGCGCACTTTCTGTAACCTGTTTTAAAGTTGCGGATGGATTAACGATATTAAAAATGAACTGTTTGGCGTCTTTAACCTGGTATTGAACTGCTAAACGCACATCAACAATATTTTCATCTTTAGTAAGCATCAGCGCTTCTTTTGGAACCGAACCTAATGTTTGTTCACTTCCACCACTACGATACCCGACCTCGATATATCGTTGCTGTTTCACATCAACGACATCAACCCTCTCAATAGGAGTCGGTATATGCCAGTTTAAACCGGACTGAGTCGTCGCCACATATTTACCAAAACGGGTTTCAACACCATGTGTTCCTTCATCAATAATATAAAAGCCACTTAATCCCCACAACGCTATAGCTCCAACAGCGACTAACCCCATGCTTTTTAATGGAGGGATGCCTGAAGAACTGTCATCGCCCTCTTTACCACCACCGAAAAAAGCGCCCAATTTTTCTTGCAATGAACGTATTGCTTCGTCTAGATCAGGTGGCCCTTTTGGGTCTCCACGACCGCTCCACGGGTCTTTCTTATCGCCGCCAGGCTCATTCCAGGACATACATTTGCTCCGTATTGATTAGATTCATAATTTATATTCTATCGTAAATGTCAGTGAAAGGCGAAAAGCAAAAAACACAAACACCAGTGCAGGTTTAAACAACTTCTTCAGTCTTAACTGATTTAAGTAAGCCCAAATACTTGGTATCAAGCTCAATAATCAATTCACAACCGCCAAAATCATCAGTTTTCTCACTAATTATTGTGGCACAAGCAAACAACTTGGCTCTTATATCACCTTGATCAGGTTCCAAATAACATTTTCTTTGAACTTTTGTATTTGAAAATATTTCAGCCAACGCCTGAAAAAGCAAATTAACGCCAACTCCGGTTTCAGCAGATATCCATACTCGCGTAGGATTACCCAAATCATCCCGATCAATTTTAGGGTGAATGTCCTTAAGCAAATCAATTTTATTGAATACTTCAAGCTGCCTGACTTCATTGGCGTCAATATCTTCTAGAACCTGATTGACCTGATAAATTGTCTCGACCCGGTCATCATTACTGGCATCAATGACATGCAATAATAAATCCGCCTCACTGGCTTCCTGCAAAGTAGATTTAAATGCCGCAACGAGTTCATGCGGCAAATGACGAATAAAACCTACTGTATCAGCCATAACAATCTCGCTGTTATTGGGCAGTTGGCAATTGCGTAAAGTTGGGTCAAGTGTGGCAAACAATTGATCGGCAACGTAGATATCAGATCCTGTCAACCTGTTGAACAGCGTTGATTTACCCGCATTGGTATATCCCACCAACGAAACAGAGGGGACTTCAGCTTTTTTTCTTTTGCTACGCCCTTGATGTCTTTGTTTTTCGACTTTATCCAGGCGTTGCTGAATCTGTTTTATGCGCAACCCCAGCAAACGCCTATCAGTTTCTAACTGTGTTTCACCTGGACCACGTAGGCCGATACCGCCTTTTTGGCGCTCTAAATGCGTCCAACCTCGAACCAGTCGAGTTGATAAATGCTGCAATTGAGCCAATTCAACCTGGAGTTTGCCTTCAAAAGTTTGGGCACGCTGGGCAAAAATATCCAGAATCAGGCCATTTCTGTCGACAACCCGAACGCCTAAATAGCCTTCAAGATTTCTTTCCTGGCTAGGTGAGAGTGCGTGATTGAATAATACGATATCGGCTTCCTGGGATTCGATAACGCCTTTTAGCTCTTCAAGTTTACCTTTGCCGACAAAATATTTTGGATCTGGCTTATTACGGCTACCAGTTACCACATAAACTGGGTCTGTTCCGGCTGACTTTGCCAATTCTTTTAATTCTAAAAGATCTTCATACCTGGAACGCAGTGTTAGATGAACGAGTACTGCCCGTTCACCTGATTCAGGACGATCAATCAATTAATTACCTCGAGATACTTGACCCTGGTTAAACGACTAACTTCTCGATATAAACCAGCACTTATCAATCTTTGATAAAGTGTAGAGCGCACATCTTTTGGATTGATCATTCTTCTATAGATTCAGGTTCATGAGTCATTTTGACTGCCTTACTCGGAACTATCGTAGAGATTGCATGTTTATAGACCATCTGACTGGAGGTGTTTTTTAACATAACTACATACTGATCAAACGAATCTACTTTACCTTGTAACTTTATTCCGTTAACAAGGAAAATAGAAACAGGGGTATGCTCTTTTCTAAGTGCATTTAAAAAGTTATCCTGTAAATTTTGACCTTTTGACATCCTATTTCTCCTTATTATTTAATATCTATTGATTAAGATAACTGCAAATTCTCATCAACACAAATCAATACTCTTGATTTGAAAAATTTTTTATTAAAAAACCTCGAATGTTGCTAATTGCATCTTAATTTAACTTGCAACTGCTTGAAATAATGGGGGGGTATTTTTTTAATTCAAGCGCATAAATAAAGTTTAATAAACAGATATCAAAATTAATTTGCCACTCTATTTCATAATGAGCCGATAAATTTATAATCACACCTGAACTGAACTCTATTTCATAAAATTTGTTTAAGGCACCATCAAGTCAAAGTGGAAAATAATCTTCAACTAACAACGACTGGAATCTTTCCGATTTTAGCTTGCCAAATCTTTGGCGAATATTCATGCACAGAATAACCTTGCACATCCACAGCCACCATAACAGGCATGTCTTCAACCACAAACTCATGTATAGCTTCCATACCCAAATCTTCAAAAGCAACTATACGCGACTTGCGAATAGCCTTTGACACCAAATACGCTGCACCGCCAACCGCCATCAAATAAACAGCTTTATGATTTTTAATAGCGGCAATTGCTTCAGGGCCACGTTCAGATTTACCGATCATCCCAATCAAGCCAGTTTTATTGAGCATCAGATCAGTAAATTTATCCATGCGTGTAGCTGTTGTTGGCCCTGCAGGCCCAACAACCTCATCACGAACCGGATCAACCGGCCCTACGTAATAAATAAATTTATTGGTAAAATCGACACTTTCTGGCAAGGACTCACCACGCTCAAATAATTCCGCCATGCGTTTATGTGCTGCATCTCTACCAGTCAGCATAGTTCCGCTAAGCAACAAAGTTTCTCCTGGTTTCCAACTCTCCAGATCAAGTCGAGTCAGTATATCCAGATTAACTCTGCGAGCAGTAGTTCCAGCATTCCAGGTAATTTCAGGCCAATCTTCAAGGCGTGGAGGGTTAAATACTGCAGGACCACTGCCATCCAAAACAAAATGCACATGCCTAGTAGCCGCGCAGTTTGGAATGATCGCAATTGGCTTATTAGCCGCATGGGTCGGATAATCATTGATTTTAATATCGAGCACAGTGGTCAGTCCACCCAAGCCCTGCGCACCGATACCCAAAGCATTAACCTTGTCATACAATTCAATTCGTAACGTTTCGACTGCGTTACAAGGGCCTCGAGCAATTAATTTCTGAATATCAATTGAACCCATACAAGCCTGTTTAGCCATTAACATGGCTTTTTCAGCAGTTCCACCAATTCCAATTCCCAAAATACCTGGAGGACACCAACCAGCTCCCATAGTAGGAACAGTTTTTAAAACCCAATCAACTATATTATCTGACGGATTTAACATGGCAAATTTTGCCTTCGCCTCGGAACCACCGCCTTTAGCGGCAATCTCAATTTCTAAAGAATTACCTGAAACAACCTCCATATGTATCACCGCCGGAGTATTGTCTTTTGTGTTGATGCGTAAACCTGCCGGATCATCCAGTATCGAAGCGCGCAAAATGTTATCCGGATTAAGATAAGCACGTCGAACACCTTCATTGATCATATCAGCAATGTTCATCGTTGCATCCCATTGAACGTACATCCCTATCTTTAAAAAAACAGTGACAATTCCGGTATCTTGACAAATCGGGCGATGGCCTTCTGCACACATCCTTGAATTGATCAAGATTTGCGCAATCGCATCTTTTGCTGCAGGATTTTGTTCCTTTTGATAGGCTTCATGCATGGCATTAATGAAGTCCAAAGGATGATAATATGAAATATATTGCAGAGAATCAGCAATACTCTGAATAAGATCATCTTGACGAATAACAATCATCTGGAACTCCTTTGTTCTAAGGATATTTTTTGAAATTTAACACTGTATTATAGACTAAATATATGAATTTAATCCAAAATATACCGCAAGCCAATGATTTTATAGAATAGACTGAAAAACAACTCTGCAACTATTTTCAAATCATGAAAACAGGCAAGCAAAATAGAAATTAATTTTGCGGGGTGGACGGTAGCTCCACCTGTGTCAACATGTTGTGATGAGAGCACCTAACGACATTGACCGATGACAACCTTGCTTATTGCAGGGCAAGATTACCCACGTAAGTACCGTAAATTCGTGACAATATTTCCTTACAATCAAGCATGTGCATTGTACTTACAGCAACTACGTTGGTCCAAAGTTTTCGTTTGTCCCGCTTGTGTGTGACGAAATTTCTGCATGGAGTCTATCGCGTAGTCGCCTTTTGTGTTCTTCCTGTCGTCACCAGACAACAGCTACTGCAGGTACGGTTTTTGAAAAGACGCGTAACCCATTGACCACTTGGTTTGAGGCTGATTGGCATTTGACTACAGCAAAGAACGGTATGCCTGCAAAGACGCTACATAGAACTTTAGGCACAAATTATAGGGCATGGGCCTTATTGCAAGGTTACTGAGACTCATCAAGGGGCCGTGGACGCCGCTTATTTACAAGCCTATTTGGAAGAATTTACTTTTCGATTTAACCGTCGCAATTCAAAAAATCGTGGACATCCGTTTCGTCGGTTGATTGAGCAGGCAGTATCTACCGATCAGGTCACTGAAGCTGATCTTACAAGCGAAAATGCGTGGAGGTAATTACTTCAGGTTGTAGTAGCTGGAACTAACCGTCCACCCCGCTTAATTTTTTAGATTTTATATTAGCAAGAAACAATGAGCTAACTTATAAAAACCTAACTTGTTACTGACTTTACAATATCAATAAACGCTGGTTGCATATGATTATCAGAAATACATTGTAATATTTTCTGACATTTAGGAATTATGGATGAGGGTAATATACGATATATAGTGGCTTTTAGAATAATAAATTTAATCTTGCTTTTTTGCTATCAAAACAAAAAACAATACATCACCAAATTAAAGCCGAGAACAAAGTATTAAAATTAATTTTAGTAATGTATTGTAAGTTTTTTCTAAAAAATCATTCAACTATTTTACATTTTTCGCGTGAAGCATCGACACGATCCCGCAGCTCTTTTCCAGGCTTAAAATGCGGTACATGTTTTTTTGATAAGGCTACAGATTCACCTGTTTTGGGGTTACGACCCATACGAGGAGGACGCAAATGCAGGGAAAAACTTCCAAACCCTCTTATTTCAATTCTTTCACCTGTAGAAAGCGCCTGATTCATTTGTTCAATGATGCATTTTACCGCTATTTCTACATCTTTCTGAGCCAAATGAGGTTGATGTTTGGCAAGCGCTTCAATTAATTCTGATTTTGTCACATTCTATCCTGCAAAAACAAATAAAAGTAAAAGGAATATGCAATTCATGCATACCCCTTCATGATTTTTATTTTTCCATCTGTTTAAAAATGTCAGCGAAAGTAGGCGCACCAATCGTTTGCTGAGAATGATCTTTAATAGTATGAGTTTCTTCGTCGCTATCTTTAGCTTTTATAGACAAAGAAATTGATTTGCTTTTCTTATCTACGCCAATGAATTTAGCTTCAAGAGAATCACCTTCTTTTAACAAGGTTCTTGCATCTTCAACGCGATCACGTTGAATTTCAGAAGCTCGCAAGTAACCTTCAACATGATCAGCTAAAGTGATAACAGCACCTTTAGCATCAACTTCTTTGACGGTTCCTTTTACCAGACTACCTTTTTCATGCGTAGCAAGGAAGTTTTGGAAAGGGTCTTGCTCAAGCTGTTTGATACCTAAAGAGATACGCTCACGCTCAGAATCAACTGCCAAAATAACAGTTTCAAGCTCATCACCTTTCTTGAACTCACGAACTGACGCTTCACCTTCATCTGCCCAAGAAATATCAGACATATGAACCAAACCATCAATACCACCGTCAAGACCGATGAAAATACCAAAATCAGTGATTGATTTGATTTTTCCGGAGATTTTATCGCCTTTATTATGTGTTGCAGCAAATTCGTCCCAAGGATTGGTTTTGCACTGCTTCATGCCCAAAGAAATACGACGACGTTCTTCATCAATTTCCAGAACCATCACTTCAACTTCATCGCCCAATTGTACGAGTTTTGAAGGATTAACATTTTTGTTAGTCCAGTCCATTTCAGACACGTGAACCAAACCTTCAACGCCTTCTTCGATTTCAACAAAGCAACCGTAATCGGTCAGGTTGTTTACTTTACCGAATACGCGTGTGCCGGCAGGATAACGACGAGCGATGTTTTGCCATGGATCTTCACCCATTTGCTTCATACCTAATGAAACACGGTTCTTATCTTTGTCGTATTTCAGAACTTTAACTTTAATTTCTTGGCCGATTTCTACACACTCAGACGGATGACGTACGCGTCTCCATGCCATATCAGTGATGTGTAACAGACCATCAATACCACCCAAATCAATAAACGCGCCATAATCAGTCAGATTTTTAACAACACCGGTAACCACTGCGCCCTCTTCAAGGGTTTTCAACAATTCTTCTCTTTCTGCGCTGTATTCTTTTTCAACAACAGCACGACGAGACAATACAACGTTATTGCGTTTTTGATCGATTTTTATAACTTTGAATTCAAGGTCACGATTTTCCAGGAAAGTCGTGTCTCTGATTGGACGAACATCAACCAGTGAACCAGGCAAGAAGGCACGCAATGCACCTACAGCAACAGTGAAACCACCACGGACCTTGCCATTGATACGACCAACAATGGTTAACTCTTTTTCAAAAGCAGTTTCAAGTTCAGACCAAGCTTTGTTTTTCTTCGCTTTATCTCGGGAAAGAAGTGTAGCGCCAAGGCCATCTTCAAATAAATCAAGAGCAACCTCGATTTCGTCACCTATGGAGACTTCCAGTTCACCATCATTATTCAGAAATTGCCATTTTGGAATAACACCTTCTGATTTTGAATGAGTACTGACGATGACCATATCGTTTTCGATATCGACAACTGTACCCATTAACATGGCACCAGGACGCATTTCCGTCTTGGTTAGACTTTGTTCAAACAATTCAGCAAAGCTTTCGCTCATTTTCCATTCCCAAGCCTGTCGAAACTCGTACAAGCCTTTTCTTTATCAAAGTTAAAAAAAGATCAAACCCAACATTGAGGTGACCACATAAAAAATCCTAATGGATTAAATTCAGAACTTCTTCAATGACTGCTTCTAACGGCATATTCGAAGAATCAATATAAAACGCATCGTTTGCCATCGCTAATGGAGCTGTCTTACGCTCACTATCTCGACGATCACGTTCTTCTATCTCATTTGTTATTTGCACTAGGTTAGCATCAATCCCTTTTTCTATCAACTGTTTATATCGCCTTGCTGCTCTTTCTGAGGCGCTGGCGGTTAAAAAAACTTTATTTTCGGCCTCGGGAAACACTATCGTCCCCATATCGCGGCCATCCGCCACCAACCCTGGCAAGCGCTTAAAATCCTTTTGCTTTTGCAATAAAACACGCCTGACCTCAGGATGTACCGCAACGATGGAAGCTGCGTTACCAGTAGCTTCAAGACCTAACTGAGCAGTTACGTCTTCACCATTAAGCCTAACGACCAACTCATCACCACAATCAAATTCCAACTCCATCGCTTGGCCCAGACTAGCCATTACAACCTCATCTTGCAGATCAACAGACTTTTTTAAAGCTAAAACAGCCAATGAACGATAAATAGATCCACTGTCCAAATAATGCCAGCCCAACTTTTTGGCTACCGCCCTGCTAACCGTACCTTTACCTGCCCCGCTAGGGCCATCTATAGTCAAGACTGGAATAGTCACTAGTTTTCCTTGCAAACCAAATCTAACCCCAGTCGTTTTGCCAAATCCCTGAACTCAGGAAATGAGGTGTTTACATTTTCACAATCATGAATTGTGATCGGTGCTTGAGCCCGTAAACCGGCGATTGAAAAAGACATCGCTATCCTATGATCGCCATGTGAAATAACTTCCCCCCCCCCTATTGAGCCACCTCGAATTATCATGCCATCTTCAGTAGATTGAGCATCCACGCCCAATACCTGCAAGCCATCTGCCATGACTTGAATGCGATCGCATTCTTTGACCCTCAGTTCTTCCGCTCCGAATAAGCGGGTTTGGCCTTCAGCACACGCAGCCGCAACAAATAGCACAGGAAATTCATCAATTGCTAAAGGCACCAAGTGCTCAGGAATGTCTATGCCTTTAAGTGGACTATAAACAACATGCAGATCAGCAACAGGCTCTCCGCCAACAGTACTCTCATTGAGAACCTCAATATTGGCTCCCATCAACCTGAGAATATCAATAACACCGATACGCGTAGGATTGATGCCGACATGCCTTAGCAACAGGTCAGAACCTGGCGCAATGGATGCACCGACCAGAAAAAATGCTGCAGAAGAAATATCGCTAGGCACATCAATATCCGCAGCGGTTAAACTGCCTTCGGCGGTAATGCTGACCTTATTACCGTTTTGCTGCACTGGATAATTAAAACCGCTTAACATGCGCTCAGTATGATCACGAGTTGGCGCTGGTTCAGTAACATGAGTTACACCTTGAGCATACATGCCCGCCAGCAACAAACAAGACTTTACCTGGGCACTGGCCATCGGCATAGCGTAATCAATACCGGTCAACTGACCTGACCTACCAGTAATATGCAATGGCGCAGTACCAGTTTCAGTCGTCTTTATATCCGCCCCCATTGCTGACAACGGTTCAGTGACCCTCTTCATTGGTCTACCGGATAAGGATTTATCGCCGGTTAATACTGAGTTGAATGACTGACCTGCCAATAAACCACTTAGCAAACGCATTGACGTTCCTGAATTACCTAGATATAAATCATTTTTGGGTGCTTTTAAACCATGCTTACCGACACCATGAATGGTTAATTCACCATTGACTGGACCTTCGATTTCGACTCCCATGTCACGAAAAGCCTGTAAAGTTGCCAGAGCGTCTTCCGCTTCCAGAAAGCCTTTTACATGAGTAACACCGTTGGCCAAAGAACCCAACATGATTGAGCGGTGCGACATGGATTTATCACCAGGCACGCGTGCCTCGCCTTGTAATTTACCACCGGGTTGAACTTGAAATGTTATTGATTTTGACATAGTAAACTCAAACTGATCTAAAAAGCGTTGCCGTGCATTTCTGGCATACGTAAAGGTTTCAAAAAGTTGCCGAGAATCATTATGTTCCAGCAAACGTTGTATTTTATCCAATTCTCCCTTTAGCTGCTCAATTAAAGGGATGATTTCGTTTTTATTCGCGGCACAAATATCCTGCCACATGGTCGGATCACTGGAAGCAATTCGAGTAAAATCTTTAAAGCCACTAGCGGCATATTTAAAAATCTCGCTTTGCTCATCTTTATGTCCCAACATATCAACTAACGCAAAAGCCAAAACATGAGGCAAATGACTGGTTGCGGCCAGCACCGCATCATGATGATTAACGTCCATCACTGAAACCAAAGCTCCCATTCGCTCCCAGAAACCTTGGATTTTCTGTACAGCCTGGGGCAACGTCTGATTAAGGGGTGTAATAATCAGACGCTTATTAACGAAAAGATTTTCTACCGAGGCTTCAACACCACTTTGTTCAGCTCCGGCAATGGGATGGGCAGGCACAAAATTCGCCGGTACAATACCAAAAACTCGCTCTGCCGCCAAGACAACACTACCTTTGGTACTGCCAACATCAGTATAAATAACCGTATCCGACCACAATGGCTTTAGTTGCTCAAAAATGCTTTCGACACTAGCAACAGGCGTTGCAATAAATACACAATCAGCGCCTTGAACTGCCTCAGCCAGCTCCAAAAAATAATCATCAATAACGCCCAAACGTTTTGCCGTTTGAAGATTTTTTTCATCTGAAATACGACCATAACCAACAATGCTGCGACACAAACCTTGCCGCTTTGCGGCTCTTGCTATCGAACCACCGATTAAGCCAACACCAATAATACAAAGCCGGCTCAACATTATTTTGTCACTTTAGGAGTAAATTTATTCTCCACGGAACGACTGAAATCGCCCTTACAGAGTTTGCATGAAATCATGATAAAGACAAAACTTCTGCCAATGCCTCAATAAACAATTCATTTTCAGCCGATGTACCAATGGTAATACGCAAATGATTGGGTAATTCATAAACCCCTACCGGCCTGACAATAACGCCTTTGCGCAATAGAGACTCATAAACTGGCAGCGCAGGTTTTCTTAAATCAACCAACACAAAATTACCGGCTGATGGAATCCATTCCAGATCCAGCTTTTTGAAGCCATCTGTTATAAATTGCATACCCTGCGCATTGACTGTAATTGTATTTTGTAAATGCTCGCTATCGGTTAAAGCCGCTGTCGCTGCGGCTAGCGCCAACATATTATTATTAAACGGTTGGCGCACCCGATTCAAAATATCTGCCAGTTGCGGACTGGATAAGCCATAACCAACACGCAAGCCAGCCAAACCATAAGCCTTTGAAAAAGTTCGCGTTATTAATAGGTTGGGGTATTTTTCCAGCCAAGCAGTTGAATTTTCGACATTTTGATCAGCCACAAATTCGCAATAGGCTTCATCAAGAACACACACACAGGTAACCGGTAGCGCCTTAATAAATGCTTCTAACGAAGAATGACTTAGCAAAGTACCGGTAGGATTATTCGGGTTCGCTATAAAAACTAGGCGGGTTTTAGCTGTCACTCTTCGCAGCATCGCCTCCAGATCGTGACCATAGTTTAAAGCCGGAGCGACGACTGCCGTTGCACCAACAGCTTGAGTGACCAACGGATAAACAGCAAACGCATGTTGCGAAAAAACCACTTCAAGATCAGGCGTCAGAAACGCTCGGGCTACCAACTCTAAAATCTCGTTGGAACCATTGCCCAGCGTAATCTGGTTCATATCCAAATTATATTTTTTAGCCAAAGCAGATTTTAACTCAAAGCCATTACCATCAGGATACAAAGCCAAATCAGGCAAAATTGCCTGTATCGCTGCCAAAGCTTTTTTACCGGGTCCCAAGGGATTTTCATTAGATGCGAGCTTTATGATATGAGAAAGCCCCAATTCACGCTCCAACTCTTCTATCGGTTTACCGGGTACATAAGGCACAAGCTTTTGCACACCTGATACGGCAAGATTGTATATATTATCGCTGTTATTCATTGATTATATTGAGATAAAAGTAGAATGAAAAACCATTTATTCCGGTTTATGCATTATTTTACAACTTAAAGAACAGCTTTAGGATAGGACCCTAACAACTTAAGCATATTAACGTTGTCTTGTAATATGTCCAAAGCTTTAGCGACATCTTCATCTTCACTGTGACCTTCAATATCGATAAAAAAAACATAATCCCACAACCCCTGACGAGAAGGCCGGGATTCAATATGTAACATGCCGATATTAAAGCGCGCGAAAGGTTCGAGTATTCTGTGCAAGGCGCCCGGCTGATTTCCTGTAGAAACAACCAATGAGGTTTTATCATTGCCCGTAGAGGCTGATATTTGCTGCCCGACAATGATGAAACGAGTGGTATTATCAGAGGTGTCCTCGATATTTTTTTCGATGACATTCAATTGGTAAATCTCGGCTGCAACAATACCCGCTATGGCAACTGCCCGACTATTGGCAGAAGCTAATCTTGCAGCCTCAGTATTGCTATTTACGGCGGTCCGCTTTGCAGCTGGCAAATGTTTATCCAGCCATTGCCTGCATTGTGCCAAGGATTGCTGATGTGAAAATACTTCCGTCACACCATCGAGACTATCGCCTAAACCCATCAAATTCTGATGCACCCTAATCTCAACTTCACCGCATATTTTTAACGGTGAAGTCAAAAAACGATCCAGCGTATGACTGATAATTCCTTCGGTTGAATTCTCAACCGGTACAACACCGAACTGACAGTTGCCATTCTCAACCGTACTAAAAATATCATTAATAGTAGCTGAGGAAACCGTCTTAACTGATGACCCAAAATGTTTGACTGCCGCTTGCTGGGTAAATGTGCCTTCGGGACCTAAATAAGCTACATCCAGAGGCTTTTCCAAAGCCAAGCATGCAGACATTAGCTCTCTAAAAAAATGTGCCGCAGTATCGCCCGATAAAGGCCCCTGATTCAGGTCTTTTATTCTCCGCAATACCAATGACTCTCGATCCGGACGATAGAAGGTTCCTTGCTCCCCCTGTGCAATCTTGGTTTTCGCTACCTCCATCGCGCAAGACGCACGTTGATTCATCAACTGCAAAATCTGCTGGTCGATAGAATCAATTTTATCTCTCAACTCAGAAAGGGGAATAAAGGATGACATGGCGAAAACCTGATTTAATTATTATTTTTGATTAATGGGTGCGCTCAAATTCGGCCATAAAAGCAATCAAGGCCAGCACACCGTCTACAGGCATCGCATTATAGATGCTGGCGCGCATACCGCCCAATAAACGATGCCCTTTCAACGCAACCAAGCCATTGGCTTCCGCAGCCGCTAAAAAAGGCTTATCCAGACTTTCGTCCGCCAAAATAAATGGCACATTCATGCGTGAACGGGACGCTATTTCTACAGGGTTAGAATAGAGCGTCGACCGATCTATCGCTTGATATAACAGAGCCGCTTTCGAGATATTGCGTTCTTCAATAGCTTCAACACCGCCCTGCCCCTGCAACCATTTAAGCACAATACCAACCAGATACCAGCTATAGGTCGGTGGTGTGTTCAACATGGATTGGTGCTTGGCCTGCTCCGCATAATTAAATACCGGGGGCACTGTTTTAAGTGCATGTCCGATT
>CANNLO010000007.1 GCA_947505055.1 Methylococcaceae bacterium | reverse complement strand
TACAAAAAAAATGCGCGCCAGACTGGACTCGGATCCATCGAAACCGGTTCAGTACGAGCTGCCGTTAGGTGAGCAGTTGATTGATCTTAATCCGTTAATCGGGAAATCGATCAAGCTGACCTATACCGGTAAGATTGCTTGCATACATTGCAACAAGGTCATCAAAAAGAGTTTTAATCAGGGCTATTGCTACCCCTGTTTTATCTCGCTGGCTCAATGCGATATGTGCATTATGAAGCCGGAGACTTGTCATTATGAAGCGGGAACCTGTCGCGAACCGGCGTGGGGCGAAGAGTTTTGCTTTAAACCGCATATCGTTTATCTTGCTAATTCCAGTGGCATCAAGGTTGGCATTACCCGGCAGACTCAAATTCCAACCCGCTGGATAGACCAAGGCGCGGTGCAGGCTTTGCCGGTTTTTAAAGTGCAATCGCGCTATATTTCCGGACTGATTGAAATCGTTATTGCCAAGCATGTTAGTGATAAAACCAGTTGGCAGAAAATGCTTAAAAGCAAGGCTGAACCGATTGATCTAATCACAAAGCGTGATGAATTAATGGAGGTTTGTAAAACGGAACTGGATGAAATTATTCAGCGTTTTGGTGTTCAGGCAGTTGAAGTTTTAAGTGGTGAGCCGGTGGTAGATATTCACTTTCCAGTGGACAGTTATCCGCTGAAAGTTAAGTCGTTTAATCTTGATAAGAACCCGGAAGTTACAGGGGTTTTGCATGGCATTAAAGGTCAATATTTATTACTCGATACTGGCGTCATTAATATTCGCAAGTATACTGGTTATGAGCTTGAATTTTCGGTGCAGTAGTTTCGTCAGCAATAAAAAGCAAATGCTCGGCAGCTAAATTCCTGTTAAGCATTGATTGAAAAGTTGAGTTCCTGTTGGGCGCTCAGATTACTGATTGATGGTTTTCAGTCAGAGAAGAATTAAAAGCAAAAGAGATGCGTATACAATTTAACCAAAAACCAAGTAAAATGATAAAAATAAACCGCCTGAAAAAGGCGGTTGCCAACAGCCGTTTAACTGCAGATTTAAAAAACAAACCCATTGTTCTGGTTTTGAGTTTTTAAAAATGCAAATTCGGCTTAATTTGAAAGTTTATTTTGAGGTATTGGCGTGGAGCTAAACGGCGCACAAATCGTAATTCAGAGTCTTAAAGAAGAAGGCGTAGAATATATTTTTGGCTATCCCGGCGGAGCGGTTTTGCATTTATACGATGCAATTTTCCAGCAGGATGATGTCAAACACATCTTGGTTCGACACGAACAAGGCGCTACCCACGCGGCTGACGGTTATGCCCGTGCGACCGGCAAACCGGGCGTCGTGTTGGTTACTTCAGGACCTGGCGCTACCAATGCAGTAACCGGAATTGCTACGGCTTACATGGACTCCATTCCGATGGTGATTATTTCCGGTCAGGTGCCATCGCCAGTTATCGGCAGTGATGCATTTCAGGAAGTTGATATGGTCGGCATTACTCGTCCGTGCGTCAAACATAACTTTTTGGTTAAAGACGTTACCAAACTGGCTGAAACCATGAAAAAAGCTTTTTATGTTGCAACCACAGGTCGTCCGGGACCGGTGGTTGTTGACGTACCTAAAGATATGACTGACCCCAGAATAACAATCCCTTATAAATATCCTAAAAAAGTGGTTATCCGTTCTTACAACCCTGAAGTTCTGGGTGATAAGGAGCAGATTAAAAAAGCGGTGGATTTACTGTTGTCCGCACAAAAGCCGATCATCTATTCTGGCGGCGGCGTGGTTTTGGGTGAAGCCAGCAAAGAATTGACTGAGTTTACCCAGACTCTGGGTTTTCCGATTACCAATACCTTGATGGGCTTGGGTGCTTATCCGTCGACTGATAAACAGTTTGTCGGCATGCTCGGTATGCACGGCACTTATGAAGCCAATATGGCGATGCATGAGAGTGACGTGATTATTGCGATCGGCGCTCGTTTTGATGACCGCGTGACCGGAAAATTGGCTGAGTTTTGTCCGCACGCCCAAATTATTCATATTGACGTTGATCCTGCATCAATTTCCAAGACCGTTAAAGTTGCGATTCCAATCGTGGGTGAAGTCAAACCGGTCTTGAAGCAGATGATGGAATTGCTGAAAGACAGCAAAAAGAAACCTTCTAAAAAGGCGCTTGAAAGTTGGTGGAATCAAATTGATCAATGGCGTTCGATCAAGTGTCTGGACTATGACCGAGAAAGCCGTTTAATCAAACCGCAATATGTGATTGAGCAACTTTACGAAGTGACTAAAGGCGATGCTTATATCACTTCGGATGTCGGTCAGCATCAAATGTGGGCCGCGCAGTATTATCCGTTTGACAAGCCGCGTCGCTGGATTAATTCAGGCGGTTTGGGCACGATGGGCTTTGGTTTGCCTGCGGCCATCGGTGTTAAATTGGCGTTCCCTGAATCTGAAGTCGCCTGTGTAACCGGTGATGCCAGTATCCAGATGTGTATTCAGGAATTATCTACTGCTTTACAATACAAAACGCCGGTAAAAATTATCAACCTGAATAACAGTTATATGGGTATGGTTCGGCAATGGCAGGAGTTTTCCTACGAAAGCCGTTACTCGCATTCCTACATGGACACCATCCCTGAATTTGTCAAACTGGCAGAGGCTTATGGCCATGTCGGCATGCGTATCGATAAACCGGAAGAAGTCAGACCTGCACTGGAAGAAGCCTTTGCAATGAAAGATCGCACCGTATTTTTAGACATACTAACGGACAGAACCGAGAATGTTTATCCGATGATTGAATCCGGCAAAGGCCATCATGACATGACCTTAAGAGTCGCGCCGGGCACCTCGACCGACAGGGAGTTAGCGTAATGAAGCATATTATTTCTATCCTGATCGAAAACGAATCAGGTGCTTTATCACGGGTAGCCGGTTTGTTTTCCGCTCGCGGTTATAATATTGAATCTTTGACCGTGGCGCCTACTGAAGACCCAAGTCTATCAAGAATGACGCTTGTGACCAGTGGCAGTGAAGACATAATTGAACAAATCACCAAACAGCTGAACAAGTTGATTGATGTGGTTAAGTTGATTGATTTGGCGGATTCTGTTCATATTGAACGGGAACTGATGATGGTCAAGATCAAAACTACCGAGCAGTCGCGCGAAGAAATCAGAAGTTTGGCAGCGATCTTTCGTGGCAAGATTATTGATGTAACACCGACGACTTATGTTGTGGAAATGACCGGGCCTTCCAGCAAACTGGATGCTTTTATTGCTTCGGTTGATGGCGGCGCTATCATTGAGGTTGTTCGTTCAGGTCCGACGGGTATTTCACGAGGTGAACAAGGCTTGCATTTGTAGACGGGTGTTGATGTTGTTTCCTTTTCTATGAACGAGGTTTAATAGATGACTAATATCACCCAATTATCGCAACTGGATTTAAATCAGACTTATAGCTATGCTGATTATTTGACGTGGAATTTTGATGATGCCCTCGAATTAATTAAAGGGAAAATCATGTTGATGTCGCCTGCGCCGAATGTGAAGCATCAAGATATTTCTACGAATTTAATGCGAACCCTATCGGTTTTTTTCAGACATAAGCATTGTCGCCTTTATGCCGCGCCGTTTGATGTGCGCTTGTATGATCGCAAAAAATCAATTTTGGCCAGCGAGGATATTCATACCGTAGTGCAGCCAGATTTGTGCGTCATTTGCCATCCTGAAATTCTGGATAAACAAGGTTGTAATGGCGCACCTGATTGGATTATTGAAATTCTGTCAAAAAGTACAGCCCAGCGGGACATGAATATTAAATATGATCTTTATAGAGAAAGTGGCGTTACCGAATACTGGATCGTTTTTCCCGAAGAACAAGCCATCCATCAGTTTGTTTTGGCTGACAATAAAGAATATCAACTAAAGCACATGTATACTGACGGCGATATTGCCACGCCTTATTTATTTCCCGAATTGGCGTGCGATTTAACTGAAGTCTTTGAAACATGGGCAACAGAATAATATAAAACCCAAGGTTCAAGTTTAAAAATTCTTGTACCTTTTACCTCTTTAATTTTAAACACAAAAAACAGGAAAAAAACATGCAAGTTTATTACGACAAAGATGCCGATCTTTCAATCATCAAAGGCAAAAAAGTAGCGATTATCGGTTATGGATCACAAGGCCATGCGCACGCGCTTAATCTAAAAGAATCCGGTGTTGCAGTTGTGGTGGGCTTGCGCAAAGGATCAGCTTCAGTGGCTAAGGCTGAGGCACATGGTTTAACGGTACAAGATGTTGCGCAAGCAGTTGCCGGTGCGGACATTGTCATGATTTTGACGCCTGATGAGTTCCAATCGCAATTGTATAAAGACGAAATTGAACCTAACATCAAACAAGGTGCAGTTTTAGCATTTGCCCACGGCTTTGCTATTTTATTCAACCAAGTCGTGCCACGCGCCGATTTGGATGTAATCATGATCGCGCCCAAAGCACCCGGGCACACTGTTCGCTCTGAATTTGTGCGTGGCGGCGGCGTTCCTGACTTAATCGCAGTTCATCAAGATGCATCAGGCACAGCGAAATCGATTTGTTTATCGTATGCTTCTGCTATTGGTGGTGGTCGCTCAGGTATTATTGAAACCACGTTCCGCGACGAATGTGAAACCGATTTATTTGGCGAACAAGCGGTCTTATGCGGCGGTGCAGTTGAACTTGTGAAAATGGGTTTTGAAACTTTGGTTGAAGCCGGATATGAGCCTGAAATGGCCTACTTTGAATGTCTGCATGAATTAAAGTTGATTGTTGATTTAATGTTTGAAGGCGGTATCGCTAACATGAATTACTCAATCTCGAACAATGCAGAGTATGGCGAATATGTTACTGGCCCGAAAGTCATCAACGAAGAAAGTCGTTGGGCAATGCGTGAAGCCTTGAAAAACATCAGAAATGGTGAATACGCCAAGCAATTTATCATGGAAGGTATGACTAACTATCCTGAAATGACCGCCAAACGTCGTTTAAATGCAGAGCATCCGATTGAAGTTGTCGGTGCAAAATTGCGTAGTATGATGCCTTGGATTAAAGCTAATCAGATTGTAGATCAATCTAAAAACTGAGTTTAATCGGTTTAAGCGTTATAAAAAGCCCGTCTTTATGATGGGTTTTTTTTTGAGTGCGGCCAACGGAGTTTCGAAAGGTATTTATGTTGTGTTTATACGATTTGATCATTCAATAAAATAAAGCTGATGAATAATTTTAAAAAATACGCCATCTGGCTGTTGATTGCCATGCTCGGGGCTGCTGCACTAGGCGGTATTGCTTTAAATCGAGGTGAGAACATTAATACGCTGTGGTTTATTACTGCCGCTTTATGTGTGTATGCCATTGCCTATCGGTTTTATGCCGCCTGGATTGCCGCGACAGTGTTGGTCGTCGATCAAACCCGAGCAACGCCAGCAGAGCGGTTAGATAATGGCCGTGATTTTGTACCAACCAATAGATGGATTGTGTTCGGCCATCATTTTGCCGCTATTGCCGGTCCCGGGCCTTTGGTGGGGCCGACCTTGGCTGCGCAATTCGGTTATTTGCCCGGAACCTTGTGGATATTGTTTGGCGCGGTGTTGGGGGGGTGTGTGCAGGACATGGTAACGCTGTTTTTGTCGACCCGGCGCGATGCCAAAAGTTTGGGGCAGATGGCGCGTGACGAGTTGGGTGCTTTGGGTGGAACAGCAGCTTTAATCGCAACTTTTGCGATCATGATTATTTTGATAGCAGTATTGGGACTGGTGGTGGTCAACGCCATGAAACACAGTCCCTGGGCAACGGCTACGGTGTCTGCGACCATTCCGATTGCGATGATTGTTGGCTTATACATGCGCAATTTTCGTCCCGGTCAGGTTCTGGAAGCCTCTGCCTTGGGTGTGATTTTATTATTATTATCTGTGGTTGGCGGTGGCTGGATTGATCACCATGAAACCTTACGAATCTGGTTTGATCATGAAGGTTTAACCTTGGCCTGGTGTGTGATGGCCTATGGTTTCGCGGCTGCGATTTTACCAGTTTGGTTGTTGTTGGCACCGCGCGATTATTTGTCAACTTATGTCAAACTGGGCACGATCACTTTGTTGGCGGTGGCAATTATCATGTTGCAACCGGAAGTAAAAATGCCGGCATTAACTCAGTTTATTGATGGCACCGGGCCTATTTTTGGCGGCAAGTTATTTCCATTCGTGTTTATTACCATCGCTTGCGGTGCTATTTCAGGCTTTCATGCTTTAATTGCTTCAGGCACCACGCCAAAATTACTGAGCAATGAACGCGATATTCGTATGATAGGTTATGGCGGCATGTTGCTGGAATCCTTTGTCGCCATCATGGCGATGATGGCCGCGACGGTACTTGAGCCAGGTGTTTTTTTTGCGATCAATAGTCCGGCCGGTGTAGTCGGCAAAGAAGCTATTGAGGCGGTTGCCAAGATTTCCTCGTGGGGCTTTCCGGTTACAGTTGAGCAGATGCAGTTGCTGGCTCGTCAAATGGGCGAAGCAACACTGTTTGCCCGTACCGGTGGTGCGCCGTCACTGGCTGTGGGCATGGCCAGTATTTTTGGCAGTGCTTTTGGCGAGAGTATGTTGGCTTTGTGGTATCACTTTGCGATCATGTTTGAGGCGATTTTTATTCTCACCACGCTGGATGCCGGTACCCGTGTCGGACGGTTCATGTTACAGGATATGCTCGGTAATATCTGGCCGAAAATGGGGGAAACGTCTTGGACGCCGTCGGTTGTGTTGACCAGCGCCTTGGTAGTTTCAGGCTGGGGTTATTTTCTTTATATCGGGGTCATTGATCCTAATGGTGGCGTCAATATTTTATGGCCGCTGTTTGGCATTGCCAATCAAATGCTGGCGGCGATTGCGCTGTGCGTGGCGACTGGCATTTTGATTAAATCCGAAAAGTTCAAATATGCCTGGGTGACCGGTTTACCTTTGGTATGGTTGGTAATTATCACCAGCACGGCAGCCTGGGAGAAAATCACCAGTGATAATATTCGTATCGGTTTCTTTTCGGCGGCCAAGGATTTGGCTGATAAACTGGCTGCAGGCTCATTGCCGACTGAAAAAGCTACCGTTGCACCGCAATTAATCTTTAATTTACATCTGGATGGCTGGCTGACTTTATTTTTCGTCACTTTGTTATGGTTGATCGTGTTTGACATGTTGCGCGTTTGCAGTCGTTTTTTGGCGGGAAAACCGGTGCCAGCATTGGCAGAATCACCCCATATACCAAGTCGTTTGATTGAAGACTGGGTGAGAGATTGATGTTTATAAATCTCAAATTATTTTGGCGGAATGTGCGTCGACTGTCTGGGGATGATGCTTATGAATGCTATTTAAAGCATCAGCGGGAGCATCATCAAGATGTTCCGCCATTAAGTAAAGCGGCTTTTTTCAGGGAGTGGCAGGATGAAAAGTGGAATGGTATTAAGCGGTGTTGTTAGCATGTTTTATCTAAGTATTTTTATTCGTATTCAATTAGTTAACATTTAGTTTATGACGATTCATACTCACCAACCCAGCCGTCAAACCCTTTATGTCGTGGTGGCATTAATACTCGGTATTATCATTGGCGAACTGCTTAATCTGACCTTGGAAAGTGCGCAGCTGAAGCCGGTTATCAATATATTTGCCGCGTTGACGGATATTTTTCTGCGTCTGGTCAAGATGATTATCGCGCCCCTGGTTTTTGCCACGTTGGTCGTGGGCATGGCCAAAATGGGTGATATTCATACCGTTGGACGCGTTGGCATTAAAGCAATGTTGTGGTTTTTTTCGGCGTCACTTTTCAGCTTGCTTCTGGGTATGGTGTTGGTGAATGGATTTGAGCCGGGTAGCTCTTTGCATATCGCATTGCCCGAGGTTGGGACTAAGACAGGCTTGCCCGAGGTAGCTCCGACACTGGGTACTTTTGTTTCACACATGTTTCCAAAAAGCATTATCGACGCTATGGCCAGCAACGAGATATTGCAGATTGTGGTGTTCTCCATGTTCTTTGGCGTGGCTTGTGCCTCGCTGGGTGAATTGGCGCATCCAACGGTCAAATTACTGGATTCACTCTCGCATATCATGTTGAAAGTGACTGGCTATGTAATGCACTCTGCGCCGGTTGCGGTGTTTGCGGCAGTTGCATCAGTGATCGCGCAAAATGGCATTGGCATATTAGTGATCTATGGTCAGTTTATCGGTGAATTTTATCTGGGCTTATTTCTGCTTTGTTGTGCGTTGGGCTGTGTAGGCGGATTGTTTTTGGGTCGCAGAATACTGTCTTTGATTCGACATATCCGTGAACCCATGCTGCTGGCTTTTGGTACGGCAAGTAGCGAAAGTGCTTATCCTAAATTATTACAACAACTCGAACGTTTTGGATGCGATGAAAAAATCTGCGGGCTTGTCTTGCCGCTGGGCTATTCGTTCAATCTTGATGGCAGTATGATGTACATGACTTTTGCGGTGTTGTTTATTGCCCAAGCTTACGGCATTGATTTGACGTTAGGCGATCAACTCGTTATGTTGTTGACGCTCCTGTTTACCAGTAAGGGGGTGGCCGGCGTTCCTAGAGCTTCCCTGATAGTTATTTCGGCAACCTTATCCATGTTTCATATTCCTGAGGCTGGCTTGCTCCTGCTGTTGGCGGTCGATCAGGTTTTGGATATGGGACGCAGTGCAACCAATGTATTCGGTAACAGTATTGCTGCTGCCCTGGTAAGTCGTTGGGAGAAGTCTTTACGATAAAACAGACAATTGTTTATCCTTCTGAAAAAAAGTTTTTTTGCTTAATAAAAAAAAGTAGTTAACATCAACCTATCTCAACTTTAAAGTAGTGTTAAACATATGCCACATAAAAGTTTCAAAACAAGCAAACCCACATCCACAATAACCGTGCTTCCAGAATTGGGCTTGACGGAAAAAGATTTTATTGTCGATTTCAAACGTTATTACAGTCATCGTTTGGGCAGAGATGCAAACTGTACGTCCCCGCATTATGCTTATGAAGCGCTGTCGATGGCTATTAGTGATCGACTCATTGAACGCTGGAAACGAACTTACAATGCCTATAAAGAGACGGATTGCAAGAGGGGTTATTATCTGTCGATGGAGTTTTTAATGGGGCGTACTTTAAGTAATGCCATGTTAAATCTGGGTATTACAGAGTCGGTAGAGCAGGCCATGTATCAATTGGGACTAGAACTTGAGGAACTGGTTGAGAGCGAGCCGGATGCAGGCTTGGGTAATGGCGGCTTGGGTCGCCTGGCGGCCTGCTTTATTGATAGTTGCGCAACCTTGCAACTACCCGTCACTGGCTATGGTTTGCGTTATGAATACGGAATGTTTTCGCAAGATATTATCAACGGTGAGCAGGTAGAAAAACCTGATCACTGGCTACGTAATGGAAATGTCTGGGAAATTGAACGACCTGAATACACTCAGAGAATCAAGTTTGGCGGCCATACTGAGTCACATATCGATGAATTTGGTAATAAAAGAAGTACTTGGGTAGAAACCCAGGACATACTGGCGATTCCTTATGACACGCCAATTCCCGGCTACCAAAACGGTACGGTTAATACCTTGCGTTTATGGAAGGCGGCGGCTACCGAAGAATTTAATCTACAAGAGTTTAATGCCGGTGATTATGCTGAATCGGTGGCGGCAAAAAACACAGCTGAAAATATTACCATGGTGTTGTATCCCAATGACGCCAATGAAAACGGTAAGGCCTTGCGTTTGCGTCAGCAATATTTGCTTGCCTCAGCCAGTTTGCAGGATTTGATGGCCACTTGGGTTGGTCGTCATGGCCAGGATTTTTCTGAATTCGCAGCAAAAAATACTTTTCAGTTAAACGACACGCATCCGAGTATAGCGGTCGCAGAATTAATGCGTCTTTTGATGGATGTGCATGGTTTAACCTGGGATGAATCATGGGCGATCACACGTAAAACAATGGCTTATACAAACCATACTTTATTGCCTGAGGCGTTGGAGCGGTGGTCGGTTAATCTGTTTAAGCAGTTGTTGCCCAGGATTATAGAAATTATCTTTGATATTAACGCCCATTTTATGGCAGAAGTTTCAGCGCATTGGCCAGGAGATATTGGCCGGCTAAACCGTATGTCTATTATTGAAGAAGGCGGCGTGCAACATGTCAGGATGGCTTATCTGGCTATAGTCGGCAGCTATTCAGTTAATGGCGTTGCTGCGTTGCATTCAAAATTATTGCAGCAAGGCTTATTTCGTGATTTTTATGAGCTATGGCCGCATAAATTCAATAACAAAACCAATGGCGTAACACCTCGCCGTTGGTTGGCGGCTTGTAATCCTGAATTGGCCGAGCTAATTACTGAAACCATCGGCAATGGCTGGTTGACGGACTTGTCCTTGTTAACGAAACTGAAACCTTATGCCGAAGATCAGGCATTTCGTAAGCGCTGGCGTGAAATTAAACAGGACGCGAAGCAAAGGCTGATTGATTTCAAGAAACTCGAACATGATGTAGATTTTAATATAGACGCTATTTTTGATGTGCAGGTCAAACGTGTTCATGAATACAAGCGGCAGTTGTTAAACGTGTTGCATGTGGTTCATTTATATGACCGTATCAAGCGTGGCGATATAGCAAACTGGACTGATCGTTGTGTTTTGATCGGTGGTAAAGCGGCGCCGGGTTATTACATGGCGAAAAAAATCATCAAGTTGATCAATAATGTCTCAAGTGTAGTTAATTCCGATCCTGATGTTGGCAAAAAATTAAAACTGGTTTTTTTGCCTAATTACCGGGTTTCAGCGATGGAAAAAATCTGTCCGGGCGCTGATCTTTCCGAGCAAATTTCAACTGCGGGCAAGGAAGCGTCGGGTACCGGCAATATGAAGTTTATGATGAATGGTGCGTTGACGATTGGTACTCTGGATGGCGCCAATATTGAAATTCGCGAAGAAGTCGGCGATGACAATTTCTTTTTATTTGGTTTGACTGAGGATCAGGTTGAAGAAATGAGTCATCACTATAATCCAAATGCAATTATTGACCAGGATGAAGATTTGAATCGGGTTATTAAGTTGCTAGAGTGCGGGCATTTTAATCAATTTGAACCGGGGCTTTTTGACGACATTATAAATTCTATAAGAAGTCCAAATGATCCCTGGATGACGGCTGCTGATTTCCGTAGTTTCATCGATGCTCAAAAACGGGTGGAAATCGCTTACCAAGACCAGGAAAACTGGACAAAAATGAGTATTTTAAATTGTGCGGGTAGCGGCAAGTTCTCTACCGATAGAACTATTGATGATTACAATAATGAAATATGGAAGCTGGAAAAGATCAGTGTTGATAATGAATTCTGAGAATCTTTTTTAGAGGCCGTTGCATGATGTAGAGCGTTGGCAGTCGCAACGCTCTTTGCAAACGGTGCCAGATGAGGAAATAGAAAAGTCAAAGTCGAGCATTTATGCCCGACTTTGTATTCTTGGTAATTATGGACGTTTGCCGGGTTTAATATGCTGTGATGGCACGTCGCGTGTTGTTGCACCGGTATAAAGCTGTCTGGGTCGGCCTATTTTTTGCTCAGGATCGGCTATCATTTCATCCCAGTGGGCAATCCAGCCTACGGTTCTCCCCATCGCAAACATCGCAGTAAACATGTTACTCGGTATGCCTAAAGCATGCAGCACGATGCCGGAATAGTAATCAACATTCGGGTACAGTTTTTTCTCGATGAAATATTCGTCTTCAAGCGCGATACGCTCCAGTTCCAAAGCCAGCTTAAAGATATTATCATCATGCAAGCCCAATTCTGTCAGCACTTCATGACAAGTTTCCCGCATCAATTTGGCGCGAGGATCATAATTTTTATAAACACGATGACCAAAACCCATGAGCCTGAACGGGTCGTGTTTGTCCTTGGCCTTGTTTATGAATACCGTGATATTTGAAACGTCGCCTATTTCTTCCAGCATGTTGAGTACCGCCTCATTGGCTCCGCCATGTGCAGCTCCCCAAAGACAGGCAATTCCGGCAGTAATACAGGCGTAAGGATTGGCGCCACTGGAACCAGATAAACGTACTGTGGAGGTCGAGGCATTTTGCTCATGATCAGCATGAAGGATCAAAATTCTGTCCAGTGCTCTAACCAATACAGGATTGGGTACAAAATCGTCACAAGGCGTGCCCAGCATCATGCGCATAAAATTCTCAACGTAACTCAGCTTGTTTTGCGGGTACATAAACGGTAAGCCGGTACTGTATTTATGACACATCGCCACGATAGTCGGGACTTTGGCAATCAAACGGATGGCGCTAATATCGCGATCTTTTTTAGAGTTGATGTCCAGTGCATCATGATAGAACGCCGACAAGGCGCCAACAACCGCAACCATAATAGCCATTGGATGGGCATCGCGGCGAAAGCCTTTAAAAAAGTTAGTCAGCTGATCATGCACCATGGTGTGGATGGTGATGGTGCCTTCAAATTTTTCCATTTCATCGGGAGTAGGCAATTCACCATTGAGTAGCAAATAACAAACTTCTAAAAATGTACAATGCTCGGCTAGTTGCTCGATGGGATAGCCACGATATAAAAGAACTCCTTTTTCACCGTCTATATAGGTTATCGAGGAACTGCAACTGGCTGTTGAAGTAAAGCCTGGATCGTAGGTAAACATGCCGGTCTTTTGGTAAAGAGTCTGAATATCGACCACGTCGGGTCCGGTCGTTCCAGATAAAATTGGCAACTCGCATAAGGAATGAGTTTCCTCATTTAAAGTAACAGTTCGCAGCTTAGTCATGTTTTTTCTCGGTTTTGAAACAATGTAGATAAGGCTATTTTCTTAAATGAATATATCCGGCTTGCGGATATATTCATTCTTGGATTTCGCCTAACGTTATTAAAAGGATATTAATAACAGGTAAATCGTATTTAAAAGACGTTTATGCGAGCGAAGCCAAATTTGCGGCTTATCATATAAATCGCATCATTGGTGTAGCTCCGTTGAATGGAATAACGACGTTAAAAAGAAATAGCTCAGAATGCTCTTTCTATGGCTTGTTTTGCCAGTTCAGTCACTTTATGCCAGTTTTTTGATGTCACCACATCAGCAGGCGCGAGCCATGAACCGCCTACACAGGCGACATTACTTAACTGCAAATAGCTATGATAGTTTTCCGGTGAAATACCACCAGTCGGGCAAAAAGTCACATTAGGAACAGGTCCGGCAATTGACTTAAGCATGGGGATGCCGCCTGCCGCTTCAGCCGGGAAGAATTTGAAATGATCCAGGCCATATTCCATACCCATCATCAGCTCTGATAAGGTCGCTATACCAGGAATCAACGCTATATTTCCGGCTATGGCAGCTTCTAAAAGCTTGGGAGTTAAGCCTGGGCTGATCGCAAAAACCGCGCCTGCCTCTTCGGCGGCTTTTAGTTGTTCAGGTGTAGTAATAGTGCCGGCACCCACGATTGCTCCTTCAACTTGCTGGCTAATCAGTCTGATTGCTTCCAGTGCTATCGGAGTGCGCAAGGTTATTTCCAACACTTTAATACCACCTGCAACCAAGGCTTTAGCCAGAGGTACGGCATCTTCAAGATCTTGAATGACCATAACAGGCATCACAGGGCCTGCATTTAAAACGTCTTTAGGTTGGATTTTCCAGTTGTTTAAGTTCATAGTTAGATCCAGTAATTATTATTATTTTAAGTTAATCGACAAGAAACAGATTAGATGCGCCTGTTTCTGCGGAGGACGCACCCAGACGGAAGCCACCAAACATCTCGCGGCCCATGCCATAATGGTGGTTTTTAGCCGAGTTAGGCACTGGAATTCGTGCATTAAATTCAGCATCGTCAATCAAGACATTGATATTGCCAGTTTGCAGGTTCATGGAAATAATATCGCCACTAAGTACTTTCGCTAGCGGACCACCGGATTCACATTCGGGACATAGATGAATCACTGATGGTACTTTGCCTGAAGCGCCTGACATACGTCCGTCAGTTACCAGAGCCACTTTGAAGCCTTTGTCTTGAAGTACGCCAAGTGGCGGTGTTAATTTATGCAGTTCCGGCATTCCATTTGAACGAGGTCCCTGAAAGCGAATAACAGCGACAAAATCTTTTTCGAGTTCGCCGCGTTTAAAAGCGGCAAGCATATCTTCCTGATCATCAAACACAATGGCAGGCGCTTCAACGATCTGGTGATCTTCGGATACGGCAGACAATTTGGAAATGCCACGACCCAAATTGCCATGCATCACATGTAAACCGCCGCCAGTCGCAAAGGGTTTTTCAACGGTGCCAAGCACTTCGTTGTCCAGAGAAGCATAGGGAACTGGTTCCCAAATCAATTTATCGTCTATCAGTTTGGGTTCCTGGCAATAGTTGTTCATGCCGCGCTCATCTGCCACAGTAATAATATCTTCATGCAGCAAACCATTTCTCAATAGTTCGGCAATTAATACGCCCATACCACCGGCAGCTTGAAAGTGATTTACATCAGCGGGGCCATTGGGATAGATTTTTGCGATTAAAGGCACCGCTTTGGACAAATTGTCAAAATCATCCCAGTTAAGAACGATACCGGAAGCGCGGGCAATAGCGATTAAGTGCATGGTATGGTTGGTCGAGCCCCCGGTTGCCAACAAGCCGATGACAGCATTGACGATAGCTTTTTCGGAAACCTTATGAGCAATGGGGCGGTAATCGTCGCCCAATGCGGTAAATTTTAAAACCTGTCTCGCTGCAGCCTGGGTTAATTCATCGCGTAACGGTGTGTAAGGATTGACGAAAGAGCTGCCTGGCAAATGCAAGCCCATAATTTCCATCATCATTTGGTTACTGTTTGCCGTGCCGTAAAAGGTACAGGTGCCGGGGCTGTGGTATGACGCTGACTCGGCTTCGAGTAGTTCTTTACGGCCAATTTGACCTGTCGCGTAAGCCTGACGGGCACGGGCTTTTTCCTTGTTAGTCAAGCCGCTGGGCATGGGGCCTGCAGGAATGAAAATGGTTGGCAAGTGACCAAAACTTAACGCACCAATGAGTAAACCGGGCACAATTTTGTCACAAACACCCAGATACAAGGCACCGTCAAACATATTGTGGCTCATGCCGACCGCCGTAGCCATGGCGATCAAGTCACGGCTAAATAAGGATAGCTCCATACCAGGCTGACCCTGGGTAATGCCATCACACATGGCTGGAACGCCACCGGCAACTTGAGCGACGCCACCGGCTGCCCTAATTGCGGCTTTGATTAAGTCGGGTGCATCTTTATAAGGTTGATGCGCCGACAACATATCATTGTAAGCAGTGATAATGGCAATATTCGCTTTTTGATTGCCGGTTAGATCGGCTTTTTCGGTCGCGCTACAGGCGGCAAAGCCATGAGCCAAATTACCGCAGCCCATGCCCGAACGAACTGGGCCTTTTTTAGCGATACCATCAATATAAGCTAGATAAGCAGAGCGAGTTGGATGGCTACGCTCAATAATATCCTGAGTCACTTTTTCAATTACGGGATGCATGTTTATTCCTAATTAAGGTTATTCAAAGAACAGATTCAAAGTTAGCAAAATTTTATCACGGCTGGATTATGCTACGTACTTCTATCACTCTTCCCAGGCTCTTTGATCTCTGGTAATTAACTCGTCGGCATCAGCGGGGCCCCAAGTGCCGGCTGGATAGGGTTTTGGCGCGGCATCAAGATGTGCCCAGGCATCCTGAATTGAATCAACCCAGGTCCAGGCTTGTTCAATCTCCTCACGACTCAGAAACAGGGTCGGGTTGCCGCGCATGGCTTCCAGCACTAATTTTTCATAGCCACCAAAAATCTTGCTGTTTTTAAAAGTATCAAAAAAACTTAAATCCAGTTTGGTTTTTTGTAACTTGATATTTTCATCAATACCCGGAATCTTGTTTAGAATCTGAATTTCAACGCCTTCATTGGGTTGTAAGTGAATGATCAATTTATTTGACGGCAACTCGGCAAAGCTTTCCTTGAAGATGTTATGCGGTAATTGCTTGAAGTTAACAACGATTTCAGTGCGTTTGTAGGTCATTCGTTTGCCGGTACGCAAGTAAAAAGGTACGCCCGCCCAACGCCAGTTATCAATATCGACGCGCAAGGCAACAAAACTTTCGGTGGTGCTTTCAGTATTGGCGCCTTCTTCTTCAAGATAGCCGGGCACCTGATTGCCTTTGATTTCACCAGAGGTGTAGAGTCCACGAACGGTTTTCCGTTCTACATTTTCTATGGTAATGGGTCTTAATGCTGCAAGTACTTTTATCTTTTCATTGTGAATGCTTTGCGCTTCAAGATTAACCGGTGGTTCCATGGCGACAAAGGTCAGGATTTGCAATAAATGATTTTGCAACATATCGCGCAATTGCCCTGTTTTGTCGAAATATTCCCAACGACCTTCAATGCCTACTTCTTCAGCGACGGTAATCTGGATATGATCAATGGTATTGTGATTCCAGTTAGTGGTAAAAATTGAATTGGCAAAACGTAAGGCCAATAAATTAAGTACGGTTTCTTTGCCCAGATAATGATCAATCCGGTAAGACTGTTTCTCGGTAAAAACCTCTGCAACCGAATCATTAATGGCTTTTGATGACTTCAGGTCATGGCCAATCGGCTTTTCCATTACCATGCGTGATTCTTCGTTCAAAACACCGCACTGGGCTAATCCCTGACAAATATTGGTAAACAAAAAAGGCGCAACGGCAAAATAATTCACCATAACTCTGGATTTACCATCAATGACGGTATTTAAAATCTGATATTCATCGAGTTGCGTTAAATCTATTTTAAGATAAGAAAACCGGGCGGAGAATTTTAGCCATGTCTGTTCGTCCAGCTTTTCATTTAAAAATTCATGTAAACTTTTATGGATAGTTTCTATAAATTCTTCATTACTACCCTCGAAGCGGTCTATGCCTATAATGCGGGTATCCGGTTCAATTAAGCTGGCCATTTCAAGACGATACAGCGAAATAAGAAGCTTGCGACGGGATAAGTCGCCTAAAGCTCCAAAGATAACCAGGTCACAAGGTTTAAATGTTGTTTCTTCGTTCATAGCAGCATTGTTGAATAAATGGTTATAGTCGACATGAGTACAGCGAATTTAGTACTTTGTTATATCCATTATCGCAGAATTTGCCTTAAGATGCAGTTCCGGATGCTTGGTTTGGCCAGTAATCGCTCCAATTCAGGTGATTAAAATTACTCAGCCTCACTTGGAATTTGAACTTTAAATTCTTCAGACAATAACATCTGCCCGCCCGTCGTAACCAGTAATTCACCTGTACTAAGTCCTTTATTTACAAAATAACCTTCACTTACCGGTGAAAAATACTCTATATTTCGTCGGCTGAACTGTTCGGCTGCGGTTTTAACGTACACAAAAGCCTGATCCAGATGCCAGATTAAAGCGGATTTTGGAATAATAACGCCGGATTGTTCTTCGTTTTGATCAGGGATCCAGGCCACAACACGCATGCCGAATCTTATGTGACTGCCGTCAGCCTGAAAAAAATAACTTTCGCCCTGTGCTGTACTATCTGTTTGCAAAGCCGCTGAAACCAGCTCTGCTGGAATGGCAATGCTACGATTACCGGTTGCATCAACTTCAATATGTTTAATAGTATTTGCCAGTTGCTTGTTTGCAGGCAAGGTAACTTGCAATAAGGTTTTTTGGCCCGATAAAAAGGCTCCCAATAAATTGGAATCCATTGATAATGCCCACTCAGTCAATTTTTTACCCCAAACCAAACGAGATTCTTCAATAATTGCCTTACCCTGCAGGCCAATTGCATCAAGTTGTGCCTTATCGGTTTGCCATTGTGCTTGCTGTAGCTGTAAATTTCGTTTCGAAGTTGCACCGTCACGAAACAGATCTTGTTGACGTTTAATGCTTTGCTCGGCCTGCTTGAATCTTGCCACGGCACCGTTCTGCTCGGTCAAGGCAAGTAAATAACGGCGTCGTAATTCGAATAAAGGCTGTATATTGATGGCTTTCGCGTAAGCGGTAAATTCGGCCTGATGACTAACAGTCGTCAGTTTTTTTGTCTGTAAACCCGATAATGACTGGGCTTTACCGGACAGATAAATAGTTTCCGAGTCGGCTAAGCCTGAAGGCGGTGCAGTTGACTTATCATCCTCGTCTGCAGAAACGAAAGTAACAGAAAATATAAAAAAAACGGCTATTACGAGAACATTCATTGGTTCAGAAAAGAAGTGTATTAATTTGTTTATGTTATAAGATTTCCATTCTCAAATGCATTTTTTTGTTGTTTTTAAAAAATTGCGCGTTATCCTTCAACAGTATTGACAGATATTTGCGCCTGCAATGTCTGCATTGACTTCAGTTATGTGGCTTATGCAGAAGTTAAAGCAACGGAGGAGCAGTTGCCACGTAAATAAAATAATTATCATAATTGGGAGATTTTAATGAGCGAACTACCTGATAACCTGAAGTACGCAAAAACTCACGAATGGGTACAAATGGAAGGCGATGATATTGTTCGTGTCGGCATAACTGATTTTGCTCAAGAAGAATTGGGGGATTTGGTTTTTATTGAATTGCCGGAAGTTGGAAGTCTATTTACGGCGCAACAACAGTGTGCCGTGGTCGAATCGGTTAAAACAGCATCCGATTTATTTAGTCCGGTCAGTGGTGAAGTGGTAGCGGTCAATGAAGACCTGCTGGATCAACCTGAACTGGTTAATGATGATGCTTATGGAACCTGGCTGTTTTGTATAAAAATGGATAACCCGTCTGAACTCGACGAGCTGATGGATGCGGATGACTACCAGCTAATGATTGAGCAATGACATTCGCTTAAAGATAAAATGGCAAATAAGTTACACTAAATTACTTTCGTCTTTCACTTTTGAATCTTAAAACTTAATAACAATGGCAAATCCAAATGCAAAAGGCCTAAAGCGCCTAATTAACGCGTGTTTTTTTTCTATCGCCGGGTTTAAAGCAACCTGGACACACGAAGAAGCTTTCAGACAGGAAGTCATCCTTTTTATTATAAGCACACCCATTGCAATCTGGTTAGGGGAAACCCCGATTGAAAAGTTGCTGTTGATTGGCAGTGTGGTTTTAGTAATGCTGGTTGAGCTGTTAAACACTGCGGTAGAAGCGGTGGTTGATAGAGTGGGACTTGAGCATCACGAATTATCAGGGCGTGCCAAAGATATCGGTTCGGCAGCCGTTATGATGTCACTGGCTTGGGCTGCAGTTACCTGGACATTAATTTTACTTTAGCCGCAACTGCTACCGGCAGTCGTGCGATCTATTCACCAAACTTGGCGATAAAGAGGAACACAATGAGCGCATTAATCTGTGGGTCTATGGCTTACGACACTATCATGGTTTTTCATGATAAATTTAAACATCATATATTGCCTGAAAAAATTCACATCCTGAATGTATCTTTTCTGGTGCCGATCCTGCGTCGTGAATACGGTGGTTGTGCGGGTAACATTGCTTATAATCTGCAATTACTCGGCGAAGAGCCATTAACCATGGCTACCGTAGGGCATGATTTTGAACCTTACGCCCAATGGATGGCGCAAAACCAGTTGTCCAGTGAATTTATCCGGATTCTGGACAATCATTATACCGGGCAAGCCTATATCACCACCGATGAAGAGGCTAACCAGATTACTGCCTTTCATCCAGGTGCAATGAATTCTTCGCATTTGAATTCAGTGCCTACTGATAGAAATATTAGCATTGGTATTGTGTCACCTGATGGCAAAGAAGGGATGCAATTGCATGCCGAGCAGTTCGCGGAACTGGACATTCCTTTTATTTTTGATCCGGGCCAAGGCATGCCCATGTTTAATGGCGAAGAGTTGCTTAAATTGCTGGATCAGGCTACCTGGATGACTTTAAATGACTATGAGTCCGAACTGATGCAGGAACGTACCGGTTTGACTTTGGAGCAAATGGCCGAGCATGTTGAAGCGCTGATCATTACTTTGGGCGGCCAGGGCTCTCAAATATACAGTCAAGGCAAATGTATCAGTATTCCTGCTGCAAGTCCCAAAGCTATTCTTGATCCAACCGGTTGTGGCGATGCCTATCGGGCAGGTCTGCTGTACGGACTGATGAATGATTTGGGTTGGGAAGTGACGGGCAGAGTCGCTTCATTAATGGGCGCTATTAAAATCGAAAATAACGGTACCCAGAATCATTCGTTTGATATGGATAGTTTTAAAGAGCGCTACCGAGAAAATTTTGGATCATCGTTTTAGCGTTTCAAGCAAAATTTAGTTTACGAAAGACACTAATAGCACGAAAATTTTCAACTAGATAGCAATGTGTAAGCTGTTACACAAAGTGTGGAGGTAGAGCTTCTCCAGCACATTGATTTTTTAAGTGTCTTTCGTCAATTAATGGCCGTTTTTAGAATTCTTTGATAACTTCAACACCAGCAACCCTTCATGTTAAAAAACACACAAAATCTTTTGGCCCTTATGGCTCGTCTGCGACAGCCTGAAGATGGCTGTGCCTGGGATCTGAAGCAGGACTTCACCAGTTTGATTCCTTATCTGATTGAAGAAGCTTACGAAGTTGTGGATGCCATTGAACGTAACGATCTGGATGATTTGCGCTCAGAATTGGGCGACTTATTGTTACAAGTCGTTTTTCATTCCCAAATTGCCGAAGAACGTGGCCATTTTACTTTTGAGCAGGTTTCGGAAGGCATTTGCGACAAATTGGTGCGCCGCCACCCGCATGTTTTTTCTGATGCCGTTTTTGAAACTGATGCGGAGCGGCATCAGGCCTGGGAACAGGAAAAAGCGCTTGAACGCCAAAAGAAAAATAAATCTGCGGAACCCGAAAGTGTTTTATCGGGCGTGGCCCGTAATCTTCCTGCCTTGATTGAATGTGAAAAAATTCAGGATCGCGCCGCTAATCATGGTTTTGACTGGCCAACTGTTTTGCCGGTTTTTGATAAGGTGCTTGAAGAGCTGGATGAGGTTAAGGAAGCCTGGCAGTCGGGAGATCAGGCGCATATCCAGGAGGAAATTGGTGATTTATTGTTGGTCACCGTTAATTTGGCTCGGCATTTAAACGTCAATGCCGAAGTTGCACTGAAAGAAAGTACCAAAAAATTCTCCAGGCGCTTTCAACATATTGAACAACAGCTTGAAGTCTCAGGTCTGAATCTCAAAGACTGCGAACTGGCCGAGCTTGATGCGTTATGGGATCAGGCCAAGCTGGCTCTAAAAAATAAATAAATCATGTCGACTTAATTGTTAACACGATAGACATAAAGATTATTTCTTTATGTCTATCGTAACAAGGCATTAACTAAAATTCTTCCCACTGATCATTGGCAAGCGATTTTGGCGCGGTACCTGAAGATGCAATAACATCTTGTTTCAAGCGCATAATTGCAATTCCCACTTGGTTTGAGGCTGAAGTGTAGGGCGTTCCAGCACCCAACATGGCTTCAGCATCTTTATACCGTTGAGCATTGATTACCTCGGCGACTTTCCCTGCTTCTATATGAAAGGCCGCGTGCCTTGAAAGGCACTCAGAAAAACTAGTTTGATGCCCGAGCTTTATTTTACCGTCACCGTGTAGCCATTTGCCGAAATCACAACAATCGTCTCTGGCAATGGTTTTAACATCCATTGACTCATGTTTTGAAATGGCTCTGCGCAGCTTTACTTTCCACTCGCCATGTTTTTGCTGAGCCATTTCCAGGTCAATATCGGTTTTATTTGAAGCTTTCTTGGCTGCTTCATTTGTCTTGGTGCTTTGACTGGCGTTGTGATTAGACGTATTAAAAGAACCACTAAAGCTACTTGAACCGGATTCCAGCTTAAAGTGTGCTACCGTCTCTGCCAAGGTTTGCGTTTGTTCTTCCAGTGATTCGGCGGCGGCAGCTGCTTGCTCGACTAAAGCCGCATTTTGTTGCGTCACGTCGTCCATTTGACCAATGGCCTGATTGACCTGCTCAATGCCGGAAGTTTGCTCCATAGAGGCAGAACTGATTTCTGACATAATGACGGTTACGCCACGAATGGCACTGACTATTTCTTCCATGGTTTTTCCTGCCTGCGCAACCAGTTTGGTGCCGTCCTGGACTTTTTCTACCGAATCGCCGATCAGACCTTTGATTTCGGCGGCGGCAGCGGTAGCGCGTTGTGCCAGACTTCTTACCTCGACCGCTACTACCGCAAAACCTCGACCTTGTTCGCCCGCTCTTGCTGCTTCTACAGCCGCATTAAGCGCAAGAATATTGGTTTGAAACGCAATGTCATCAATCACCGAAATAATGTCAACGACTTTGCGCGAAGAGTCATTAATGTCCTCCATTGTTGAGACTACCTGTCCCACAACTTTAACCCCTTTACCGGCAATATCAGTTGCACCTATCGCCAGTTGATTAGCGTGTTTCGCATTCTGACTATTAGCTTGTACGGTAGAGGTTAATTCTTCCATGCTGGCAGCGGTTTGTTCCAGACTGGCGGCCTGTTCTTCGGTGCGATGCGAAAGGTCATTATTACCTGAGGCAATTTCTTTCGCAGCGGTATTAATGGCAATCGATGCGTCCTGAATTTGACTGACAATTTCTTTGAGTTTTTCTACGGTGGAATTTGAATCCATTTTGAGCCGGCCAAAAGTACCCGAGTATTCATTAGTAATAGTTTCGGTTAAGTCTCCTTGAGACAAGGCACCGAGCACCCGCACCACTTCATTCAGGCCCATAGAACTGGTTTCCATGAGTTCATTAACGCCCTGGGCTAATTGCAGAAGGAAGCCGTCTTTATCCTGTTCGCCGATCCTCTGCGTAAAATCACCCAGTACGGCGCCACTAACCACTTGAGCGACTTCTTGCTCAATCGCTACTTCGGCAGTTCTATCTTTCCATTCAACTACTGAGCCGATGCGCAGTCCCTGTTCATTGCTGATCGGGTTGACGATTAAGTGAAAAGTGCGGACGCCTATGTGAATCTCGCTACGGAAAGTCGACTTGAGGTCTGTCAATATTTGTTGCTGATGAGCCGGTTTCTTGTGGAATATATCCATGTTTCCGCCCAAAAGTTTATTGGCGACAAACGTGGGCATCACCTTGCGAATATCGGATTCGGCGTGTTGCATCATAGCCAGCGCTGCGGGGTTTAAATAAATAATATTGCGTTGATTGTCGGCCACCATCACGTTGGAGGTAATGCCGTCCAAAGCAATTTTGATGCGCAGGGATTCATCATGTTCCTTGCGATCGTTGGTTATACGTTCCAGTAACTGTTGTTGCATGGTGCTCATAGACCGAAACAGCTCACCTAGTTCATCTTTTTGCGTGGTATCGATACGGGAGGTTAAATCACCATTGGCAATAGCGCTGGCGACGTTTTGAAGCGTACTGATCGAACGTAAAAGTCCTCTGCTGATAAAGAAGGTTAAGGCGGCGGTAATCAGTACCGATAGGATAGTTAAGGCGCCGAAAATTATTTCCATGCGACGGGCATTGCTCTTTAATTTCTGGGTAGCCTCTAAAAGATCACTGGAGAGTTTATCTTCAACTCCCTTGAGCAGATCAATTTTCGCTGTAGCGGTTTTGAACCAATGCGCAGGATCAATGCCTATTCCCGGCTGATTGCCTTTTTCAATGGCGGACTTCTTAATCCGCTCAACTTCATCAATGTCGGCGCCGGACACCTTGGTATTATAAAACTGTTTTTGGCTGTCCAAAGCATAAGCAAAAAACATGTCCAGGTAGACATCCTGGGCTGAAAGGTTTTTTAAGAAGCGACTCAGGGTTTCAGGCGTAAACTGGTCTGTGGCAAATACTGTAGTCAGTAAAGCCCGCTCCATACCGGCGCGCTCCTTGGATCTTAGTAAGCTAGAATAGGAAGAAGCCAAACGGGAAATATCACTGTGACTGCTAAGCGTGGAAACTTGAGCCGGTATGTCGAGCAAGGAGCTGATTGTTTTGGTGTAATAGGCGCTAGACTGGGAGCCTTCCATGCCGAGCGCGCTGATAATCTCCCGTTTTGTAACGAGTTCACCTAAATTAGAAGCCGCAGTGCTTAACAGGTTCTTTAGTCCCTCGCTGTAATTGACAGGGTCAAAATTCTTAAGTGTCTCTTTCAGCGTTACAAATGTCTTGTCGGTTTTGGTTCGTTGAATGGGTAATTCATCAGCGAATTTAACGCCCTTACTGCCGATGAAAGAAGCGCTCATGCCTCGTTCTTTCTGCATTTCATGAACTAACGCGCCAATCTTTACAGAAACATTAACCAGCGCTTCCAGCTTAATCATCTCATTGGCGATGATCTGCCTTTCCAGTGCTCCCGAGCCGGCAAAATAGAGTAAAGCCAGAGCCGGTATGGTCGCCATTAGTATTAACTTGGATCTTAGACTCGCCGTGAATGCAATATTATTGGACATGCTAATCTCTTAAGTGATGATTTTAAAATTGTTTTGCGTCAAGAATAGATTAGAACCAGCTCATCATTTTCAGGGAGTGGTCGTATGTAATACTAACCTAGCTTTTGCAGGGAATTTATAGCTTCTCAAAAAACGAGTCATTAAGCAACCGAACAGCCATTACATCGCATTTGGCATGATGCAGAACGCTATTTGCAGTTGAGCCTAATAGCAGAGATAAACCGTGCCGGCCGTGAGAGCCGACGACTATTAAATCAACCTGCTGCTGTTCTGCGAGCTGAACAATTTCTTGCTTAGGTGTACCCCAGACCATCCAACGGTTAATATCGGGAATGTCCAATCGGTCACAAAGCGCCCTTAGGCGGATTTTTTCAGTTTCCAGCAGTGGATAAGCGGAATCTTTGTCCAGAGGGATGATTGTTCCGTAAGTGGTGTCGGGCATGGAAATATTATCCAGTACATGAATAATACTGAGTTTGGCCTGATATTTTGCGGCTAGCGCCTTTGCTTTTTGGGCAACTGTGTCGCCATGTTCAGAGTAATCCATGGCCAGTAAAATATGCTGATATGCATTCATCTTTTTGCCCAATAAAATTCAACTTATTGAAGAAAGACAAAGACGAAACTTGCAATGGCTTTTCGTCTTTTGTCTTTCGCCTGGTCTTTTATTTAAACTTTATGATAAATAGCAGCGCCTTCATCAAGAAACTGCTGGGATTTCTCATCCATACCCAGTTTCAGCGCTTCTTCGTCTTTAATGCCTTTGGCTTTTGCGTAATCACGGACATCCTGACTGATTTTCATCGAACAAAAATGCGGTCCGCACATCGAACAAAAATGCGCGACTTTGGCCGATTCTTTTGGCAAAGTTTCATCATGGAATTCTCGGGCTTTTTCAGGATCAAGACCGATATTGAACTGATCTTCCCAGCGGAATTCAAAGCGGGCTTTGGACATGGCATTGTCTCGCGCTTGCGCACCGGGATGACCTTTAGCCAAATCAGCAGCGTGAGCGGCGATCTTGTAAGTCACAATCCCTTCACGAACATCCTGTTTATTGGGTAAGCCTAAATGTTCTTTCTGGGTAACATAACAAAGCATCGCGCAACCATACCAACCAATGTTGGCCGCACCAATCGCCGAAGTAATATGGTCGTAGCCTGGAGCGATGTCGGTAGTCAATGGGCCTAAAGTATAAAAAGGTGCTTCGCCGCATTCTTCCAGTTGTTTTTCCATGTTGATCTTGATCATGTGTAACGGTACATGGCCAGGACCTTCAATCATGGTTTGTACATCGTGCTTCCAGGCGATTTTGGTCAGTTCGCCAAGTGTTTCAAGTTCGCCAAATTGTGCCTCGTCGTTCGCGTCATAAATCGAACCGGGGCGCAGGCCATCACCTAATGAAAAGGACACATCGTAAGCTTTCATGATTTCACAGATGCCTTCAAAATGGGTGTACAAAAAGCTTTCTGTATGATGCGCCAAACACCATTTCGCCATGATAGAGCCACCACGGGAAACGATGCCAGTCATGCGTTTTGCAGTCAGCGGCACATGATGCAAGCGCACGCCGGCATGAATAGTAAAGTAATCCACACCTTGTTCTGCTTGCTCTATTAAAGTATCTCTGAAGATTTCCCAGGTCAGGTCTTCGGCTTTGCCGTTAACTTTTTCGAGAGCCTGATAGATAGGCACGGTGCCGATTGGTACGGGAGAATTGCGCAAAATCCACTCGCGGGTTTCGTGGATATTTTTGCCGGTGGATAAGTCCATAATGGTATCGCCGCCCCAACGAATACCCCAAAGCATTTTTTCAACTTCATCTTCAATTGAAGATGTGACTGCTGAATTACCCAGATTACCATTGATTTTAACCAGGAAGTTACGACCGATAATCATCGGCTCCAATTCTGGATGGTTGATGTTGCAAGGAATAATCGCGCGTCCTCTGGCGACTTCGTCACGAACAAACTCAGGTGTAATAGTCTCTGGAATGGATGCCCCGAAAGAATCGCCAGGATGCTGGTCTTTCCATAAATGACGCATTTCTTCCATTTTCTGGTTTTCACGTATAGCGATGTATTCCATCTCCGGGGTAACAATGCCCTGTCTTGCATAGTGCATTTGAGAGACGTTTTTTCCGGCTATCGCTTTACGCGGTTTGCGGATATGTTCAAAACGCAAATCAGCAGTAGCTACATCTTCAAGACGTTGACGACCAAATTCAGAGCTGGGACCGGATAATTCTTCAGTGTCGTTGCGCTCGGTTATCCAGCCAGAACGAATGGCCCCCAGTCCTTTTTTTAAATCAACTTCAACATTCGGATCAGTATAAACACCTGAGGTATCATAAACATAAATTGGCGGATTTTTTTCTGCACCTTCAGCTGAGCCAAAATGCACAGGGGTATCGGACAAGTTGATTTTACGCATGGGAACTTGTATGTCGGGACGGCTGCCTTGAACATATATTTTTTCGGATGCGGGGTAGGAATCTATTTTTACACTACTGGATTCGGTAGTTGTAATTTCTTTAAGGACAGCGCTCATGTTTATCTCCAACAACAAAACAACAGGGCGCAGGGAAGTCACGGCTTTCCTACGCCGGTATTAACCGGGGTCAGGTTCAAAGGGTTTTTCTCAGCCTGGCCATTTCCAATTCATCATTTGGAAACGGCAAAGCACCCCTAGCCTTTACGGATATAAACTAAGTTAAAGGATAATGCAGCGGATTGCAAGCCTAAAGCGTAGAGCTAATGCTATAAACACCATATAAAACAAATGGTTTTGATAAACCTGAGTCTTTTTAATATCTTATTGGAGGCTAGGTAAAGCTACTCAGTGAGTCTCGGGGTAATATCCAGGCATCATCAAATGCTTAAAATTATTTGAGGGCTGATTTGCTCGCAGCAGTAAAAAACCCGCTAAGCTGCACTGTAAACATGATTTTTTTTGTCAGCAATGTTAGAATCAGCTTCATTCTTGGCTAAGCAGATTTAACGGATGTCAATAGACGCTCAAAAAGACACGATACTTGAATTCAAAAGCAGCACCTTTTCCGTGCCAGTTTTGGTTTTGGTAAGTAACGACATGATTGCTATCGAGCAGCAGTTGAAGGAAAAAATCCATCTGGCGCCGGAGTTTTTTAAAAATTCGCCTTTGGTGCTTGACGTTCAGGAGCTGAATAAAAATGAACTTGACATCAATGTTACCAAACTCATCGGTACGATAAGGGCTCTGGGTTTATTGCCTATCGGAATCCGCAAAGGCAGCACAGAACAGAATCTACAAGCTTTAAAGCTTGGCGTCCCTGTTCATACCAGTCATCATGTTACTGTCGTAGCTCCCGAACAAAAACAACAACCTCCCCAGCCAGTCCCCGCTCCAGTTATTTCTGAATCAGCAGTTCCCGCTCCCACCACTATGATTACCCACCCCGTTCGTTCAGGTCAAAGAATATATGCGGTCGGTGATTTGGTCATTTTGGCGCAGGTAAGTGCCGGTGCTGAAATTATGGCGGAGGGTAATATTCATGTATACGGATCGCTAAGGGGACGGGCTTTAGCGGGAGTGCAAGGCAACACGGAGGCGCGCATTTTCTGTTCCGATTTGCAGGCTGAACTTATTTCGATTGCCGGAAACTACAAAATAAGCGAAGATTTAAACGGAACCGTTCTTCACCAACCCGTACAAATCTATTTGCAAAACCATACTTTAGTTATTAAAGACATTTAATTTAAATCAATTTTGAGAGGTTGTGTGTGGCACGAATTATAGTCGTAACATCAGGTAAAGGTGGCGTTGGCAAAACTACCACCAGCGCTGCCATAGCCATGGGGCTTGCAAAAAAAGGGCATAAAACAGCTGTGATCGATTTTGATGTGGGTTTGCGTAACCTGGATTTAATCATGGGCTGTGAGCGCCGTGTGGTCTATGATTTTGTTAATGTCATTAACGGTGAAGCAACGCTTAACCAAGCTTTGATTCGTGATAAAAACTGCAATCTGCTTTACATCTTGCCTGCTTCGCAAACTCGCGATAAAGACGCGCTGAGTCAGGAAGGTGTCGGCAAAATTTTAGACGAATTAAAAAAGGACTTTAAATATATCGTCTGTGATTCACCTGCCGGGATTGAAAAAGGTGCGCATTTGGCGATGTATTTTGCCGATGACGCGTTTATTGTAACCAACCCCGAAGTCTCTTCAGTGCGTGACTCGGATCGCATGCTGGGTATCTTATCGAGCAAGTCGCGCCGGGCAGAGCAAAACGAAGAGCCCATTCGCGAATACCTGTTGTTGTCACGCTACTCGCCAGACAGAGTTAAATTAGGCGAAATGCTGAGTGTAGATGATGTTCAGGAGATTTTATCTTTGCATTTGTTGGGTGTCATTCCGGAATCAAAATCGGTATTGAATGCCTCAAACTCCGGTATGCCCGTAATTCTTGACGAAAAAAGCGATGCGGGTCAAGCGTATGCCGATATCGTTGCCCGTTATTTAGGCGAAGAAAGACCTCATCGGTTTATTGATGAGAAAAAAGGTCTATTTGGGATGTTTTTCGGGGGTAAATAATGAGCTTACTGGATTATTTTAGAATATCTAAAGCAAGTTCGGCATCACTTGCAAAGGAAAGACTGCAAATTCTGGTTGCACACGAGCGCAGTTCCAGAAATCAACCTTCTTACCTGCCTCAATTGCAAAAAGAATTACTGGAAGTTATCCGAAAATATATTAACGTAGACCAAGACGCGATATCCGTTAATTTTGAACAAAACGATACTCAGGAAACACTGGAGCTTAATATCGTGTTGCCTGAGCATCAATCTAAGACTTTTTAACGCAACAAAACTAACTACTAACTAAAGGTGATCACTATGATTAATGCAATTAGCGAAGCAGCAGGAACAGTCTGGCATTATTTGGATAAAAACGGACCTTCAAGTGTCAATAAAGTTACGACTGATACTGGTCTCAGTAGAAATGACGTTCAACGCGCCATTGGTTGGCTGGGTAAAGAAGACAAGTTAAACATTGAAATGATAGGCCGTGCAGAAACGCTATCTTTGAAATAAAACCATGCAGGTTGGATTGCTTAGTTCGCTGTCCAACCTGTATAGTTCCACCATACAAATCTAAAGCTCATCAAAAAATGCCTGTTTTTTGATCGACACACAAAGTTTGCCGGTATTTGTAATTACTGGCAGCTGTTAATGCCGCTATATTCTAAATTTAGCTATCCTGATTAGAATAAAAAACTTACTGCAATTCCCGATGACGGACGATGACATTTGAAGAAAAGTCTTTGAATTGGTTGGCCAAAGCGTCCACCAAGTAGACCGAACGATGCTGTCCGCCTGTACAGCCGATGGCTACCGTTAAATAACTGCGCCCTTCTGCTTCAAATCGGGGTATCCAGCGACCTAAAAATCCGGCTACATCAATAAAAAGTTCTGCAACATGTTCTTGTTGATTAAGAAAGTCAATAACAGGCTGGTCTTTACCCGTCAAGCCGCGTAATTCTGGCATCCAATAGGGATTGGGTAAACTGCGGGCATCAAATACAAAATCGGCATCCAGCGGAACGCCATGTTTGAAACCAAAAGATTGAAATTGCAAGGAAATATGCTGCGCATCCCGTTCGCCAATCTGGTCCTTAATCAGCTCGCGCAATTGATGATAATGGGTGCGACTGGTATCAATAACCACGCTGGCGTGCCGGGCTATTGGCGTTAACATCTCCCTTTCTATTTTTAGCGCTTCTCTTAACGGTACATTTAAATCCGTCAAGGGATGGCGACGCCGGGTTTCGCTATAACGCTTTAATAAAGTCGATTCTTCGGCCTGCATGAAGATGATTTCACAATCAATCTGCTTGTTACGAATCAACTGCAGGTTTTCTGAAAAATTGACCAGGCTTTCGCACTGGTTTCTGGCATCAATACCTATAGCAGTTTTGGCATAGGTCTTCTGATCGACCAGCATGACATGATTTATGAAATTTTCCAGCAAGGTCACCGGTAAATTATCGATGCAGTAATAACCGCAATCTTCCAGTGTATCCAGTGCGATACTTTTACCCGAACCGGAAAGTCCGCTGACGATGATTAGTTTCATAAAATCAGGTCCAGGGTTAAAGGATCAAGGTATTAAAACGCCTGTCACCTTGCCCCTTTAACCTTGCTCCTGCTTATCTATGTTGTGAGGTTTTTTCTTTGTGTTTGGTGATTTGACGATCAAGCTTGTCTACCATCGCATCGATAGCGGCATACATGTCTTCTTGATGATCTTCGGCAAACAGTTTGGCGCCGCTTAATTGCAGGGTTGCTTCAGCTTTTTGAATTAATTTTTCCACGCTTAAAATGACGTGTACATCAGTAACATTGTCGAAATGACGTGCTAATTTTTCAAATTTCGAGTCAATGTGAGCTTTTAAGGCTTCGGTTACTTCTAAATGATGACCTGTTACGATAACTTGCATGTGATAAAACTCCTTTATATTATGAGATTGGTTTGTTTGTTATGGGGATCGGCTAGCGCTATAAAAGACGCTTGCGCTGACTTGATGATGAAATGAGCATAGCTTCCCGATATTTGGCGATAGTTCTTCGAGCAACATTTATGCCCTTTTCTTTTAATAACTCGGCTATTTTACTATCACTTAACGGTTTTGCCAGATTTTCATTACTAATAAGTTCTTTAATGAACGCTCTGATCGCCGTTGATGAGCACTCACCGCCTCCTTCGGTTGAAACGTGACTGGAAAAGAAATACTTGAACTCGACAATTCCGTTGGGCGTGTGCATATATTTTTGCGTTGTTACCCTGGAGATAGTGGATTCGTGCAACTCAAGTTCCTCGGCAATATCTCTCAATACCATTGACTTCATGGCTATCGAACCATTCTCCAGGAATCCGGTTTGCTTTGACACGATGCATCGTGCAACCCGCAATAAAGTATCATTACGGCTGTGCAGACTTTTAATAAACCAGCGCGCTTCCTGCAAATGATCTTTCATGCAGACATTATCTTTGCTGTTATCAGCCCGCTTTATCATGCCTGAATAAAAGGGATTGATGCGCAATTTAGGCGCAATATCCGGATTCAAACTGACTTGCCAGACATTATTTTGTTTGCTGACGTAGACATCAGGAATAACATATTCCGAATCAGAATCCTGAATCTGCGCACCGGGTTTAGGGTCTAGGGTTCTTATCAGAGCCACGACCTCATCCAGTTGGCGGTCGGTCAAATCCAGTTTACGCATCAGCTTGGATTGATCATGCGTAGCCAGCATATCAAGATAGCGTGTTACCAGCAGCAGAGCTTTTTGTTTATAAGGCGTACTTTCCGGCAATTGAAGTAATTGCAACCGTAAACAATCTTGTAAATCAATGGCGGCAACACCGGCTGGATCAAGGTTTTGTATGCGATGCAATACTGCGTTAACTTCATCGAACTCCAGATCATCCAGCTGGCTTTGCAGGCCATGAAAAATATCTTCAGGGCTACTGCTCAGATAACCATCGGGATTGATTGAATCAATAATGGCCATTGCAATAGCATTATCCCGGTCTGAAAAAGACGTCAACTCGACTTGCCATAATAAATGATCCAGCAAAGTTGAAGATTTGCAGCGTTGAGATTCAAATTCAACCGTCTCGTCCGAATGGGAGCCAGACTCCATAGCGTATTCATAAACATCATCCCACGAAGAATCAATGGGCAATTCGTCCGGCATGTCGGTTTGCGAGCCCTGGCTGGTCAACAAATCCGCGTTATCGACTTTTTTCTCTGGCGTTATTTCAGCCTCATTAACTGTACTTTCTTCCTCATTGACTTCCAGCATCATATTGGACTCAAGAGCTTGCTGAATTTCCTGCTGCAACTCTAAGGTCGACATTTGCAGCAACTTGATCGCCTGCTGCAATTGCGGCGTCATGGAGAGCTGTTGGCCCAGGCGAAGATTTAAGGACTGTTTCATTTAAGACTCAAGGTTGAAGATCAAATGTACTCGTTAAAGACTAAAATTATTGCCTAAATAAACTTTACGGACTTCCTCGTTAGCAACGATGGCTTCCGCGCCGCCTTCTGCAATAACTTTCCCTTCGTTAAGTATATACGCACGATTACAAATGCCTAGGGTTTCCCTGACATTATGTTCAGTAATTAATACGCCAATGCCTCGTTCTTTCAAATATTCGATAATTTTCTTTATGTCGTCGACCGAGATCGGGTCAACGCCGGCAAAAGGTTCGTCCAGCAATAGAAACTGCGGATTAGTCGCCAGAGCCCTTGCTATTTCTACACGTCGACGCTCACCGCCCGATAATCCCAGGGCTATTTGGTTACGTAAATGACCGATATGAAACTCTTCCAATAGCTCTTCTATGATCAATTCCTCCTGCATTCGGGTTAAATCAGATCGAATTTGCAAGACGGCACGTAAATTGTCAGCGACACTCAATTTTCTGAAAACTGACGGCTCCTGAGGCAAATAGCCGATGCCCAGTGCCGCTCTCAAATGCATCGGATGATGGGTGATGACTTGTGAGTTTAGGGTGATTTCACCTTGATCAGCTTTCATCAAGCCAACCATCATATAAAAGCTGGTAGTTTTGCCAGCACCGTTCGGCCCTAGCAGGCCAACGACCTCACCGGTGTCGACATGCAGTGAAACGCCGTTAACCACATTGCGTTTATTGTAGCTTTTAATCAGTTGGCTTGCGGCTAGTCTGGTCATTCGTCAAAACCAAAGGGCTAAAAGAGCTGCAGAAGATAGACTTATCATTCTTTATTTTCCTGTCGCGGGTTGTTCTTTGGCTTTGGGTTGCAACACCACATGCACCCGTTTCGAGGCTGATTCCTTTTCGCCCGCTTTAACCAGCGACGTTTTCAGATCATATTCAATCATGTCACTGGAATAAACGCCTCCGCCTTGCCGGACAGTGGCATGGCCAATCAAAATCAACAGGTTCTTTTTAGGATAAAATTCGCCGGTATAGGCTTCTCCGGTAATATCTTGGTCACCTTCTTTAGGTGTTTGTTTGAATTTTGCCAGATTTCCGGTAAACACCATCTTATCGGCTTCACCGTTTATGAAATAGACCACAAGCTTGTCCGAGTTTACCCGAATACTGCCCTGAATGGAGATGACATTACCGGTATAAATACTGATGGCTTTTGCATCATCATAAGTTGCCGTATTTGAGTCGATAACTATCGGCTGATCGCCATCGCTTTGAAGTGCGTAAGCTGATCCACAATAAACCGACCACAACATTAAACAGCTGGCGAAAACGCGATTTGTATTATTTTTTTTCATAGCTACCTTTTACTTTAGAGAGCAGTTCCAGATGAACGGGCTCTGCAAAAATCAGTTTCATACCGATTCCTGTCGTCCAGTTCGGCGGGCTTATCAACTCTGCCCATTCACTTGTTTCTGCATAACTGGTTTCCGGCTTAACTTTTAAATTGGACGTATGAATCTTAAGTTCCCTCGCACCTTTAGCCGGTGCCCGATCCACATAAACTTTCCCGTTTAACGATAAATCCTTGCCATCGGCGGATAAAACCCCAGTATCCGATTTGATGATCCAGGGCGGTGTTTTATCGTTATAAAAAAACATCACCGGTTGCGTCATATAAGTCGTGTTGTCATCGCTGTAATGAATCAATTTTTCAGCCGATAATTTACTTTTCGGCCGACCCAGCTCATTCATTTCCAGTTTTGTGTAGCCCTTGCTGAAATAATCCGGGCTGTGTGCTGGTGCAATTATACGATTAAAATCATCCAAGCCGGTCAATTTAACCAGCCACCAGCTAACTCCAGCGAAAATAAGCAGGCAAAGATAACCGAAGTTGTCTTTTATCCAACTCATATCAGGTAGGCGCCCAATACTTCATCGAAACTTCCTTGGGCCTGCATTATAAAATCGCAGACCTCTCTGACCGCACCTTGACCTCCAGATAAGGTCGTACACCAATCGGCGCGTTGTTTAACGGCAAAATTGGCATCATTGACCGCGATTGCCAGTCCCACCCGGGTCATGATCGGCAAATCCAGTAAATCATCGCCGACATGGGCAGCCTGATCCGGCGTTATGCCCAGCTTTTCAATGATCTCGTTAAACGCGGCAATTTTATTTTCATGCCCCTGATAAACATATTCGATACCCAGACTTTTCATGCGGAGCGCGACTGAATTTGATTTTCGCCCGGAAATCACTGCAACTTCAACGCCGGTTTGTCTCAATAGTTTAATACCGTGACCGTCACGGGCATGAAACGACTTGTATTCGTTGCCATCGTTATCGAAAAACAGGCGACCATCGGTTAAAACACCGTCCACATCGAGAATCAGCAATTTAAGTTTTCGGGCTTTTTCCAGAACAAGCTGCTTATCTGTCATTACACAATTCCTGCGCGAACAAGGTCATGCATATTCAAAGCGCCGATCGCTCTGTGCTGCTGATCGACAATAATTAAGGCGTTGATTTTTTTCCGTTCCATAATCTGCATTGCTTCCGCAGCCAAAATATCTTTGGATATAACCGCGCAATTGGCGGTCATCACTTCAGTAATCAGAGTCTTGTGAACATCAAGATTCTTGGCCAGCATTCGGCGCAAGTCGCCATCGGTAAAGATGCCGATGACTCGGCTATCGGCATCGACAATTGCGGTCATGCCCAATTTCTTTTCGGTCATTTCCAGCAAGGCATGACTGATCAGCGCCGATTCTGGCACACTGGGGACTTGTTCCCCGGCATGCATAATATCGCCCACCAATAATAACAGGCGGCGTCCCAGACTGCCCCCCGGATGCGATAAGGCAAAATCATCGCGGGTAAAGCCGCGTGCTTCCAGTAATGAAACCGCCAGCGCATCGCCCATCACCAAAGCCGCTGTGGTGCTGGAGGTCGGTGCAAGACCCAGCGGGCAAGCTTCCTGTTCAACAGCGACGTTGATATGGGTGGTAGCAAATTTGGCTAGTGTTGAGTTTGGATTGCCGGTCAGCGCAATCAACGGCACGCCCAGACGCTTAATAATTGGCAGTATCGTTAAAACTTCTTCGGTTTCACCGGAGTTTGATAACGCCAGCACTACATCGTGTTGGGTAATCATGCCCAAATCGCCATGACTGGCTTCGCCTGAATGCACGAAAAAAGCCGGGGTTCCGGTGCTGGCCAAAGTAGCGGCAATTTTACCGGCAATATGGCCTGATTTGCCCATGCCGGTTACAACCACGCGACCTTTGCAATCGAACATTAACTTGCAGGCCAGCACAAAGTCGTCGTTAATCTGTTCGGCCAGGGCGGCAATCGCCTGTGTTTCCACTTGAATAACCGCTAAACCCAATTCGCGCAGTTTTTGATCGTCTAATTTCATTTATCAGTTTAGAGTGTGTTCCAGCGACTCAAATTAATGTGCCAACCCATTAATCGCAGTCTAAATATTGCTAATGATAAAGCATTTACGGCATTTCTGGGCAGATGAATGCAAGTTCAGTTACTGTTTTTGCTCGGCAAATTGGTCAGTTGCCACGATCAGCGCGTTGATCATGTCTTTACCCTGGGCAATATGACCGGCGTCAGGCAATAAAATATACTCGGCGTTCGGCAAAGCTTTATGTAAGCTGTAACCGGCTTCGAGCGGACAGACAAAATCAAGTCGACCATGAATAATCACTGTTGGAATGTCTATCAGGCTGCCGCAGTTAGCCAGAATCTGGTTTTCTTCGATAAAATAATGATGCTTGGCGTAATGCAGTTCCATGCGTACTTGTTTGACCATTTTTTCCGTTGCATGTTCGCTTTTTCGGTCAGGCTGAAAATCGTTGCCCAAGGCGACTTGTCCGCCCCAGGCCATCCATTCTCTGGCGGCGCGTCTTTGCGCTACCTGATCATCGCCCCATAACGCGTCGCAGATTCCCTGCATCAGATTGTCCCGACGTGCTTCCGGAAGGCTTTCTAGCAACCGTTGCCATTGTTCGGGATAAATTTTGCCTGCGCCGTCTTTGGCAAACCAGTCCGAATCCTGTTGCCGCGCCAAAAATACCGCGCGAATAATCAAACCCAGCACCTGGTCTTTGTGTTGCTGGGCATACAACAAGGCCAGTGCTGCGCCCCACGAGCCACCAAATACCAGCCATTGATCAATGAGCAGTTCTTGCCGGATGCGCTCCATGTCGGCAATTAAATCCTGGGTGGTGTTGTTTTCCAGTTCGCCAAAAGGCAAGGACAGGCCGCAGCCGCGCTGATCGAACAGAATAATCCGGTACAAATCGGGATTAAAAAACCGCCGGTGATCGGGACGCGTGCCGGAACACGGGCCGCCGTGCAGAAAAACAACCGGAATGCCGTCAGGATTGCCGCTTTGTTCCACATAAACCGAATGTTGACTGCCGGTTGCCAGGAAAAAAGTATGGTAGGGGGTTAACTCAGGATATAGGGGGTTCATTGTTTATTCGGATTAAATGCTCTAATAAAACATCATCTACATTACGACGGGAATCTATAACAGCCAAAATATATATCGCTTTCTCAACTATTTCCATAGGTTGCCAACAAACGCGGCCGCTCGACCTACGCCTCATTCAGTTGCTTTCATAGTGATATCGACAGGCAATGATGGTTAAGTACTTATCATCCATCGCATAAACCAGGCGATTTGCTTCGTCGATACGTCTTGACCAAAAACCGGACAGGTTTTCCCTTAACGCTTCCGGCTTGCCCATGCCCTCAAACGGTGTTCTTTTTGTATCTGCAATTAACTTATTGATGCGTCTTAACGTTTTCTTATCCTGCCCTTGCCAGTAAATGTAGTCAGCCCATGCCGCATCCGTCCAGGCTAACATTCTACTCATCAATAATATCCCGCTCTTTACTGTTACCCGTTTTATATTGCTCGATAGATTTGGCAAGATGCGCGGCATTTGCAGGTGTTTTTAATAAATGTACGGTTTCCATTAAGCTATTGTAATAGTCCATGGACATAATGACCGCATTTTCTGCATCGCGACGGGTTACAACCGTACAATCCGCGTCATTAACCACTCCATCAAGAACGGCTTTCAAACTGCTACGTGCCTGGGTAAAAGAAATAATCCGCATCACACACCTCGTTAAGTTGTACATCTATAAGTACAAGTCTAAGGCAAAAACATACAAAGTTCAACAAATGCCAAAATCTATGAATTATGTAGCCAAAATTTAGCCAAAAAAAAGGGAGGGGTTTAAAGCCCTCCCTTTTCGATTTCGCTAAGTAGTTAAACTTAGAACTTGAAACCTACAGAACCGCCCAATGTGAAGCCGTCAGTGCTAACACCGTCGACATTATCAAATGAATGATGATAACGACCATCAGCACCGATAACAATGCCTCTCAGCAATTCATATTCAGCACCGGCACCAAACTGCATACCAGTGTTCAACACAGTAATTGCAGAAGATGGAGGACTGATAATGTTGATATCCAAACCAACTGGAATTAACCATGGTCTGAATTTATTGCCGTGCATAAATTTAACTTTAGGTGACGCATTAATTCTTAACTGATTGACGTCAGCAAGTTCCCCACCCAGACCATTTGGCTTGCTTTCAGCTAACTGCGCATATTCAACGCCGAATTCAATACCGAAAGAGGTATGATTCATCAATCCGAACAGATCATTGTTAACATTGAAATCGATCGCGCCACCGTAATAATGGGCATCTCTATCAGCACCAAAATCTGGATTAACTCCACCTAAAGTCGCAGTACCGTCACGATTGTCATTCTGATGCATCCAGCCGCCACGAACAGAGAACAAATGGTCTTTAGGCGCTTCTACTTTAGACTTTCCAGACTTAACATCAGTCATCCACTGATCCAGTTCCTGAACTTTACCAGCTTCTGGGTTGGAAGCAGGGCGGTTAGCCTGTGCTCTTAAGCTTAAAATTTCAGCTTGCATGTTTTGTAACTGGGCTTCCAAAGCATCCATCTTAGCGTTTGAATGGCTAGTAGTGCTTGAAGAATATGAACTTGAAGATTCAGTTACAACGTGAGCTTTGGCTTTTTTTGCATGAGCCATTGCGTCAGTGGAAACTAGCGTGCCAGCGACTGTTAAAGTAGCTGCTGCAATGCCCAGTACCAGTTTAGTTTTATTGATCATTTATCCCCCTCATGAGGTTATTGTTTTATAAAAAATTTGCTTATTAACAACAAAGCTTATCTTACGGTGATAATAGTAGCAGTTAAAACGCATGCCTACAAGTTTTAATGTCTCTTTTTTGATATTAATTAATCCTTATATATCAATAGCTATGCGTGGTTTGTTGATTACAATTATGTATTTGTAGGTAAAAAACAACAAAAACATTCATTTTTAGTTTCCAAACTACAAGCAATAACGACAGGGTATTGCGCGATATAAAAGCCAAAAAAGCCACTGATTAATTAACGCTTTATGTTAATGCGGGCGCAGAATAAAATTGGCTTAGAGTGTGGTATTCTTTATCAAAAGAATTTAATCAGTTTAACAAATAAATATTTAATTCAGGGGCGGACCGTGCAAGCAATAGAGTTTGAATCAACAATTTATAATGGTCATATTGAAATCCCAAAACTTTATTCAAACTGGGAAGGTCGGCATGTAAAAGTTATTTTATTAGTCGAGGACCAAGTCAGTGAACAAAAAGACGAAAAAGTATTCAAGGTTTTAACAAAATTATCTGATGATTTTAGCGTTTAAGCTCCCAGGGCGTTGAACATTAATACCCCAATCACTCTTCAAAAAACCCACTTTTGCTTTAATTCTTACCCACATTCATGACCACAACACCCGATATAACCCTGATTGGCGGCGGCATTATTGGCCTGCTTACGGCCCGCGAGTTTGTAAAAGCTGGCGCGAGCGTCGCGATTATTGAAAAAAACCAGCTGGGCCAGGAATCTTCCTGGGCGGGCGGCGGTATTTTGCTGCCACTTTATCCCTGGCGACAAGCGGACGCCATTACCCGCTTGGTATTGCAAAGCCTGAAACTTTATCCAGCGCTGGCCGCAGAACTGATTGCCGATACCCAGCTTGATCCGGAATGGACACCCTGCGGCATGTTGATCGTTAAAAATCCGGATCATGCCGCCGCCGTTGATTGGTGTAAGGCCGGTAATATTGCGCATCAATCTGCCGGTGCCGATTTTTTTATCGACCTAAACACAAGCCCTGAACAGCCGCTGTGGTTGCCGGAAATTGCCCAGGCCAGAAACCCCCGTCTGGTAAAATCGTTACGGCAAGACTTGAAGAATAAAGGCGTTACGCTTATCGAACACTGCGAAACTACCGGCATTATTCGCGATAAAAATCGTATTAGCGCAATCGAAACCACGTCGGGAAAAATTGACGTTAATCAGTTGATTGTTGCTGCCGGTGCCTGGACTGGAAATCTGTTTGGGCAGTTTTCCCCCGGTAGCGACACGCCAAAAATCGCGCCGGTAAAAGGTCAAATGTTGTTGTTTGAAGCGCGTCCGGAAACGCTAAAACACATGGTACTCGATGGCGACCAATACCTGATTCCGCGTCGGGACGGTAAAATATTGGCGGGCAGCACGGTAGAGCTGGCTGAGTTTAACAAGACCACAACGAGAGCTGCCAAAGACCGATTGCATGAGTTTGCGGTTAATTTATTGCCGTCGCTAAAGCATTTTCCGGTGATTAAACATTGGGCAGGCTTAAGGCCGGGCACCGAGCAGGGCATTCCGTATATCGACAAACATCCCGAGCTCAGTAACTTATTTATTAACGCCGGTCATTTTAGAAACGGACTGGCAATGGGTCCCGCCTCGGCGCAATTGATGGTCGATCTGGTTTTACAGCGACCCACTGCAGTGACACCGGAACCCTATCAATTAACTAGCGAACATTAATCGAGGTAATCGCCATGAATCTTTATCCTTTATTACGCCCGTTTTTATTTTCGCTGAACCCTGAAACGGCTCATGAAGTAACGCTTAAGCTTTTAAGCGCCACTTATGTTTCTGGTCTGGGCAAATTAATTTATCCAAAAATCGAACACAAACCAGTCACCGTGATGGGTCTGGAGTTTAAAAATCCGGTCGGTCTGGCGGCCGGTATGGATAAAAATGGCGACTATATTAATGAGCTGGACGCTTTGGGTTTTGGCTTTGTTGAAATTGGCACGGTAACGCCGCGTCCGCAACCCGGCAATCCAAAACCGCGTTTATTCAGATTGCCTGAACATCAGGCGATTATTAACCGTATGGGTTTTAATAATCGAGGCATCGACCATTTGTTGACGCAGGTAAAAAACAGCGGTTTTTCCGGT